>JAMLIQ010000002.1 GCA_023954095.1 Burkholderiaceae bacterium | reverse complement strand
CGGCGGCAATGGGCCTGGATGGCCGCGCTGCTGCGCCAGCCCCGTGTGCTGGGGGCGTTTGCCGCTTCGGCGCTGCTGCTGTCGGCCAACTGGCTGACTTATGTCTGGGCCGTGAACAATGGCCATGTGGTGGACGCCAGTCTGGGCTACTTCATCCTGCCGCTGGTCAGCGTGGCGCTGGGGTATTTCTTTTTGCACGAGCGTCCGCGCCCGGGCCAGTGGCTGGCGGTGGCCGTGGCAGCGGCCGGGGTGCTGTGGCTGACGGTGCAATCGGGGCGCCTGCCCTGGATTGCGCTGGTGTTGGCGATCACGTTTGGTTTTTATGGCCTGCTGCGCAAGGTGGCCGTGCTGGGGGCGCTGGAAGGGTTGGCCCTGGAGACCATGCTGCTGGCGCCCGTGGCAGCCATTGTTCTGGGTGTGTGGGCCGGGCAGGGTCGGGGGGCGCTGGCGCATGGCGATGCAGCCGCGCTGGGCTGGCTGCTGCTGGCGGGGCCCATCACCGCCATTCCCTTGCTGCTGTTCGCTGCGGGTGCACGGCGGATTCCCTTGGCGACGATGGGCATCCTTCAATACCTCTCACCCAGCCTGCAATTTGCGCTGGGTGTCTGGCTGTTCCATGAACCGTTCGAAGCCTCCCGCCTGGTCGGTTTCATACTGATCTGGACGGCGCTGCTGGTGTATTCGCTCGAAGGCGGATGGGCCCGCACACGACCGGCCTTGTGATACATCAGCCCTGTGCGATTGTCTGGGGCGTCTACTGGTAAACACGGAGGAGGCCGGTGGAACTTCTCCTTATGATGCCCAGCTTGCCGCTGGCGCAGGCAGGGGGCGGAAAGTCTCAAGGGACGGTTTTTTTTGCCCGGCCATGTAACAAAGCGTGTTTGCGTTCGTGCACTGTTGCTGGCGCTCCCTTCTTTGTTTCGACAACCGACGGTGTTCCCAACCCTTCATGCACCATGGCTGCCGCCACCCTTCTGACCATGATCTTTAAAAGCGGGAAGCCCCAGTACGCTGCGTCAGAAGCCTTTCCATTGACCGATGTCAGCATGGATTTCGACGATTCGTCGGCGGTGCTCTTGCAGCAGGCGCGCCGCCGGGTCGATGCCACGGGGGCGGGCGGACGGCGCACCAATGCCCAGAAGTGGTTGATCGCCCTGACCCTGGTCGGGTTGTACCTGGCTGCGGCGCTGGTTTTTCAGGCGCTGGACATGGTGCAGCCGCGCACGCTGTATGTGCTGTCGGGCCTGATTGTGGGTCTTTTGCTGGTTTTCCTGGGTGTTTTCAAATCGGGCCTGCACATGCGGGCGCGCGAGAAGCGCCTCAAGCTGCCCATTGTGGTGTGCGCGCTGGCCTGCATGCTGCTGATGGTCTACCTCGATCCGGCCACGCAGATTCTGCTGGCGCCGTTCAGCTTCGTGGCCATTGCCTACGGCATGTACCGGATCCCGCGCAAGACAGCGTATCTGGTGGCGTGGGCGCTGCTGTCGGGCTATGCGGTGGTGATCGCGCTGCATTACACCGCGCAGCAGAACGAGGCACTGCTGCGGCTGGAGGTCCTGCACTTCGTGGCGCTGGCGGTGTCGCTGCCGGGCTTCATCCATCTGGTGGGCAAGGTGCAGATGCTGCAGCGCATCCTGCACCGGGCCAGCCGCAAGATGAAGAACATCCAGGAAGACGCCCAGCGCGACACGCTGCTGGGGTGCTTCAACCGCCGCTATATCGTGGCCGCACTGGAAGAGCAGAAGCAGCTGGCCGACGAGACGGGCATTCCCCTGTGCCTGGCCGTGATCGACCTGGACCACTTCAAGCGCATCAACGACGAACTGGGCCACCTGGGCGGCGACGAGGTGCTGCGCAGCTTTGCCCGTGTGGCCCAGGAGAACGTGCGGGCCGGAGACATTTTTGGCCGCTATGGGGGCGAGGAGTTTTTGCTGATCTTTCCGGCCACCTCGCTGCTGCCCGCGCTCAACACCTGCGAGCGGATCCGCGCGCAGGTCGAGGGACACCCCTGGACGGGCCTGCTCAAGAGCCGGGTGTCGGTGTCCATCGGCGTCACGCAGTACATCCCGGGCGAATCGGTGCTGGAGTTCTTCTCGCGCTCTGACACGGCCATGTACATGGCCAAGGAAGGCGGGCGCAATCAGGTGGTGGTGGAAGAACCCGTGACCAAGGGCGACCCGTCCGTCACCGTGGAGCTGCTGGGGGAAGACCCCGATGCGCAGGACGCCGCGGGCATGGTGATTACTGCGGTGCGGCACGGGCGGCGCCTGGTGCCGGAGGTTTGAGTGTTTTAGGGCTATAACGCTTTACCATCAAGCGCTTATAGCTATGTTTTATATAGCAAAAAAGGCGTTGTATCGGGATCACTCCATTCCCCCGGTTCCTTGATCCAGTCGGTTGACACCCGTCAAGCAGCAGGCACACTGCAAGGCCATGCCGCTGTCTTTCCAGGCGCCTGCCGCTGCCTCCCAAGCCTTGCCGTCCGATGGCGCCCGTGTCCAGGGGGGCTCGGGCGCATCCGTGGTGTTCCGCGCCCAGGGGGTAGGCAAAACCTACCGTACCGGTGCGGTCGAGGTGCATGCGCTGCACGATGTGAACCTGGACATCGTGCAGGGCGAATTCGTCGTTCTGCTGGGGGCTTCGGGCAGTGGCAAATCCACCTTGCTGAACATTCTGGGCGGGCTGGATGTGCCCAGCACGGGCGAGGTCTGGTTTGCCGACCAGCGGCTCACGGGCGCCAGTGAGGCCGCCCTCACGGCCTACCGGCGTGAGCATGTGGGTTTTGTCTTCCAGTTCTACAACCTGATTCCCAGCCTCACGGTGCGCGAGAACGTGGCGCTGGTGACCGACATCGCAGCCAACCCCATGCCTATCGACGAGGCCGTCGCCATGGTCGGCCTTGCGCCGCGCCAGCACCACTTTCCGGCCCAGCTCTCGGGCGGCGAGCAGCAGCGCGTGGCCATTGCGCGGGCCATCGTCAAGCGCCCGGCGGTGCTGCTGTGCGACGAACCCACCGGGGCGCTGGACTACCAGACCGGCAAGATGGTGCTGGAGGTGATTGCCCGCATCAATGCCGAGCTGGGCACCACGGCGGTGGTCATCACGCACAACGCAGCCATTGCTGCCATGGCCGACCGTGTGGTGTACCTGGGCGACGGCACCATCCTGCGCGTGGAGCGCAACGCGCAGCGCCTGAAGCCTTCCGAGCTGTCGTGGTGATCTACTCGCCCATCTTCAAAGCCCTGGACCGCAAGCTGCTGCGCGACCTGTGGCGCATGTGGAGCCAGGCGCTGACGATTGCGCTGGTGGTGGCCAGCGGCCTGGGTGCCTTCGTTTCCAGCCTTTCGGCGGTGGATTCGCTGGCGCTGGCACGCGAGAGCTTTTATGCGCAGGGACGTTTTGCCGATGCGTTCGCCATCGTCAAGCGCGCCCCCCAGTCCCTGGCCGAGGTGCTGCGCGGCGTGCCCGGCGTGGCCGATGTGCAGACCACGGTGGAGCAGGTGGTGCGCGTGGAAATGGCGGGCCTGGCCGATCCCATCATTGGCCAGCTCATCGGCATGGACCTGCGCCACCCCCAGCGCATGAACCAGGTGACCGTGCACACCGGCCGCGCCCTGGCGGCGGCACACGGCGCGGGCCGCAGCGATGGGGCCCTGGACGCGCTGGTCTCGGACGGATTTGCCAGCGTGCGCGGCCTGCGCCCCGGCGACGAGCTGACCGCGCTGGTCAATGGCAAGCGCCGCGTGCTGCACATTGTGGGCACGGCGCTCTCGCCCGAGTACATCTTTGCCGGCATGGCGGGCATGCCCGACATGCGCGGCTTTGGGGTGTTCTGGGTGGACCACGAGGCCCTGGCCGCAGCCTATGACATGCAGGGCGCGTTCAACCGCGTCGCCGTCAAGCTGGCGCCCCAGGCCTCCGAGCCCGCCGTGCTCGATGCCCTCTCGCGCCTGCTGGCGCCGTACGGTGGGCGCGACGCGCATGGCCGGGCCGACCAGGCATCGCACGCCATGCTGGACAACGAGATCAAGGAGCAGCGCGTGATGGGCACCGTGCTGCCCGCCATTTTTCTGGCGGTGGCCGCGTTCTTGCTGCACGTGGTGCTCTCGCGCCTGGTGTCCACGCAGCGCGAACAGATTGCTGCGCTCAAGGCCCTGGGCTATGCCAACGGGGCCATTGCCGCGCACTACCTGAAGATGGTGGCGGTGATCGTGCTGGTCGGGCTGGCGCTGGGGGCCGCGCTGGGCTATTGGATGGGGGCGCTGCTGACGGGGCTGTATGCCGAGTTCTTTCGATTTCCCGCGTTCGCGTACCGCCTGGCGCCCTGGCTGGTGCTGGTGGGCTCGGGTGTGACGGGTGCGACCGCGCTGCTGGGCACGCTCAGCGCCGTCGGGGCCACGGTACGCCTGGCTCCGGCCGAGGCCATGCGCCCGCCTGCACCGGGCCAGTACCGGCGCACGGTGTTCGAGCGGCTGGGCGTGCGGGGCATGCCCGCAGGCCTGCGCATGGTGCTGCGCAACATGGAGCGCAGGCCGCTGCGCACGCTGCTGACCATTGGCGGCACGGCGGCGGCGGTGGCCATCGTGGTCATGGGCAACTTCTTCCGCGATGCCATCGACCATATCGTGGACACCACGTTCGAGCTGTCCATGCGCAGCGACGTCAACGTCTGGATGGCCGAGCCGGTGGATGCGCTGGCCGCGCTGCAGCTGGCACGCCTGCCGGGTGTCACGGCGGTGGAGCCGGGGCGCAGCGTGCCGGTGCGCCTGGTGTATGGGCACCGCAGCGAACGGGTGGGCCTGCAGGGCGTGGTGCCTGCAGCGCAGCTGCAGCGCATCATCGATGTGCAAGGCAGGCAAAGCGTGCCGCCAGCCTCGGGCCTGCTGCTCACCGACCGGCTGGCCGACAAGCTCGGTGTGCGCGTGGGTGATGTGCTGCGCGTGGAAGTGCTCGAAGGCCGGCAGCGCACGCTGGAGGTGCGCGTGGACGCCACGGCGCGCGAGATGATGGGGCTGAACGCCTATGTGCCCCGGGCCACGCTCAACCGCTGGCTGCGCGAGGGCGACCTGGCGTCGCAGTTCGCCGTGGCGCTGGAGCCGGGCGCCGAGTCGCGCTTTCTCGAGGCCACCAAGGCCCTGCCGCGGGTGGCCGGGGCCTTCAGCAAGGCCACCTTGCTGCGCAACATGGAAGATGTGAGTGCGCGCAATGTGCGCATCATGAGCACCATCCTCACCTTGTTTGCCTCGGTGATCGCGGTGGGGGTGGTCTACAACAATGCACGCATTGCGCTGGCCGAACGCACCTGGGAGCTGGCCAGCCTGCGTGTGCTGGGCTTTACGCGCGGCGAGGTCTCGGCACTGCTGCTGGGCGAGCTGGCCATTGGCATTGCGCTGGCCCTGCCGCTGGGCATGGCCATGGGCTGGGGGCTGGTGCATCTGCTGGTGGAGCTGCTCAAGAACGACCAGTTCTTGTTCCCGGTGGTCATCAGCGCGCGCACCTATGCCGTCGCCGGGCTGTGCGTGGTGGCGGCCGGTGCGGCCAGCGCCCTGGTGGTGCGGCGGCAGATCGACCGGCTGGACATGGTGGCCGCCCTCAAAACGCGCGAATGACCCTGCCGCGCAGGCTTTGGAAACGACACGAGGAGAAACAACCGCAATGCACAAGAAAACCATGGCATACGGCGGCGCTGCCGCGCTGGCGCTGGCCGCGCTGCTGGCCTGGGCGTTTGCACCCCGGCCGGTGCAGGTCGAAGTGGCGCCAGTAGTGCAGGGCCGCTTCGAAGCAGGCATAGACGACGATGCCCGCACCCGCCTGCGGGACCGCTACAGCGTTTCGGCCCCGCTGGCGGGACGCCTGCTGCGCATGGACCTGCGCGAAGGCGATGCGGTACAGGCGGGCGATGTGCTGGCGCGCATCACACCGGCCTTGCCCGCCTTGCTCGATGCGCGCAGCCTGCGCGAGCAGCAGGCCCGGGTGGAAGCCGCGCAGGCGGGGGTGCAGCGGGCCGACGTGCGCATGGAACGCAGCCGTACGGCGCTGGAGCAAGCCGAGGGCGATGCGCGCCGCACCGAGCAGCTGGCGCAACAGGGCTTTGTCGCCCCCGCGCGGCGCGATGCCGAGCGCCTGGCGCTTGCATTGGCCCGCAAGGATGTCGAGGTCGCGCAGCAGGACCAGCGCGCGGCGCGTGCCGACCTGGCGCAGGCCCGCGCTGCGCTGGAGGTGGTGCAGCGCCCGGGCAGCGCCCCCGGCGCCCGGGAGTTTGAGGTGCGCGCCCCGGTCTCGGGCAGGGTGCTGCGCGTGGCCCAGGCCAGCGAAGCTATGGTGGCGCTGGGTACGGTGCTGGTGGAGCTGGGCGACACCACGCAGCTGGAGGTGGTGGCGCCGCTGCTGTCCACCGATGCCTTGCAGGTGCGTGCGGGCAGCCCCGTGCGTATCGAGCGCTGGGGCGGTCCCGGTGTGCTGCAGGGGCGCGTGCGCAGTGTGGAGCCGGCGGCGTTCACCAAGGTGTCGGCCCTGGGGGTCGAGGAGCAGCGTGTGAACGTGCTCATTGACCTGACCAGCCCGCCCGCGCAGTGGGCTGCCCTGGGCGACGGCTACCGTGTGGTGGTGCGCGTGCTGACCCGGGAGGCGCCCGATGCCACGCTGGTGCCCGTCAGCGCGCTGTTCCCGCTGCCCGTGAACGAGACGGCTGGCCCTGGCAGCAGTGCAGAAACGCCCCCACCCCGCATGGCGGTGTTTGTGGTGGACGGCGGCCATGCCCACCGCGTGCCCGTGGTGCTGGAAGCCCGCGGCAGCACCCATGCCTGGGTGCGCGAAGGCCTGCAGGCCGGCGCGCAGGTGGTGGTGTATCCGCCCACGGCGCTGGCCGATGGCGCGCGGGTGCGCGTGCGGGCGCCCTGACCATGCAGGCCGGTGACTTTGAGGCAGTCGCGGCCCTGGTACGCCAGTTGCAGCGGCAGCCGCAGGCGTTTGGCCATGCGGTCGAGACGGTGGAGTGCATCGAGACCCATATCTCCTGGCTGCTGCTGGCGGGCGATGGTGTCTACAAGTTCAAGAAGCCTTTGGCGCTCGATTTCCTCGATTTCAGCACCGTCGCGCTGCGCCGTGCGGCCTGCCTGGAAGAGCTGCGCATCAACCGGCGCACCGCTCCCGGCCTTTACCGGGGGCTGGTCGCCGTGCAGGACCAGGGCGGCGCGCTGCGCGTGCTGCCCGCCGACGAGGCCCGAGGCGATGCCGAGCCCGCCGTGCACATGCGCCGGTTTGCGCAGGAAGACCTGCTCAGCCATGTGCTGGAGCAGCAGCGCCTGCAGCCTGCACACATCGATGCTTTGGCGCGCCAGGTGGCGCAGTTCCATGGGCAGGCTGCCGTGGCGCAGCCAGGGCAGGGCTGGGGCACGCCGCAGGCCGTGCGGGGTCCGGTGCATGACTGTGTGCAGGCATTGCAACAGCAGGAGGAGGGTGCGCAGTCGCCCTGGCTGCAGCAGGTGGCGCCGTGGTGCGAGACGCAAGGCGCCGCGCTGGCTCCGGTGTTCGAGGCCCGCTTGCATGCCGGCCGGGTGCGTGAGTGCCATGGGGACCTGCACCTGGCCAACCTGGTGCTCATCAACGGTGTGCCGCAGCTCTTCGACGCCATCGAGTTCAACCCCGCGCTGCGCTGGATCGACTGCGTGGCCGACAGTGCTTTTCTGGTGATGGACCTGGAGGCGCGGGGCCGCGCCGGCCTGGCCTGGCGTTTTCTCAATGCCTGGCTGGAGCACACCGGCGACTATGGCGGCCTGCAGGTGCTTGCGTACTACCGCGTGTACCGCGCCCTGGTGCGCGCCCGGGTTGCAGGCATGCGCAGTACGCAGGCCCAGGGGGCCGCACGCGCCGCCAGCATGCAGGAGCGCCAGCGTTACCTGGAACTGGCGGCGCGCACGACCCGGATGCGGCCCGCCGCGCTGTGGCTGGCCCATGGATTCTCGGGAGCGGGGAAAAGCACACAGTCGCAGGCACTGATCGAGCAGCGCGGTGTGGTGCGCGTGCGGGCCGATGTGGAGCGCAAGCGCCTGTTCGGCCTGGCGGCCCAGGACTCCAGTGCGGCGGTGCCGGGCGGTATCTACACCCGCGAAGCCTCGCAGCGCACCTACGACCGGCTGGCGCAGGCGGCCCGCGCTGCGCTGGACGCCGGGCACACGGTGCTGGTCGATGCCACGTTTCTGAACCCGGTCTTGCGGGCGCGGTTCATGGCCCTGGCCAGCGGCATGCAGGTGCCGTGCCGCATTCTGTCGTTCGAGGCGCCGCTGGAGGTGCTGCGCGCGCGGGTGCGGGCACGCCGGCAGGCGGGGGGTGATGCCTCCGAGGCCGGTCCGGACGTGCTCGAGGCGCAGTGGGCGGCGGCCCGGCCCCTTTCGGCACAGGAAGAAGCACTGACCGTGCATGTGGACACCACCCGGCCTGTGGACTGGGATCGGCTCATACCAGATACAGCAGCACGCTGGTCATGACCAGATAGCGCAGAAACTTGCCCACGGCCATATAGGCCAGGCAAGGCCAGAACGGCAGTTTGAGCCAGCCCGCCACCGCGCACAGCGGGTCGCCCACCACCGGTAGCCAGCTCAGCAGGCAGGCCTTGGCACCGAAGCGCTGCAGCCACGCGAGGGCGCGTGTATCGCGGTGGTAGCCGCGCGCCCGGTCTACCGCCTTGTGGGCCCCCAGGCCCATCCACCAGCTCACGCCGCCGCCCAGCGTATTGCCCGCCGTGGCGACCAGAATGGCGGGCCAGAACAGGTCCGGGTTGAGTTTGATGAGCCCGAACACGGCAGGCTCGGACCCCAGCGGCAGCAGCGTGGCCGAGACAAAGGCGACCACAAAAACCGTGCCCAGGCCAAACTGGGGCAAAGCCAGCCAGTGCAGCAGCGGGTGTATCCAGGATTCCATGGAGGGCGAGTGTAGGGGGTGGCGGGGTTGCATGGCGCCGCGCGGGAACGCAGGGCCGCATTTCATTTGCTGAAATTTTGAGCAGGTACAATCCTGCCTCCTTTTTCAGCAATCGCTGCGCCCCGAATCCTTCATGTACATCGGCCACATTCCCTTGGCGAACCGCTTGTTCGTGGCCCCGATGGCGGGCGTCACGGACCGCCCGTTTCGCCAGCTGTGCAAGCAGCTCGGTGCCGGGTATGCGGTGAGTGAGATGGTCACGTCGCGCAAGGATCTGTGGAACAGCCTCAAGACCTCGCGCCGCGCCGACCATGCCGGGGAGCCTGGCCCGATCGCCGTGCAGATCGCAGGCACCGATGCGCCCATGATGGCCGCGGCCGCGGTCTACAACGTGGAACGCGGCGCGCAGATCATCGACATCAACATGGGCTGCCCGGCCAAGAAGGTGTGCAACAAATGGGCGGGCTCCGCGCTGATGCAGAACGAGGCGCTGGCCGTGCAGATTGCCGCCGCCGTGGTGCAGGCCTGCGCACCGCACAACGTGCCGGTCACGCTCAAGATGCGCACCGGCTGGTGCCAGCAGCACAAGAATGCCGTGGCGCTGGCCCGGCAGTTCGAAGGCGTAGGCATCCAGATGCTGACGGTGCATGGCCGCACGCGTGAGCAGGGCTACAAAGGCTGTGCCGAATACGACACCATTGCTGCGGTGAAGGCGGCTGTGCGGGTGCCCGTGGTGGCCAATGGCGATATCACTACCCCCGAAAAAGCGCGCGACGTGCTGGCCGCTACGGGGGCAGACGCCCTCATGATCGGCCGCGCGGCCCAGGGCCGTCCCTGGATTTTCCGCGAGGTGGCCCACTTTCTGGCTACCGGCGAACACCTGGCGCCGCCGCTGGTGGCCGAGGTGCGGCGCCTGCTGCTGGACCACCTGCACGACCACTACAGCCTGTACGGCGAGCAGACCGGCGTGCGCAGTGCGCGCAAGCACATCGCCTGGTACCTGCGTGCGCTGCCTGGCGGCGAGGCCTTGCGCCAAAAGATCAATACAACAGAAGACTGCGCCACACAGTGGCAGGCCGTGGCCGACTACCTGGACGCCCTGGGGCAACAGATGGACCGGCTGCCCGCTGCCGCCGGTGTAGGCACAAATACAGAAGAACAAGAGGGAATGACTGCATGAGCAAGAAACACATTGAAGAATGCGTGCGGGAGAGCCTGCAGGGCTACTTTCGCGACCTGGGCGGCGAGACCCCCGACGGCATGTACGACATGCTGGTGCGGGTGGTGGAAAAGCCGCTGCTGGAAGTGGTGATGGAGCAGGCCGCCCACAACCAGTCGCGCGCCGCCGAATGGCTGGGCCTGAACCGCAATACCCTGCGCAAAAAACTGGCACTGCACAAACTGCTTTGATTTGCCATTGATTGCTATTTAATTTGTAGCTGCTTGCGCTTGATGGATAAGCGCTAGAGCCTGTTTTTATTCAAACTACCGCACTATTGCCATGAACGCACTCCTCTCCGTCTCCGACAAGACCGGCATCGTCGACTTTGCCAAAGCCCTGCATGCCCTGGGCATCCGGCTGCTGTCTACCGGCGGCACGGCCCAGCTGCTGGCCAAAGAAGGCCTGCCCGTGACCGAGGTGGCCGAAGTCACCCAGTTCCCTGAAATGCTGGACGGCCGCGTCAAGACGCTGCACCCCAAGGTGCACGGCGGTCTGCTGGCGCGCCGCGAACTGCCCGAACACATGGCAGCCCTGCAGGCACACGGCATCGACACCATTGACCTGCTGGTGGTCAACCTCTACCCGTTTGAAGCCACCGTGGCCAAGGCCGGCTGCACGCTGGCGGACGCCATCGAGAACATCGACATCGGCGGCCCGGCCATGGTGCGCAGCGCTGCCAAGAACTGGAAAGACGTGGGTGTGCTGACCGACGCCTCACAGTACCCCGCCGTGCTGGAGGAGCTGAAGGCGCATGGCAGGTTGTCCGACCAGCTGCGCTTTGCGTTGTCCGTTGCGGCATTCAACCGCATTGCGCAGTACGACGGCGCCATCAGCGACTACCTGTCGTCGGTCACGTTCGAAGAAGACAAGCTGTCGGAATCCTATGTGCCGCAGCGTGCGCTCTTCCCAGGCCAGAGCAACGGCATCTTCACCAAGGTGCAGGACCTGCGCTACGGCGAGAACAGCCACCAGCAGGCTGCGCTGTACCGCGACCTGTACCCCGCTCCCGGCTCGCTGGTGACGGGCGTGCAGCTGCAAGGCAAGGAACTGAGCTACAACAACATCGCCGACGCCGATGCGGCGTGGGAGTGCGTCAAGAGCTTTGAAGCCGCTGCCTGCGTGATCGTCAAGCACGCCAACCCCTGCGGCGTGGCCGTGGCGCTCGATGCCTTGTCGGCCTACACCAAGGCCTTCCAGACCGATCCCACCAGCGCTTTTGGCGGCATCATCGCCTTCAACCGTGCGGTGGACGGCGCTGCTGCTGCGCAGATCGGCAAGCAGTTCGTCGAAGTGCTGATGGCCCCGGATTTCACAGCCGAGGCCCTGGAGGTTTTCAAATCCAAGGCGAATGTGCGCCTGCTCAAGATTGCCTTGCCCAAGCATGGCGGCGCCAATGCCTGGGAGCGCGGCCGCAACGCCATGGATGCCAAGCGCATCGGTTCGGGCCTGCTGCTGCAGACGGCAGACAACCATGAGCTCTCGCTCATGGACCTCAAGGTGGTGACCAAGAAGCAGCCCACGCTGGAAGAAATGGAAGACCTGCTGTTCGCCTGGAAGGTGGCCAAGTACGTCAAAAGCAATGCCATTGTCTTCTGCAAGGGCGGGCAGACCCGGGGCGTGGGCGCCGGCCAGATGAGCCGCCTCGACTCCGCGCGCATCGCCAGCATCAAGGCGCAACATGCCAGCCTGAGCCTGGTGGGCACCGTGGTGGCGAGCGACGCCTTCTTCCCCTTCCGCGATGGCCTGGATGTGGTGGTGGATGCCGGTGCGAGCTGCGTCATCCAGCCCGGCGGCAGCATGCGCGACCAGGAGGTGATCGATGCCGCCAACGAGCGCGGCGTGGCCATGGTGTTTTCGGGCGTGCGCCATTTCCGCCACTGAGCCATTGCGGCAGACCACAAAAAAGCGGCCGAGGCCGCTTTTTTGTTGCCGGGCGGGACGCTCTAAGCGCCCGTGGTTTTCTTGCGGGCCAGAATCTGGGTGATTTCCTCGTCCTTGGCCTGCCACAGTTCATTGACCCAGGCCTGCACCGGCGCGCGCGGCGCCGGTTCACCGCCTGCAGGCAAGACCTGGGGTGGAATGCTGCGCAGGTGGGCGCGCACCACCACCTCGGGAATGCGGCCGCACAGGGCGTCGGTAAAGGAGGGGGCGCCCTGGGGGTAGACGATGGTGACGTCCAGAAAGCCGGTGAACGCATCGCCCAGGGTTTCCAGTGCCATGCCAATGCTGCCGACCTTGGGCTTGAGCAGATGCCGGTAGGGCGACTTCTGCTGTGCATGCTTGGCCGGGGTGAAGCGCGTGCCTTCGACAAAGCTCATCACCGACGTGGGCACCAGGCGGAACTTTTCGCAGGCCTTGCGCCCAGCCTCCAGGTCGGCACGCGCGCTGGCACCACCTTTGCGCTGCATGAAAGGAAAATCGAGCGCCCACCAGGCCAGGCCGATCACCGGTACATAGATCAGTTCTTTCTTGGTGAAAAACTTGAGCATGGGGATGCGGCGGTTGAACACGCGCTGCAACACCAGGATGTCGACCCAGGTCTGGTGGTTGCTGGCCACCAGAAACCAGCCTCGGGGGTCGAGCCCGTCCACGCCCGTGACGTCCCAGCGGATCGGATTGACCGCACCCAGCCAGAAGGCGTTGATGTCCATCCACAGCGCGGCAATGCCCATGAGCGCGCGGTCGCACACCTGGCGTACCGCCGTGACCGGCAGGACAAGCTTGGCCAGGGCGAACGGAATCATCGAGCTGCACAGCACCAGGGTGTTGATCGCAAGGATCAGTGTGGCAAACAGAAACTTCAGCGCAGCAAGCATGGGCAGGGCAGACGGAGTGGTGGAGACAGGACTATAAACCTCAAGTGTTTCTTGCCTTTAGCGCTTATGCAGAAAGCGCTGAAAGCTATTCTTTTGATAGTATTTTGAACACTTCGCGGGCGGCTGTGACGGTGGCCTCGATGTCGCTGGCCGTGTGCGCCCCACTCACGAAACCGGCCTCATACAGTGCCGGTGCAATGTACACGCCCCGGTCGAGCAGGCCGTGGAACAGGGTGTTGAAGCGCGTGCTGTCGGTCTTGAGGACCTGGGCGTAGTTTTGCGGCAGCGCGGGCAGCAGGAAGAAGCCGAACATGCCGCCTTCACAGTCCGCGCTGAAGGGCACACCTTCCGCAGCGGCTGCAGCGGCCAGGCCATCGACCAGGGACCGGGTGGTGGCAGACAGGGCGTCGAAAAATCCGGGCTTGCGGATCTCACGCAGCGTGGCCAGCCCACACGCGGTGGCCACCGGGTTGCCCGACAGCGTGCCGGCCTGGTACACCGCGCCCAGCGGCGCGAGGTGTTCCATGATGGCGCGCGGGCCTCCAAAGGCTGCCAGCGGCATGCCGCCGCCAATCACCTTGCCCAGCACGGTGATGTCGGGCTTGAAGCCAGGAATATTCCGGGCGTACACGCTTTGCGCACTGCCCAGCGCCACGCGGAAGCCCGTCATCACCTCATCGAGCACCAGCAGCGCGCCATATTCGGTGCACAGTTCGCGGCAGCGGCGCATGAAGGGCACGCTGGCGCGCACCAGGTTCATGTTGCCTGCGATGGGCTCGATCATCACGCAGGCCAGTTCCTTGCCGTGCAGGGCAAAGGCTTCTTCGAGTTGCGCCACGTTGTTGTATTCGAGCACCAGGGTGTGCTGCACCACTTCGGCGGGCACACCGGCGCTGGTGGCATTGCCAAACGTGGCCAGGCCCGAGCCTGCCTTGACCAGCAGCGCATCGGCATGTCCGTGGTAGCAGCCCTCGAACTTGATGAACTTGCTGCGGCCTGTGGCGCCGCGCGCCAGGCGGATGGCGCTCATGCCGGCCTCGGTGCCCGAACTGACGAGGCGCACCATCTCCATCGAGGGCACCAGGCTGAGGATTTCCTCGGCCAGTTCCACCTCACGCTCGGTGGGCGCGCCAAACGAGAAGCCTTCGACAGCGGCTTTCTGCACGGCTTCGAGCACGGCCGGGTGGCCGTGGCCCAGGATCATGGGGCCCCAGGAGCCGATGTAATCAATGAAGCGCTGGTCGTTGGCATCCCAGAAGTAGGCGCCCTGGGCGCGCTTGACGAAGCGTGGCGTTCCGCCCACGGCCTTGAAGGCACGCACGGGAGAATTCACGCCACCGGGGATCACGGCCTTGGCGCGTTCGAACAGGGGGAGGTTGAGGTCAGTGCTTGATGTCATGGGGGGGGAATCCGAAGTCTTCCAGGCTGGGTGGGTCGGTGTTGTCAGGGGTGTCGTCATCGCTGTCCTCGGGCTCGGCCCAGAACATGCGATCGGGGATGACATGGCCCATGCCGGGACGAAAACCGCCATCCAGGCAATGGTCGAGATAGCCCAGGGCTTCGTTGCAGGCTTCGCCCAGGTCCGTCCCGCAGGCCAGCAGCGCCGCCAGCGCCGCGGACAAGGTGTCGCCCGCACCGGCAAAGGTGGCGTCGAACAGTTCGAATCGGCTTGACGACAGCACGGACTCGGGCGACGCCAGGGTGTTTTCGATGAACTGCTCGGGCAAAGGAATACCTGTGACCAGCGTGTAAGGCACGCCCACCTCGGCTGCAGCTGCGGCGATGTCGCGCGCACCCGGATTTCTGTCGCTGCTCCAGTCGGGCAGGAGCCAGCGCCACAGGGTGCTGTGGTTTCCAACCAACACGGTCGTCTGCGGCAGCATCAGCTCGCGAAAGGCGTCCAGGTACTGATCGATCAGGCCGTCCTGCCACCAGGACAGGTTGGGCATGTAGCTGACCACGGGCAGGTCGGGGTAGTCGGTTGTCAGTTCGGCAATGGCGCTGATGTTCTCGGGGCCGCCCACGAAACCCACCTTGATGACTTGCACCGGAAGGTCTTCCAGTGCTGCCCGGGCCTGGTCCGTGACGGCCTCGTCGTCCATGCAGAAATGGTCAAAAACCTCGGTGGTGTCACGAATGTAGGCCCCCGTCACCACGGCCACAGGGTGCCCACCCACCGATGCCACGGTGGTGATGTCTGCCGTCAGGCCCGCAGCACCGCTGGGGTCGCTGGCATTGAACACCATGACGCACGCCGGGTTGGCCTGGGGGTCGGCGTTCGGTGCCGGTTCGTCATCGGGCAGGGGAGGTGGCGGCTGGAGTGGCATGGGCCCGTTGCGGTGTGAAGGGTTGCGCGAAAGCGGCAACCGGCACAGGTGACTGGATACAATCGTTGCATTCTATGTGAAGGCCCCTTAAGCTGTGACCGACTCATTGACTTGGATGTGTTTGCTCTGTGGTTGGATCTATGACGAAGCCCGGGGTTCGCCGGAGCACGGCATTCCACCCGGCACGCCATGGGATCGGGTTCCTGCCGATTGGACCTGCCCTGAGTGTGGCGCTGGCAAGGCTTTTTTCGAGATGGTCCAGATCTGAAGCGCGGCCCATGCCTGCGTTGTTTATTTTTCCCATCGGGAGCAGTGACAATTGACTACAACCGGCGCATCTTTCAAAGTTCTCGTCGTGGATGACAGCAACACCATCCGGCGAAGCGCGGAAATTTTTCTCAAGCAGGGCGGGCACGAGGTTCTATTGGCGGACGATGGATTTGATGCGCTGGCCAAGGTCAACGATTACCATCCGCAGCTGATTTTCTGCGACATCCTCATGCCCAAACTGGACGGTTACCAGACGGTGGCCATCATCAAGCGCAACGCACGTTTTGCGGATACGCCCGTGGTGATGCTTTCGTCCAAGGACGGCGTTTTCGACAAGGCGCGTGGGCGCATGGTGGGGTGTCAGGAATATCTCACCAAACCCTTTACCAAAGACCAACTGCTGCAGGCGGTGCAGCAGTTTGGCAATCCCGATCAAGGAGCAATGTGATGGCTATTCAGAAAGTACTGGTCGTGGACGATTCCAAGACCGAATTGATGTTCCTGACCGATCTGCTGCAGAAAAAAGGCATGCAGGTACGAACGGCTGAAAATGCCGACGAAGCCTTCCGCCGCCTGGCAGAGGAAAAGCCTGACCTGATTCTCATGGATGTGGTGATGCCGGGCCAGAATGGTTTCCAGCTGACCCGTGCCATCTCGCGCGACCCGCTCTATGCCGACGTGCCCATCATCATGTGCACCAGCAAGAACCAGGAAACCGACCGTGTGTGGGGTATGCGCCAAGGTGCACGTGGCTACATCACCAAGCCGGTGGATGCAGCTGAGTTGCAAGCCAAGATCGATGCGCTGAACTGAAAGTCCGGCATCTTCTATGGCCAATCGCGAAGCACTAAGAGAGCTCCAGGTACGTCTCGCCAGTCGCCTGCAGGCGGCAAGGGACGAAGGTTTGTCGGTTTCTTCCTGGCTGGCCGTGGAGTCCGCCGGGAATTACTACCTTCTGCCCCTGGGGCATGCGGGTGAAATCTTTCCATGGACCGTGGTGCAGCATGTGCCCTACACCCAGAAATGGTTCATGGGGGTTGCCAATCTGCGCGGCGGGCTTACTGGCGTCGTCGATCTGGCAGGCTTGCTGGGCGAGGCGCCGGTACGCACCGAGCAGGCACTCTCCGAGTCGAGCCTGCTGGCTTTCAATGCTGCTCTGGAGGTGAATGCGGCGTTGCTGGTTGACCGCCTGGCGGGCCTGCGTGGTACGGACGCTTTTGTGGCTTCCGAGTCGCCCGCCGAGGATGCCCCGGCTTTTTTTGGTACGACCTATATCGATTCCGACGGTAAGCGCTGGCAGGAGCTCAATTTACAGGCCCTGTCTCAACACACCGCATTTTTGAGCATCAGTGCTTGAGTTCTTCTGTAAGGCTGCCCCATGTCTGTCGCTAAACAAATTGGTAATCTGTTCAACCGCAAGCCAGCCGGCCAGGAGGCTGGCGATGGCGTTGCACCCGATCAGGATGCACTGTCCGTCGACGAGTTGCAAAATTATTCGGCCGATGGCTTGAACAGCGTGCAGGGTGATCCGGATGGATACGCCGCGGCGGCGGCCAGCCCGATCCGATCCGACGAGGATGTGGACCTGATTTCGCTGCCCCTGCTGGGTGAGGCCACTGCCGCGACGCACCAGCGGCGTCTGCTGATCTTGTTGGCGTTGGGTGTGGCGGTGCTGGCCCTGATCGCCACCTGGGTCTTGCAGCAGGCGGACCGATCGGCGCAGCAGCTGACGGCAACCGGTCAATCGCTCATGCAGTCGCAGCGACTGGCCAAGTCGGTGTCGCAGGCCCTGGTGGGGAGTCCGCAGGCCTTTCCGGACGTGGTCGAGAGCTCTGGTGTGCTGGCCCGCAATGTGCGCGCTCTCAATGCCGGTGATTCGGATCTGAATGTGCAGGCCCTGGGGGAGTCGTTCAAGACAGACCTGGATGCAGTGACGCCCTTGATGGAGCGCGCAGAGAAAAATGCCAGCGTTGTGATGGGGCAGCAAAAAATCCTGACGCAGGTGGGCGATGCCCTGCGCACCATCAATCGCCAGTCGTCCGATTTGCTGGAAATCGCCGAGACTGTTTCGTCGCTCAAATTGCAGCAGAACGCCCCTGCCGCTGAAATTTCTGCTGCAGGCCAGTTGGTGATGTTGACCCAGCGGATCGGTAAATCAGCGAATGAATTCCAGACCGCAGAAGGCGTGAGCCCCGAGGCGGTGTTTCTGCTGGGGAAAGACTTGAACTCGTTCAAGGAAATTGCACAAGGCTTGCTGGACGGAAGCCCTGAGCTGCGGCTGACCGCCACCAAGGATGCGCAGACCCGCGAGCAGCTTGCGGCTCTGATCAAACTCTACGAAGACACCCGCAACCAGGCCAGCGCCATTCTGGGCAACCTGCAGGGGCTGGTTTCTGCGCGTGAGGCGCAGACGGCCATTCTGGGTGACAGCGAGCCACTGCGTCGTCAACTCGAGGGCTTGCAGAACAAGCTGTCGATGCAGACGGGTATGGGTGCAGGCCAGCTGGCGGCACTGGTGCTGGCCGGTCTTTTCGTGCTGTTGTGCGGTGTGGGGATTTCGCGTGTGCAGCTGCTTGACAGCCGTAGTCGCCAGCAGGAAGCCGAAGCGCAGCAACGGGACGCACAGCGCCAGGAGCAGGAAGCCAAGCGCGTCAATGACGCCAACCAGGCCGCCATTTTGCGGCTCATGAATGAACTGCAATCGGTCGCTGAGGGCGATCTGACGCAGGAAGCCACCGTGACCGAGGACATCACGGGCGCCATTGCCGACTCGGTGAACTATACGGTGGAAGAATTGCGCCAACTGGTGGGCAGCGTGCAGAACACGGTAACCCGGGTGGCACAAACCACTGCCATGGTGGACAACACGTCCACCGAGCTGCTCGCGGCATCCACCGAGCAGCTGCGGGAAATTCGTGAAACGGGTCGCTCGGTGCTGGACATGGCGACCCGAATCAATGAAGTGTCTACGCAGGCGCAAGAATCCGCCACGGTGGCGCGCCAGTCGCTGCAAGCTGCTGATTCGGGCCTGCAGGCCGTGCAGAACGCCATCGGCGGTATGAACTCCATCCGCGACCAGATTCAGGATACATCCAAGCGTATCAAGCGTCTGGGTGAGTCTTCTCAGGAAATTGGTGAAATTACCGAACTGATTTCCGACATTACCGAGCAGACGAACGTGCTGGCCCTGAACGCTGCCATTCAGGCCGCATCTGCAGGGGAGGCCGGTCGCGGTTTCTCGGTGGTGGCGGAAGAAGTGCAGCGTCTGGCCGAGCGGTCGGCAGACGCCACGCGTCAGATTTCTGCACTGGTGAAGGCCATTCAGACCGACACGCAGGATGCCGTGGCGGCTATGGAGCGCTCCACGCAAGGGGTGGTGGAAGGTGCGCGCTTGTCCGACAGCGCCGGCACCGCGCTGACTGAAATCGACCGTGTGTCGCGCCGCTTGGCCGAACTGATTGAGCAGATTTCTTCATCGACGTCGCGCGAAGCGACGTTGGCGAACGAGGTAGCAGACAACATCCAGCATATTTTTGCAGTGACCGAGCAGACCGGCGAAGGAACGCGCGCTACAGCGCAGCAGGTGCGCGAACTCTCCAGCATGGCTGAGGAACTGCGCCAGTCTGTGGCCCGGTTCAAGATTGCCTGACGTACCGAACAACAAACGGGCTCTGTGCAGCCGGGAACGAATCCATGTCATCTACTGATGCCGTCAACGCACCACATGCCGAAGGAAGCCCTGCTGAACAGGATCTAGGGCCGCTGGCATGGGTGCTGGAGGAATTGCGCAAGTCTCTGGACGGTGCCGTCAAGGCGCTGCGCCGCTTTGTGCACGATGCCGATCTGGCGCGCGAGTCGGATCTTGCTACGCTGGATGTGGGTACCTTGCGGATTGCCCGCCAGCAGCTGCACCAGGCCAGTGGCGCGCTGGAGATGGTGGGGCTGGCCTCGCCTGCGCTCGTGCTCCGGGCCATGGAGTCTGCCGTTCAGAAATTCGTCCAGCGCCCTGAGCTGTGCACTGACGACGCAGCAGGTGCCTTGGAGCGGGCCAGTTTTGCGCTGAGCGAGTACCTGGAAAGCGTCCTGGCGGGCAAGGCTGTTTCCTCGGTGGCCTTGTTTCCCCAGTACCGCGACGTACAGGCATTGACGGGTGCAGAGCGCGTTCATCCGGCAGACCTGTGGCCGGTCGAGCGGCGTTTCCGTGAACCCGATGTGGAGGTGACTGCGGCGCCGCTGGCCTATGGCCCTGCGGCCCGGGCGCGCCTCGACCAGGCCGTGCTGAAGATCGTCAAGGATGCTGATTTTGATGCTGCGCATGATTTGCGCGACATCTCTCTTGGCTTTGTTGCTGCCCAGACCGACCGTCAGGCTCGCGCCTTCTGGAAGATCTGCGCTGGTTATTTTGAGGCTTTTGGCAGCGGCTTGTTCACCTCTGATGTCTATGCCAAACGGGTGGCCTCGCGCGTCCTGATGCAGTATGCCTCGCTGGCTCGCGGCGACGCGGGCATTGCGGACCGGCTGGTGCAGGATTTGCTGTTCTTTTGTTCGCAGGCCCAGCCTGCGGAGAGTGACAAGGTGCCCTATCTGCGCGCGGTGCGCAAGGCGTTCGACCTGGATCGTGCGGCTCCGGTGGACTATGAGGCACGCCGCTTCGGCCGTTTTGATCCGGCCGTTTTGATCCAGGCGCGCAAGCGTATTTCGGCTGCAGCGGAAACCTGGTCTGCGTTGGCTGGGGGTGATCGCAACAAGCTCAAGCCGGCAGCAGACCAGTTCAGCCTGGTGTGTGATTCCTTGCGCAAGCTTCATCGCAACAGCGAAAGTCTGGCACAGGCATTGACCCGGGCGCTGGAATCGACCACCCGTGCGGCAGAACCACCGTCTGCCGCGCTGGCCATGGAAGTGGCCACGTCGGTGCTGTATTTGCAGGCGGTGCTGGAAGAAACGGATACCGCAGAAGAACAGATGGTCGTGCGGGCAAAGCGACTGGCAGACCGTCTCGACCATGTCACGGCAGGCGGTGAACCGGATCCGCTGGAGCCCTGGATGGAGGAACTGTACCGGCGGGTCAGTGACAACCAGACGATGGGCAGCGTGGTGGGTGAGTTGCGCTCCACGCTTGGCGAGGCCGAGCGTGCCATGGATCAGTTTTTCCGTAATCCGGAAGATGTATCTCCGTTGACCTCGGTGCCGGGACGTTTGGCACAGATGCGCGGGGTATTGTCTGTGCTGGGTTTGGACCAGGCCTCGCTGGCGGTTTTGCGTATGCGTGAAACCGTCGAGCGTTTGTTGTTGAATGAGGTGGACTCGGAGGAGGAGCGCAAGCAAACCTTCGAAAAACTGGGGAACAGCCTGGGCGCGCTGGGGTTCCTCATTGACATGCTGAGCTACCAGCGTGCGATGGCACGCAAACTCTTCGTCTATGACGAAGAACTGGGTGAGCTTCGCATCCTGATGGGGCGCACCCGCGCACGGGCCAGCGATCAGGCGGACAGTCTCGAAGAGCTTGAGCAGAAGATGGAGGAGCGGGCAGCGGTGCCGTTGCCCGACGTGATTCCTCGTGATTCGCTCTATGCCCAGTCGCCTGTAGAACCCGCACCTGCGCCCTCGCTTGGCGTGCCGGTCGATACGGCTCCGTTGGAGGAGGCCGCTCCATCCCTGGCGGCTGATTCCGCAGCAGCGCAAGAGGCTGCTGCATCGACGGCTGAGCCAGAGAGCACGGAGCAGCCCCTGCCGGTCCCGGTCGTCATTACCGAGGCGGAAGACGAACTCCTGGATATTTTCCTGGAAGAAGCGCGCGAAGTTGTTGGCAACGGACTGGCCGCTGTGCAGTTGCTGCAGGCGGAGCCCGCCAATCTCAGTGAACAAACCACGCTGCGCCGGGCGTTCCATACGCTCAAGGGCAGTTCGCGCATGGTGGGGTTGAATGAGTTTGGCGAGGCCGCATGGTCGATGGAGCAGTTGCTCAATGCCTGGCTTGCCGAGCAGAAACCCATGCAGCCGCCCTTGCTGGACTTGTCCCACCAGGCTTTGCAAGGTTTTGGGCGCTGGGCTGACGATATTGCCGCTGGTGCGGCAGGGGCATGGCAGGTGCAGATGTTCAGCATCCCAGCCGATGCGATGCGTTTGCGGGGTGAAGAGCTGCCGTTGGAACTGCCGGGGGCATCTCCGGCGGCGTCGACCGTGCCGGTGGGTGCTGTCGAGGCGGCGCCCGAAGACACGTCCGAGTTGGAGGGGCTTCCCTCGCTCGATTTCTCCGAGACACGGCCTTTCATGCTGGGCGAGCAAGTGGCGACGCCCAGCGAAGCTACCGAAACTCCTCTGGCGGAAGATATCGACTTTTCCGAGTTTTCTGCGGCCCTGGCCGACGAAGAACCCGCGTTGACGGAAGCTGCAGCGGTCCCCGATATCGAGTTGCCATTGGACGAGCCAGCGCCTGAAGATCAGGTGTTGGCGTTGCCCGAAGAAAGCCTGGAACTTCCCGCTGAGGAAGTGTCGCCTGCGGCGGCAGAGGCGGCAGAGGCGGCAGAGGCGGCAGAGGCGGCAGAGGCGGCAGCGGACGATGATTCCGCAGCAGGCGATGCAGCCGTCCAGAGTCAGGACTTCCCTGCGCTGGAGCCCGAGCCTGTTCCTGAAACCGTTGCCGAAACAACGGAGCCTGCCCAAGACGACAACGTCAAGGTCATCGGCGATTTGCGTATCAGTATTCCACTCTATAACGTCTATCTGAATGAAGCGGATGAGTGGTCGCGCAGACTGGTGACGTCGCTGCAGGAATGGTCGATGGAATTGCATGAGCGCCTGCCCGACATGGCAGTGGCGCTGGCGCATTCCCTGGCTGGTAGCTCTGCCACGGTTGGTTTCTCTGCACTGTCCGAGACCGCTCGTTTGCTGGAGCATGCCCTGGAGCATGTCCAGTTGCAGTCCAAAGGCGAACCGGACGATGCACGCGCCTTCCTGAATGCCGCGGAAGACATACGGCGTCTTCTGCACCAGTTTGCCGCGGGTTTCCTCAAGGAAACGAATCCGCAGATTCTGGAAGAGTTGCAGCGCATTTTGCAGACTGAGGTGGTCAGCACGCAATCACCACCGATCGAA
This sequence comes from Burkholderiaceae bacterium, assembly GCA_023954095.1. GTDB lineage: Bacteria > Pseudomonadota > Gammaproteobacteria > Burkholderiales > Burkholderiaceae_C > Simplicispira. The sequence continues at coordinate 89,701 of JAMLIQ010000002.1, read as the reverse complement.
GATGCCGAGCAGGCGATGGAAGCATGGCGGGTCGAAAACGCGCGTGCCGCCTTGCTGGAGAAGTCCTCGCAGTCTTCAGTGCCAGAAACGGAATTGGAGTCGGAGCCGCAAGCCTCTGCACCAGCCTTGGCAGACGCCAATGCCGAACTTGAAGCAGTTCGCGGTTATGTCGCGCCAGCCCTGTCGGTGCCCTTGCGCGAAAAGGCCGAAAGCGTTTCCGCGACCACAGCCCAGACGGCCGCCGCGCCTGCCGATATTGACGATGACATTGATGCCATCGATGTCATTGATCCAGACCTCTTCCCGATCTTCGAGGAAGAAGCGGCGGAGTTGTTGCCCGTGCTGGGCGGGGCCTTGCGGCAATGGGCTTCGCGGCCCGACAATTTGGGTGCGCGTACCGAGGTGTTGCGTGCCCTGCACACTCTCAAGGGCAGTGCGCGGCTGGCTGGCGCCATGCGTCTGGGCGAGTTGTCCCATCGCCTGGAATCTGCTATCGAACAATTGGATGTGGAGACCGTCCAGTCCGTCGACATTGAGCCCTTGTTGGCCAGTTTTGATGGTTTGCAGGCCAATTTCAACGCGCTGCGGGCCATTAGCGCGGAGGCGCCGACAGAAGCGGTAGCGGTGGCTCCCGAAAAACCCGGGATCGGTTCCACCGAGGTGGAGCCCCAGGCAAAGCAGGCGTCTCGCCCCGTGGTGGCGCGCCCACAAGGCCCACTGGAAATTGCACCCGTACGTGCCACGGCAGGCCATTCGGTTCGGGTGCGTGCCCAATTGCTGGACCGTCTGGTGAACCAGGCTGGCGAGGTCATGATCACCCGCTCGCGCATGGAAGCGCGGCTCGGCCAGCTCAAAGGGTCGATGGTCGACCTCACGGGCAACCTGGAGCGGCTGCGCCAGCAGCTGCGAGACATCGAGGTTCAGTCCGAATCCCAGATGCAGTCGCGCTTGGCTTTGTCCAAGGATACGGCGGCTGGTTTCGATCCGCTCGAATTCGACCGCTTTACGCGGGTGCAGGAATTGACCCGCATGATGGCGGAATCGGTCAACGACGTGGCCACGATCCAGCGAAACCTGCAGCGGGCGGTGGAAGGTGCCGAAGACGACCTCATTGCCCAAGGACGGCAGGCGCGCGAATTGCAGCGTGATCTGCTGCGCACCCGCATGGTGGAGTTCGAGGGCATCGCAGAGCGGCTGTATGCCGTGGTGCGACAGTCTTCCAAGGAAACCGGCAAGCAAATCAAGCTCGACATCACCGGTGGTTCGATCGAAATGGACCGGGGAGTGCTTGACCGCATGACGCCTGCGTTCGAACATTTGTTACGCAATTGCGTGGCCCATGGCATTGAAACTCCGGAACAGCGGCAGGCTCTGGGTAAACCGGCGTCAGGAACCATCTCTGTCGATCTGCGACACGAAGGCAACGACGTTTCGGTCGCGTTCCGGGACGATGGCGCCGGGCTGAACCTTCCGGGTATCCGCGCCAAGGCGCTTGCACAGGGCTTAATCAGTGCGGACACCGAGCTGAGCGACACTGAGGCGGCCAATCTCATTTTCACACCGGGATTTTCCACTGCCACGGAGGTGACGGGTCTTTCCGGTCGCGGTATCGGCATGGACGTGGTACGGGCCGAAGTGAACGCGCTGGGTGGCCGCATCGAGACCACGACCGAGGTTGGCAAGGGAGCCGCATTCCGGATGGTGCTACCGCTGACCACGGCCGTCACGCAGGTGGTGATGCTGCGCACCGGTGATCTGGCGGTCGGTGTGCCGGCCAATATCGTGGAAGTGGTGCGCCGGGTCCCCGTGGCAGAACTGGAAGCAGCGTACCGCACCGGCACCTTCGAGCTGGCGGGTGAAAACTTGCCGTTCTATTGGTCTGGTGCATTGCTGCAGGCTTCTCAGCGCAGCAATGAAGCTGCAACGGGCAAGACCCGTCCTGTAGTGGTGCTGCGCAGCGCGTCGCAGCGTATCGCGATGCATGTGGACGAAGTGCTGGGCAACCGCGAAGTGGTGGTGAAGAATCTGGGGCCGCAATTGTCCAGGCTGCCTGGCCTGGCGGGCATGTCTGTGCTTGCATCGGGTGCCGTGGTGCTGATCTACAACCCGGTGGCCCTGTCGACTGTGTATGGTGAACAGGTCCGTGCAAGCAGCGCTTCTCTGGCTCCCGTGGTTCCTTCTTTCGATACGGGAACTGCGCCGCCTGTTGTGGTGACTCCGCCTGCCTCGGGCCAGGTGCCACTGGTGCTTGTTGTGGACGATTCCATTACCGTCCGACGTGTCACGCAGCGTCTGTTGCAGCGCGAAGGCTACCGTGTGGCGTTGGCTGCAGACGGGTTGCAGGCTCTCGAGCGGCTGCAAGAAGAGCGTCCGACCGTCGTTCTGTCGGATATCGAAATGCCGCGCATGGATGGTTTCGACCTCGCGCGCAATATCCGCGCCGACGCGGCGTTGCACGACCTGCCCATCATCATGATCACGTCGCGTATTGCGCAGAAACACCGTGAACATGCCATGGAGCTGGGTGTGAACCATTATCTGGGTAAGCCGTACTCGGACGATGAGTTGCTCAGCCTCATACAGCACTACGCCAAGCTGGCCACGGATGACGTGGTGGCCGTCTGATGCCGCAGCGCTGACCACTGCGCCGAGGGTGTCACCGGGAGGCGTTGAACGTGGATGACTTGCCCTCTCCGATCGACCCGCGTTTGATGTCCTGCCTGCAGCAGATGGTGCAGGCAGGTGCCTCCGATCTTTTTCTTGTCGCAGGCGCGCCGCCGACGCTCAAGCGGCGGGGGCAGTTTGTGGCCTTGGGAACTGCCGCCATTGCAGCCCCCGATGTGTGTGCCATGGCCTATTCGGTCATGTCGATGGCACAGCGTGCAGCTTTCGAAGTCTGCATGGAATGCGACCTGGCATACCAGACAGATCGTGCCGACCGGTTTCGTATCAACGTGCATCGCCAGCGCGGACAGGTGGGGATGGTCGTTCGTTATGTTTCTCCGGCGATTCCATCACTCGAAACACTCGGGTTGCCCCCGGTGCTCAAGCAGCTGGCATTTCTCAAGGGAGGGCTGGTGCTGGCGGTAGGGGCTGCCGGTGCGGGAAAGACGACCACTCTGGCGTCGCTGCTGGACCACCGTAACGAGCACACGGCAGGCCACATCCTGACTATCGAAGACCCCATCGAGTATCTGCATGCACACAGGAAGTCACTGATCACGCAGCGTGAAGTCGGAATCGATACCCTGTCTTACGATGATGCCTTGCGCCACGCCATGCGCGAGGCCCCCGACGTCATCATGATTGGTGAAATTCGTGACCGCATCACGATGCAGCATGCCCTGCATTACGCCGAATCCGGCCACCTATGCCTCTCTACATTGCACGCCAACAATGCCAGCCAGGCGGTGCAACGCATTCTGAATTTCTTCCCTGAAGAGGCGCATGGTCAGTTGCGTATGGATCTGGCACTCAATCTCAAGGCCGTGGTGGCGCAGCGACTCATCGCTGGCACGCACGAGCGCCAGGTTCCGGCGGTCGAGGTGATGCTGCAGACGCACTATGTGTCCGAGCTGATCCAGAAAGGGCAGATCGAGGGGCTTCGCGGCGCGATTGAGCGTACCGGAGAACTGGGCATGTGCACCTTTGATCAGTCGATCTTTCAGTTGTTCGAGCGCGGCGCGATTACCCAGTCCGAGGCCGTGGCCCACGCCGACAACAAGACCGACATGGCTTTGCGCATGCGGCTGGCGGCCGGTGCATCGCTGAGCGTGGAAGGGATGCACATGGCGCCGGATGCCTCCGCCGAAACTACCTCTCCTTGACAACGCCATAGCGCTGAAGCGTCCGCTGGCGAGCCTGGTCATGGTCCACAATGGGAGCGGGGTAGCTGTGCCCCAGCACCACGCCGGCGGCTTGCAGTGTGGCTGCTGAAGCAAGCCATGGGGCGTGGAGCGCAGCGTCTGGCAGGTTTGATAAGGCCGGGAGATAGCGCCGAATAAAGCGGCCCTGGGGGTCGAACTTGCGGCTTTGGAGAACGGGGTTGAAGATGCGGAAATAGGGCTGTGCATCGCAACCGCTCGAACTGGCCCACTGCCATCCGCCGTTGTTGGCAGCCAGATCGAAGTCGTTGAGCTTCTGTGCAAAATAGCGTTCACCCCAGCGCCAGTCCAGTCCCAGATGCTTGCACAAGAAACTGGCTGTCACCATGCGCAGACGGTTGTGCATGTAGCCGGTCTGGTTGATCTGTGCCATCGCCGCATCCACCAGCGGATAGCCTGTGCGTCCGTGGCACCAGGCTTCAAACAGGTGTTCCGCAGCAGGGCCGGATTCCCAGGCGATGGCGTCATACGCTGGCTTGAAACTGCGCTGCACCACATGGGGATGGTGGTGCAAAACCTGAAAGTAGAAGTCACGCCAGATCAGTTCGTCGCGCCAGATGCTGGCCCCAGGGTTGCCTGCTTGCGCGAGGGCATGGGCGGTGCGTGCCAGCGCCCGGATGGAAATGGTGCCAAAACGCAAGTGCGGTCCGAGGTAGCTGGGGCCCTTGAGGGCCGGGAAATCACGTGTGCTGCCGTAATGTTCAACGCGGGTCAGGAATTCGTCGAACAGTCTCTGTGCGCCTTGGCTACCGGTGGGCAGCCGAACGGGCAGCCGCGGAGCGCACGAAAATCCCAGTGCCTGCAGGGAGGGAATAGGGTTGCAGGCCTCTGTGGGCCGAGGCGCCAGTGCCTGTGCATACCGCTCGACCGGGTAGGCGCTAAGATAAAATGCGTCGATCTTGCGCAGCCAGGCGTTCTTGTAGGGCGTGAATACGCTGTAGGGCGTGCCGCCCTGGGTCAGTATCTCGCTGCGTTCGAAAATCACATGGTCTTTGCTGGTATGAAAAGCCTGGCGTGTGGCCGCGAGGGCTGTGCGCACCTGGGCATCGCGCGCCAGCGCATCGGGCTCGTCGTCGTGGTTGGCAAACACAGCGTCCACGGCCAGTGTGCTGGCCAGCGCAGGAATCTCTTCCACGGCCGCACCTTGGCGCACGATCAGGCCGCCCTCCGGGTGGCCGCACAGCGTCCGCAAGTCCGTATCGAGGACTTCCACGGCGCTGCGGATGAAATCCACGCGCAGATCGGTGCGGGGAAGGGCGTCGAGAATCGTGCGATCAAAGACAAAAACGCAATACACCCGGGCGCATTGGCACAGGGCATGGTAGAGGGCAGCGTGGTCCGCTGTGCGCAGGTCGCGCCGGAACCAGACCAGCCCAGCACGATATCTGGCGGACATGTTCACCGTAAAATCCATTGATGTCTGACCATTCTGCGCCTATGAATCTGACGCACCACTTCCTCATCGCAATGCCCGGGATGGAGGATGCGTCTTTTGCGCGCAGCGTGGTCTACCTGTGTGAGCACAGCGAACGCGGTGCCCTGGGCCTCATCATCAACAAGCCGACCGACATCAGCCTCAAGGGGCTGTTCGACAAGGTTGATCTGTCCCTGGGACGAGACGATCTGAGCGATGCCCCGGTTTTTCTCGGGGGGCCGGTGCAGACCGAGCGTGGTTTCGTGCTGCATGAATCGCTGCATGGACCGGGTGACGTACCCGAAGAGTCGGCCTATGCTGCGACCATGGTGATCCCTGGCGGGCTGGAGATGACGACCTCCAGGGATGTGCTGGAAGCCCTGGCGACCGGGGCCGGACCCCGGCGCGTCCTGGTCACGCTGGGGTATGCGGCCTGGGGCGAGGGGCAACTGGAATCCGAACTGGCCGAAAACAGCTGGCTGACCGTGGGCGCCGATGTGTCCGTGATTTTCGACACCCCGGTGGAGCAGCGCTATGACACTGCCCTGGGCCTGCTGGGTCTTGAGGCGTGGCGCCTGTCACCCGGGGCGGGCCACGCATGAGCAGCATTGCACCATTGCCCGCAGCGCCGGAGATTCCTGGGCACCTTCAGACTTTTCTCGCCTTTGATTTTGGTCTCAAGCGCACGGGGGTGGCGGTGGGTAACCGGCTGCTGCGCACGGCCAGCCCGCAGGCCACGATTCGGGCCGAGGGCGATGCACGCTTCGTGGGCGCTGCCGAGCGCATTGCTGAATGGCAGCCCGACGCACTCGTCGTGGGCGTGCCCTGCCACCCGGACGGCGCCAGCCACGAGAACACCCGCCGTGCGCAGCGCTTTGCACGGCAGTTGCATGGCCGCTTCCGGTTACCCGTGTATGAAGTCGATGAGCGCTACAGCACCACCGAAGCCTTGGCGGGTGGCGCGCGCGATGCCGATGCCGCCTCGGCCTGCATCATTCTTGAACAGTTCCTGAGGAGCCTTCCATGACCCTATCCCCCACTGGCCTGCAGGGCAGCCTGGTGCTTGACGCCGAGGCGCTGTACCACGAGCTGCTGCGCGGTGTGCGCATGCTGCGCGAGCCGACCACCCGCCTGGCGGGTATCGCCTCGGGCGGCGCCTGGCTGGCCGAGCGGCTGCAGAAGGACCTGGGCCTCGATGGGGAGGCCGGAGTGCTGTCGTCCTCCATGCACCGCGATGATTTTGCGCAGCGTGGCCTGGCGGCGAGCGCCCAGACGGCGCTGCCCTTCGACGTGAATGGCGCAGATATTCTGGTGCTCGACGACGTGCTGTACACCGGCCGCACCGTGCGCGCGGTACTCAACGAGTTGTACGACTATGGCCGCCCGGCGCGCGTGCGCCTGGCTGTGCTGGTCGACCGGGGGGGGCGCGAACTGCCCGTGCAGGCCGATTTTGCCGCTGCCCGGGTGGCCCTGCCTGCTGCGCAATCGTTGGCCCTGGCCCGCACCGAGGGCGGCAAGTTTCATTTCCAGATCAAAGAGGCCTGAGCCGTGCTGCACCAGCGCAACCCCCAACTCAATCGCCATGGCGAACTGATCCACCTGCTGTCCGTCGAGGGCCTGCCGCGGGACATCGTCACGCACATCCTCGACACGGCTGCCAACTTTGTCAGTGTGAATGACCGCGAGGTCAAGAAGGTGCCGCTCTTGCGCGGAAAGAGCGTGTTCAACCTGTTCTTCGAGAACAGCACGCGCACGCGCACCACCTTCGAGATTGCAGCCAAGCGTCTGTCGGCCGATGTGTTCAACCTGGATATCGCACGCAGTTCGGCTGCCAAGGGCGAGTCGCTGCTCGACACCATTGCCAACCTGAGCGCCATGGCGGCCGACCTGTTCGTGGTGCGGCACAGCGAGTCTGGCGCGCCCTACCTGATCGCCCAGCATGTGGCGCCCCATGTGCATGTGATCAATGCGGGCGACGGACGCCACGCCCACCCCACGCAGGGGCTGCTGGACATGTACACCATCCGGCACTACAAAAAAGATTTTTCCAACCTCACCGTGGCCATCGTGGGCGATGTGCTGCATTCGCGCGTGGCGCGCTCCGACATCCACGGCCTGACCACGCTGGGCTGCGCCGAAGTGCGCGTGGTGGGGCCGCGTACCCTGGTGCCGTCCAACATGGCAGAGATGGGCGTGCGCGTGTGCCACACCCTCGAAGAGGGCATCAAGGATGCCGACGTGGTCATCACGCTGCGGTTGCAGAACGAGCGCATGAGCGGCGCCTTGCTGCCGTCGAGCCAGGAGTATTTCAAAAGCTTTGGCCTCACGCCAGAAAAACTGCGGCTGGCCAAGCCGGATGCCATCGTCATGCACCCCGGCCCCATCAACCGGGGTGTCGAGATCGACTCCGCCGTGGTGGATGGCCCGCAGGCCGTGATCCTGCCGCAGGTGACCTTCGGCATTGCGGTGCGCATGGCAGTGATGTCCATCGTGGCGGGCAACGAGGCATGAAAACGGGTTTCTTTGCTATTTGTTTTGTAGCTGTTAGCGCTTGCCAGTCAAGCGTTTCAAGCCAATTTTTCATAAAATCATGAAGACATTGATCCACAACGGCAGAGTGATCGATCCCGCCAGCGGTCTGGACCGGGTGTGCGACATTGCCCTGGCTGCAGGCCGCATCGTCGGTATCGGTCGCGTACCGCCCGGCTTTGCGCCCCAGCGCAGCATCGACGCCACGGGCTGCATCGTGCTGCCTGGTCTGGTGGATCTGGCGGCCCGCCTGCGCGAGCCGGGCCATGAGCACGAAGGCATGCTCGAATCCGAAATGGCGGCGGCGGTGGCGGGAGGAATCACCAGTCTGGTGTGTCCGCCCGATACCGATCCGGTGCTCGATGAGCCGGGTCTGGTGGAAATGCTGAAGTTCCGTGCCGAAAAACTGCACCAGACACGCCTGTTTCCCCTCGGCGCCCTCACGCGCGGGCTGGCGGGCGAGGTGCTGACCGAGATGGCCGAACTCACCGAGGCTGGCTGTGTGGGCTTTGGCCAGGCTGAAGTGGCCCTGGCCAGCACGCAGGTCCTGCAGCGCGCCCTGCAATACGCCGCCACTTTCGGCTACACCGTCTGGCTGCGTCCGCAGGAGCTGCATCTGGGCAAGGGTGTGGCGGCCAGCGGGCCCTTGGCCACGCGGCTGGGCCTGTCGGGCGTGCCGGTGGCGGCCGAGACGATTGCCTTGCATACCATTTTCGAACTGCTCCGGGCCACGCAGGCGCATGTGCACCTGTGCCGCCTCTCCAGCGCCGCCGGGGTGGCGTTGGTGCGCCAGGCCCGTGCCGAGGGACTGAAGGTGACATGTGACGTCAGCATCAACTCGCTGTATCTCACCGACACCGATATCGGCTTCTTCGACAGCCGGGCGCGGCTTGTGCCCCCCTTGCGCCAGCAGCGTGACCGCGATGCCCTGCAGGCCGGACTGCGCGACGGCACCATCGATGCGCTGGTGTCCGACCACAACCCGGTCGACGAAGATGCCAAGATCCTTCCTTTCGCCGAAGCCGAGCCGGGCGCCACCGGTCTCGAACTGCTGCTGAGTCTGGCGCTCAAATGGTCGCAGGATAGCGGCATCCCTCTGGCGCGCGCCCTGGCTGTCGTGACCAGCGAGCCCGCACGTGTGTTGGGCATGGCCCTGGGCACCCTGCAGGCCAGCGTGGGCCAATTGGTGGAGGGTGGTGTGGGCGATGTCTGCATCTTCGATCCGCAGGACCACTGGGAAGTGCGGGCACAGGCCCTGCGAAGCCAGGGCAAGCACACGCCGTTTTCGGGTTACGAATTGCCCGGACGGGTGCGTTGCACGCTGGTCGGCGGGCAGGTTGCATTCGAGCGGAACTGACCAGCGCTGCAGAAAAGAACAGGGGTTTGTGAAGCATCTCAAGGCCTGCGCTCGTCTCCTGCGCCTGCTGCTCCACGTTGTCCTGGGGCTGTGGGTGGTGGCGTTTCGCTTTCCAGGGCTGACATCCGCGCAACAGCAGGCCCGGGTGCAGGCGTGGTCTCTGGCATTGCTTTCCCACGCCGGCATTTCCTTGTCCATCCGCGGTGGGCCGGCGTTGGTCGGGCCGGTCATGCTGGTGTCCAACCATCTTTCCTGGCTGGATATCCCGGTACTGCATGCAGCGCGCTACTGCCGGTTTGTGTCCAAGTCGGATGTGCAGGGCTGGCCCCTGATCGGCACGCTGGCGACCGCCGCAGGCACACTCTATATTGAGCGCAGTTCGCGCCGGGATGCATTGCGCATGGTGCGCGGCATGCAGGAGGCACTGGCGCAGCGTGAAGTGCTGGCGGTGTTTCCCGAGGGCACCACGGGCGATGGGCGCGCCATGCTGCCCTTCCATGCCAATCTGCTGCAGGCTGCCATTGCAGCCCGGGCGCCCGTACAGCCGGTCGGGCTGCGGTTTGTCGACAAGGCGACGGGCGTGACCAGCCATGCACCCAGCTACATCGGTGATGAAACCCTGGTGGGTTCCATTTGGCGCACGCTGTGTGCGCCGCCCATCGAGGCCATCGTGCATTTCGGCCTCCCGGAGTTTGACCAGGGACGCGAGCGGCGCACCTGGGCGCTGCATCTGCACAACACCGTGGACAGCCTGCGGCGCGGCTGATCGGCGGCTGTCAAAAACGCCTTTCGGGCTGGCATCTGCCCGGAAAAGCGTGCATATTCCACGTATCGGTCGCTCTTGGCATGGGTTGTCATGCGCTGGAGCATGCAATTGCCGTATCGTCCGCATCTTTCGGGCCGGAGCCTATGCAGCACGGCCCTTCATACCGCAGGGAGGACACCATGGATCTGGTTCAGCGCGTCAAGAGCATTCTTCTTCAACCCAAGGACACCTGGGTCACCATCGAGGCCGAACCGGCCGACACGGCGGGCCTGTACACCCGCTACTTCATGCTGCTGGCGGCCATTCCGGCGGTCTGCGGCTTCATCGGCATGTCCATCATCGGCATGGGGGCCTTTGGCGTCTCGATTCGCGTGCCGTTCCTGTCGGGTCTGGCCAGCATGGTGGTGTCCTATGTGCTGAGCCTGGTCGGCGTGTTCGTGCTCGCGCTCATCGTCAATGCCCTGGCGCCCACCTTTGGGGGCCAGAAGGACCAGATCCAGGCGCTCAAGCTCGCGGTGTACGCCAGTACTGCGGCCCTGGTGGGCGGCATTTTCAGCCTGCTGCCTGCACTCGCCATGCTGGGCCTGCTGGCGGCGCTGTATTCCATCTACCTGATCTATTGCGGCCTGCCTGTGCTGATGAAGAACCCGCCCGAGAAATCGCTGGCTTACACCGCCGTGGTACTGGCCGCTGCCATCGTGATGGGCATCATCATGGGTGCTGTGAGCAGCATCTTCATGCCCCGGGGCGGTATGCTCATGGGCAGCGCGGGTGAACCGGCGATCTCCGTGACCACGCCGGGCGGCAAGGTCAGCATCAACACCGCCGGGCTGGAGGCTGCAGGCAAGAAAATGGAAGAGGCTGCGCGCCAGATGGAGAAAGCCCAGAAGAGCAACGACCCCAATGCCATGGCAGCAGCCACGGGCCAGGCCGTGACGGCGGCGGTCGGCATGATGGGCGGTGGTCAGGCCGTAGCGGCGCAATCCCTGAAAGCGGCTTTGCCCGAACAATTGGGAGACATGGCCCGCACTGGCTTCGATGTGCAGGACGGCGCGGCCCTGGGCCTGCCCACCAGCCAGGCCAGCGCGCAGTTCAGCAACGGGGAGAAAGAGGTGCGCCTGGAAATCACCGACATGGGCGGCATGGGCCAGATGGCCATTCTGGCCATGGGCATGGCGCAGGGCGAGAAGGAGGACCGCGAACATGCCGAGAAAACCTGGCAGGAAGACGGCCGCACCCTGCACCAGAGCTACCGCAAGGACGGCAGTCAGGCGGAGTTCAAGATGGTGCTCAAGAACGGCATCATGGTCAGCATCGAGGGCGACAACATGGACATCAAGGCTGTGCGTGGCCTGCTGTCCGAGGTGAACCTGTCGGCCCTGGAAGCCCTGCAGCGCAAGGGCAAGTCCTGAACGCGGGGCGCAGCGTTGGCTGTTTTGCCAAGTGCGCTATTAAAAATATAGCTTCAAGCGCTTGATGGTAGAGCGTCAGAGGCATTTTTTGCCATGCTTCCCGGGGAGCGGTCGAAGGTCACCACATGGTCTACCTGGGCACGGATACCGATCCATTCGCCCAGGGCGTGGTCGTGGTGGCTGGGCACATGGGCCTGCAGCGTCTGGCCGTTTTCAAGGCGCAGCGTGTACAGGAATTCCGACCCCCGGAATGCCTTGCGCAGAATCTGGGCCTGCACCGGGGCGGCGTCGTCGTGCACGATGTCGTCGGCGCGCAGCAGCACATCGCATGCACCCGCAGGGTAGCTCGACGGCAGCGGGCATTCGGTCAGGTTGGCCAGATCGCCCAGCGGCGTGCGCACCACCACGGCGCTGCCTTGCTGCACCAGCGTGGCGGGTGCAAACACGCCGTGGCCAATGAAGTTCGCCACAAAGCGTGTGGCCGGGCGGTGGTAGAGGGTGTAGGCATCGTCCCACTGGTGCAGGTGCCCCTGGTGCATCACGCCGATCACATCGCCAATGGCAAAGGCTTCGAGCTGGTCGTGCGTCACGAACAGTGCCGTGGCCCCTGCGGCTTTCAGAATGCCGCGCACTTCATGGGCCAGGCGTTCGCGCAGATCCACGTCGAGGTTGGAGAAGGGTTCGTCCAGCAGCATGAGCTGGGGGCGTGGTGCCAGGGCACGGGCCAGCGCCACGCGCTGTTGCTGGCCGCCGGAGAGTTCGTGCGGGAAACGCTTGCCGCTGTCCGCCAGCCCCACGAGTTCCAGTACCTCGGCCACCCGCGCTGCCTGGGCTGCGCGCGGCAGGCGGTGGATGCCAAACGCCACGTTCTGCCCGACGCTCAGGTGCGGGAACAGCGCATAGTCCTGGAACACCATGCCGATGCGGCGCTGCTCGGGAGGCAGGCTGTGCCCTGGGCTGCCGACGGTGTGCTCGCCCAGGCGGATGCTTCCGGCTGCCACGGGCTCCAGCCCCGCCACGGTGCGCAGCAGCGTCGTCTTGCCGCAGCCCGAAGGGCCGATCAACACGCCGATCTGGCCTGCGCTCAGCCCCAGTGAGACGTCTCGCACTGCGGCCAGGGGTTGGCCGGCGTAGCGCACTTCAAGTTGGGAAACCTCTAGGAACATGCTTTCATTGTAGGGGGACGGGTTTCTTAAATGCTTAGAATTCGCATTTGTATTGGGCGCCCGATTGCGGGGCCAGTAGTCCTTGGCTACTGCATTCCTCCCTTCCTGTCCTTCGAGTCGCTCACCTTGCCACGCCCCTTTGCCATCCTGCGCGCCTTTCCCCTGCTGTTGCTTGCCGGGCTGCTGTCGCTGCCCGTGCTGGCCTTGCTGGGGGCGTGGCTGCCCTGGGGGGCGGCGCAGGCACCTGCCGGTGCCATCCTGCGCGAGATGGCGGCCACGGTGCTGCCGGGCTATGTCTGGACGACGCTTTGGCTTGCCCTGTGGGTGGGGGTGGGGACTGCGCTGGTCGGTACGGCGGCGGCAGCCGCCGTGACGCTGTTCGATTTCCCGGGACGGCGCATGTTCGAATGGTTGCTGCTGTTGCCGCTGGCCATGCCGGCCTACGTGACAGCGTATGCCTACACCGATTTTCTGCAGTTCAGCGGCCCGCTGCAGGTGGGCTTGCGCGAGGTGTTCGGACTGGAAGGTCGCCTGTTGCCCGAGGTGCGCAGCCTGTGGGGCGCCATCTGGGTCTTTCTCTTTGCGCTGTACCCCTATGTCTATCTGTTGGCGCGCACGGCCCTGGGCGAGCGCGCTGCGCACCTGATGGAGGCTGCGCGCCTGTTGGGTGCGCCGCTGTCGCGCCGCATTGCCACCATTGCCTTGCCCCTGGCGCGCCCGGCGGTAGCCGCCGGTGTGGCATTGGTGCTGATGGAGACTTTGGCGGATTTCGGTGTGACCAGCTATTTCGGCATTCAGACCTTCACCACCGGCATCCTCAAGGCCTGGCTGTCCATGGACAACCGCACGGCGGCAGCGCAGCTCTCCACCATGCTGCTGGCATTGGTCATGGGGCTGCTGTGGCTGGAGCACCGTGCCCAGCGCCGCATGCGCTTTTCTGCCGCGGGGCCGGGCCATGCCGCCGCCACGGAAGCCTTGCCGGTGCCGTTGCGCGGTGTGCGCTGCGGGCTCGCCTGGCTGGTCTGTGCCGTGCCCGTGCTGATGGGATTCGTGGCGCCGGTGGCCTTCATGCTGCGCCCCTTGGCCTCCGATTGGTCAGTACTGCCTTGGGGCCGCTTTCTGGAATGGGCCTGGAACAGTGTCCGCCTGGGGGGTATCACGGCCGGACTGGCTGTGGTGGTGGCGCTGGCGCTGGCCTTCGCTGTGCGCCGCCGTCCGGATCTGCTGACGCGTGGGGTGGTGCGCCTTGCCAGCGTGGGCTACGCCGTGCCGGGTGCGGTCATCGTGGTGGGGCTGCTGCTGCCCGTGGGCTGGCTGCAGGGCCAATTCCCAAACTGGGGGGTGGGCGCCCTGGTGACCACCACGGCGGTGGGCATTGTCTGGGCCTATCTGGTACGGTTTTGTGCGGTGGCGCTCCAGTCGGTGCAAAGCGGCTACGCACGCATACCTGCGAGTCTGGACGATTCGGCGCGCATGCTGGGGGCCCGCAGCGGCCGATTGCTGGCCTGCGTGCATTGGCCCTTGCTGCGCCGCTCAACGGCCGCAGCCGCCTTGCTGGTTTTTGTGGATGTGATGAAAGAACTGCCCGCCACCATGGTGCTGCGCCCCTTCAACAGCGATACGCTGGCGGTAGTGGCCTATCAACTGGCCCGCGACGAGCGCCTGGGTGAGGCGGCGCTGCCTTCGCTGGCGCTGGTCCTGGTGGGGCTGGTGCCGGTGGTGTTGCTCAGCCGGACGCTGCGCAGCCAGGGTTGAGGCTTTGCCGTGCGCAAGGGTTTTCCCTTGGAATTAAGCGGTTCCGGTTTGAATTTTCAGGCGAATGACGTTAACCTCCCACCCCTTGCTGCGCAGATGCGCCTGCATGGCAGGCAGCAACTGGCGCAATTTGGCCGCTGCTGCGTTGTTGCGCACCACCAGGCACCAGGTCTGGCCCTCAATGGGGCCGGCCTGCAGTGCCGGGCGCAGTGCAGGCGGAATCAGGGATTCCACCGCCCGGAGCCGTTCGCTCGATTCCCGCGTGAGCGCCGTCAGTTTCGCCAGCATGGGCGATTCGTCGGCGGCTTGCTGCAGAGTGACGGCGTGGTGGCGGCGGTGCATGGGTGCTTGGGAACGACAGGAAATCAAGAATGCAGCTGATTATCATGGACTCGCGGCTCACCCGCTGCCGGACGTTCCAGTTGACAGGGGGGCGCCTGGTGGCGGCGGCTCTGGCAGCGTCCCTGGTGCTGATGTGCGTGGCGGCCCTTCTCTACCACCTGGTGTTTCTCAAAGGTGCGCGCGAAGGCTGGCCCGTGGTCGGCTCCCTGGTGCGGCTGGTGGTGCAGGATGAATTTGACCAGCGCGACCGCTTCATGCGGCAAAACCTGGATGCCATGGCCCGCAAGCTGGGTGAAATGCAGGCGCGCATGATCGAGCTGGAATCTCTGGGCGAGCGCGTTTCTGGCTTGGCAGGCATTACGCCCCCGGCCGATAAACCCAAGGTGCCGGGTATGGGCGGTGCATTGCTGTCGGCACGCTCCCTCACGGTCGAGGAGCTGGACGCCAGCCTTGCCGAGCTGTACCAGGTGGCAGGGCAGCGTATCGACTTGATGACGGTGCTGGAGTCGCGCCTGTTTGACCAGCACATCAGCAAATACATGATCCCCACCGAGGCGCCGGTGCCGGGGGTACCCGCAGGTTCAACGTTTGGTTTTCGCATCGACCCCTTCACCGGGAAATCTGCGCTGCATGCCGGACTGGATTTTCCGGCCCCGACGGGGACCGATATTGTTGCTGCCGCCGGTGGTGTGGTTGTCACACAGGAGTTTCACCCGGCATTTGGCAATATGGTCGAACTGGACCATGGCAATCAGCTGATCACCCGGTATGCCCATACGTCCAAGGTACTGGTCAAGCGTGGTGATCTGGTGCGGCGGGGCCAGAAAATCGCCGAAGTGGGCACGACAGGGCGATCGACCGGGCCGCACCTGCATTTTGAAGTGCTGGTGCAAGGCGTGCCGCAGAACCCCCAGAAATTCCTGGTGGCCGGGAATGCGCCGCGGGCGCAGGTCGCCTTGCAGGCGGCCACTCAGCCTGCCCGTTCTGCAGGCAGGTAAAATTGCACTTTGGGGGGCAAATGCCTGCCGGTGACGGCAGACCGCTTGCATTCACAGGCGCAGGCCCCAACTGAACTCACTATTTCACAGGAATTCCGGCCGTTCGGCGCGCATTGGTGCGCAGGGCGGGCCCGTTCGCATGGCCACCAACTTCCTTACCAAAATTTTCGGCAGCCGCAATGACCGGCTTCTCAAGCAATACCGCAAGACGGTGGCCAGCATCAACGCCAAGGAGCCCGAGTACGAGGCGCTGAGCGATGAGGCACTGCGCGCCAAGACGCAGGAGTTCAAGCAGCGCGTCGCGGGAGGGGAGTCGCTCGATGCACTGCTTCCCGAAGCGTTTGCTGTCGTTCGCGAAGGATCCAAGCGCGTCATGAAGATGCGCCACTTCGATGTCCAGCTCATTGGCGGCATGGGGTTGCATTACGGCAAGATCGCGGAAATGCGAACCGGCGAAGGTAAAACCCTGACCGCCACCTTGCCGGTCTACCTCAACGCCTTGTCGGGTGACGGTGTGCATGTGGTGACGGTGAACGACTACCTTGCAGGCCGTGATGCGAAGTGGATGGGGCGCCTGTACAACTTTCTCGGTCTGACGGTGGGTATCAACCTGCCCAATATGCCACGCGAGGAAAAGCAGGCAGCCTACAACGCCGACATCACCTACGGCACGAACAACGAATACGGGTTCGACTATCTGCGCGACAACATGGTCTACGAGGCGAGTGACCGCGTGCAGCGCAAACTGAACTACGCCATCGTCGACGAGGTGGACTCCATCCTGATCGACGAGGCACGCACCCCGCTCATCATCAGCGGCCAGGCCGAAGACCACACGGCGACCTATCTCGCCATGAACAAGGTGGTGCCTTTGCTGGTGCGCCAGGAGGGGGAGGCGGATCCCCGCACGGGTGAAGGCGTCACCAAGCCGGGTGATTTCACGGTGGACGAAAAGACGCACCAGGTGTTCCTGACCGAGCAGGGCCATGAGACGGCCGAGCGCGTGCTCGCGGCCCAGGGCCTGATTCCGGCGGGTGCCTCGCTTTACGATCCGGCCAACATCACGCTGATGCACCATCTGTATGCGGCGCTGCGGGCCAACCATTTGTACAACCGCGACCAGCACTACGTGGTGCAGGACGGCGAGATCGTCATCGTCGACGAATTCACGGGCCGACTGATGGCGGGGCGCCGCTGGAGCGAGGGCCTGCACCAGGCCGTCGAGGCCAAGGAAGGCGTGCAGATCCAGGCCGAGAACCAGACGATGGCCTCGATCACCTTCCAGAACTATTTCCGCCTGTACAACAAGCTCTCGGGTATGACGGGCACGGCCGATACCGAGGCCTATGAGTTCCAGGAAATCTACGGCCTGGAAACCATGGTGATTCCACCCAACCGGCCGAGCAAGCGCGACGACCAGCTCGACCGCGTATACAAAACCACGCGCGAGAAATACGAAGCGGCCATCAAGGACATCCGCGAATGCCACGAACGGGGCCAACCCGTGCTGGTAGGCACCACATCGATTGAGAATTCCGAGATCATTGATGACTTGCTGAACAAGGCAGGCTTGCCGCACCAGGTGCTCAATGCCAAGCAGCACGCCCGCGAGGCCGACATTGTGGCCCAGGCTGGCCGCGAGGGCATGATCACCATCGCCACCAACATGGCGGGCCGCGGGACCGACATCGTGCTGGGCGGCAACATTGAAAAGGACGTTGCAGCCATCGAGGCGGACGAATCCCTGTCTGAAACCGAACGCGCCGCCAAGGTGGCTGCACTGCGCGAGCAGTGGAAGATCGACCACGAGAAGGTCAAGGCACTGGGCGGCCTGCGCATCATTGCCACCGAGCGCCACGAATCGCGCCGTATCGACAACCAGTTGCGCGGCCGCTCGGGCCGCCAGGGTGACCCCGGCTCCTCGCGCTTTTATCTGAGCCTGGACGACTCGCTGATGCGCATCTTCGCGGGCGACCGTGTCAAGGCCATCATGGACCGGCTCAAGATGCCGGACGGCGAAGCGATTGAGGCTGGGATCGTCACTCGCAGCATCGAGTCGGCACAGCGCAAGGTCGAGGCGCGCAACTTCGATGTGCGCAAGCAGTTGCTCGAATACGATGATGTGGCGAACGACCAGCGCAAAGTGATCTACCAGCAGCGGAACGATATTTTGGATGCCGCCGATCTGTCCGACGTGATCGCCGCCATGCGCGAGGATTGCTTCAGCGACATCGTGCGTGAGCATGTTCCTGCGGAATCGGTCGAGGAGCAATGGAATCTCCCTGTGCTCGAAAAGGTGCTGGCCGAAGAGTGGCAGATCTCGATGCCGCTGCAGTCGATGGTCGAAGGCGCCAATTCGCTGACGGACGATGAAGTGCTGGAGAAAGTGATTCAGACGGCCCATGACGTGTTCGAGGCGAAGGTGCAGCTGGTGGGCCAGGAGAACTTCACGCAGTTCGAGCGCGTGGTGCTGCTGCAGACCTTCGATTCCAACTGGCGCGATCACCTGAGCGCGCTGGACTATTTGCGCCAGGGCATCCACCTGCGTGGCTATGCGCAGAAGCAGCCCAAGCAGGAATACAAGCGCGAAGCGTTTGAACTGTTCCGCCAACTGCTCGACATCGTGAAGAACGAAGTCACCAAGATCTTGATGACGGTGCAGGTGCAGTCCCCCGACCAGCTTGACCAGGCGGCCGAAGACATGGAGCAGCGTGCCGAGAACATTGCCAACGTGACCTACAGCGCGCCAACGGAAACCGGCGAGGTGGAAACCACGGTGGATGAACGAACACTGAGCGTGCAGCAGAAAGTGGCCGCCGGTGGCCGCGTGGGCCGCAACGACCCGTGCCCCTGCGGAAGCGGCAAGAAATACAAGCAGTGCCACGGCAAGCTGGCCTAGTCACCCTCTGAGCGGCTGCGCCGCTTCCCCGCTCTCGGCTTTGCCGGGAGCGGGACGATACCCGAGCGGCGGAGCGGTCCTTGCGTGGTGTCTGCTGGTAGAGGCAGCACCGATTGCATCGCTTGCGCCTGTGTTTCGCATTAATCAAGGACGACACCCATGCCAGTGAATCTTTCCGCCCCCATTGCTTCCGACTTGCTTCCAGTGCCCGGTGTACGCATCGGCGTTGCCGAAGCGGGTGTGCGCAAAGCCCACCGCAAGGATCTGACGGTCTTTCTGCTCGATGAAGGGACGACCGTCGGCGGTGTCTTCACACAGAACCGCTTTTGTGCGGCGCCAGTGCAGGTGTGCCGGGAATTCCTGGCGTTGCACCAGGGCCAGGGAATCCGCGCCATGGTGGTCAATACCGGCAATGCCAACGCCGGTACCGGCCAGGACGGGCTGCAGCGCGCCCGGGCCACCTGCGATGCGCTGGCCGCCCAACTGGGTGTCGATCCCACGCAGGTGCTTCCGTTTTCCACCGGCGTCATCATGGAGCCCCTGCCGGTTGACCGCATTGCGGCAGGATTGCCGACCGCCATTGCCGATGCGCGGGCTGACCACTGGGCACGTGCCGCCGAAGGGATCATGACCACCGATACGGTGGCCAAGGCGTTCAGCACCCAGGTGCACATGGGTGCTGCCACGGTTTCGGTGACCGGAATCAGCAAGGGAGCGGGGATGATTCGCCCCAACATGGCCACGATGCTGGGTTTTCTGGCAACGGACGCGTGTGTGGCGCCGACCCTGGTGCAGCAGTTGGCGCGTGACTTGGCCGATCAGTCGTTCAATCGGATCACGATCGATGGTGATACCTCGACCAACGATTGCTTCATGGTGCTTGCAACGCACCAGGCCGGCAACGCCCCCATCACTTCGCTGGACAGCCCGGAGGGCCAGGCACTCCAGGCCGCGCTGCTCCGCGTGGCGCAGCAATTGGCGCAGGCCATTGTGCGCGATGGAGAGGGTGCCACCAAGTTCATCACGGTGCGTGTCGAGGGCGGTAAAACAGGCGAGGAATGCCGCAAGGTGGCCTACGCGATTGCGCATTCGCCGCTGGTCAAGACAGCCTTCTTTGCCAGCGACCCGAATCTGGGGCGCATCCTGGCTGCTGTGGGCTATGCGGGGATCGACGACCTGGACCAGACCGGCATCGACCTGTACCTGGACGATGTGCATGTGGCGGTGCAGGGCGGGCGCAACCCGGCTTACCGGGAGGAGGATGGCCAACGCGTCATGCAGCAGAGCGAAATCACGGTGCGTGTGTTGCTGGGCCGTGGCGACGCCGCAGAGACTGTGTGGACCTGTGACCTGAGCCATGACTACGTCACCATCAATGCAGATTATCGCTCCTGAAATGGTAGCGTATTGCGCTTGATGGATAAGCGCTGGATGCCAAAATGAATGAAAATTTCGAACATTTGATGGCGCGTGCGGAGCAGCTGATTGCCCGCATCGAATCCGTGTTGCCGCAGCCCTTGTGTGCGCCCGATTGGTCGGCTGCCATTGCCTGGCGCTACCGCAAGCGCAGCAGTGGCCACGGCACGCTGGAGCCCGTGCGCCACGTGGCCGCGATGCAGTTGGCGGATCTGAAGGAGATTGACGGCCAGAAGGAAAAGATCGAGCGCAACACGCGGCAGTTTGTGGAGGGGCGCGCGGCCAACAATGTACTGCTGACCGGTGCGCGCGGGACAGGGAAATCCTCGCTCATCAAGGCTTGCCTCAATGCCTATGCGCCGCAGGGTTTGCGGCTGATCGAGGTGGACAAGGCCGACCTGACGGACCTGCCCGACATCGTGGAGGTCGTCTCCGAGCGGCCCGAGAAATTCATCGTCTTCTGCGATGACCTGAGCTTCGAGGACGGCGAGCCGGGCTACAAGGCCCTCAAATCCATCCTGGACGGCTCGGTGGCGGCGGCCACGCCCAATGTGCTGATCTACGCCACCAGCAACCGGCGGCACCTGTTGCCCGAGTACATGCGGGAAAACCTCAGCTACACGCACACAGACGATGGTGAAATACACCCTGGTGAAGGGGTGGAGGAAAAAATCTCCCTGTCGGAACGCTTTGGCCTGTGGGTCAGCTTCTATCCTTTCAGCCAGGACGAATACCTGGCGATTGCTGCGCAGTGGCTGGCATCCCTGGGGGTGGCCGCGTCCGCTATTGAGGCCGCCCGTCCCGAGGCACTGGTCTGGGCCCTGGAGCGTGGTTCGCGCAGCGGCCGTGTGGCCTACCAGTTCGCGCGTGACTATGCAGGTCGGCATGGTGGCTGAAACCCTGCCCGAACTCCGCAGGCACACCGACGTCGCGGTGGGGGTCCTGTTGCGCAGTGATGGCGCGCTGCTGTTCACCACGCGGCCACCCGGCAAGGCCTACGCAGGGTACTGGGAGTTTCCGGGCGGGAAGATCGAAGCGGGCGAGACCGTGGAACAGGCGCTGCGGCGCGAACTGATTGAGGAATTGGGCGTCACCATCGGCCCCGCGCAGGTCTGGAAGGTGACGGAGCACGACTATCCGCATGCCTTGGTGCGGCTGCACTGGTGCAAGGTGCGCGATTGGACGGGCGATTTCGAGATGCGCGAAGGCCAGGCCATGTCCTGGCAGTCCTGGCCCCCCACTGTACGCCCGGTGTTGCCCGGTGCCTTCCCGGTGCTGGAATGGCTGGCCCAGGAACGTGGTGTGCCGTTCGATCCTGAGATACTATCAAATCAATAGCTTGTAACGCTTTCTGAATAAGCGTTAGAGCCGGATTTAACTAATATTTTTTCGTGGATCACCAAAGGGCGCCTCGTCAGGAGGGGCCTCGGCGGGGACGCGAAATCCTTCGCTCGCCCAGGCCCCCAGATCCATTTGCTTGCAGCGTTCGCTGCAAAAAGGACGCCAGATATTTTGGGGGCTGTACAGGCTGGGGCCGCCGCAGGCGGGACAGGTCACCTGGCGTGCGGGTACGAGGGGTGAGAGGGGCGGCATGGTGGCGCAGCGCCTCAGGCACACAGGGTGAGCTCGAAAACAGCGTCTTCGGTGCTGGCCTGCAAATGCCCATCGGCTTGCTGCTGCATCAGGCGCACCGACACCATGAGCCGGTTGCCGCTGATCTCGGGAACCAGCCCGAGTGCAGGGTCGATGCGCAGCCTCAGCAGCTGGAAGGTACGGCCCTGGGGCAGGTTCTGCTGCAATTGCCCCCGTTCGGCCGCGACCTTTTGGGCGATCCCCGAGTCGCGCAGCAGCTTGAGCAGCAGAAAAATGGATTCTGCCAGCGGAGTCAGCGCACTGACCCAGCCCTCCAGTGCCTGCTGCCGCTCGACGGCAGGCCGGTGCTGCCAGGCAGCGTAGCTGGGCAGATCAAAGCCACAGGTGCCGCCCGGAATGCCGGCACGGCTGCGAATGGCCATCAGCCAGTCATTTTCCGTCAGCGGCTGGCCTGTCTTGCCTGCCTGGGTGTTCAGGCTGGTAAAGCAGCGGTCGAGCTGGGCCACGATACCATCGAGCGCGGCCTCGGAGATGGCAGGGTTGCCGCGGTAGCTATCGAGCAGGTGTTTCTGTTTTTCGATGTCCTTGAGCACATCCGACTTGAGATCGGCGCGGGCGGCGACATCCATGATCTCGAAGATGGTGGTCAGGGCGAAATGGTGGTCCAGCGCTTCGGTGCGCGCGATAAGTTCGCCCAGCCGCCGGAACAGCAGTTCCAGCCGCAAATAGGTGCGAATGCGTTCGTTGAAGGGGTATTCGTAAAGAATCACGCTGCCAGGTTCCGGGTGGGAGTCCGCCCCGTGGGGCGAGGGAGGCTTGTCGGAGTTGCGATGCACATCCATGCCATACGGGATGATGAGGGTGCTGGCCGTCGCGCTGGTATCAGGCGGATCGCAAGCATGGTGTGCGGGTTGCTTTCAGGAAGGTCATCATAGCCCGAACTGGGCGGCGAGCGCGTCCACCTGGGATTGCAGGGTCTCCAGCGGCAGTTGATCGTTGTACAGAACCACGTCAGCGGCCCTGCGTCGAGCGGCGCGGCTGGACTGGGCGGCAATGATGTCCTCGATGGCGTTGCGGGCCAGTGCATTGCGCGCCATGACACGGCGGATTTGCGTTTCGGCCGTGCAGTCCACCACCACGACCGCATCAAGCTGGCGTGGCCAGTGCCCCGATTCCACCAGGAGTGGAATGTCGAAGACCAGCAGGCGCTGCCCCTCGTCTTCGGCAGTGCGGGCACGGTCTTCGAGGCATTGGGCCACCAGCGGGTGAATGATGGCTTCCAGTTGTTTGCGTGATGTGGGGCTGGAAAAAGCGAGATCGCGCATGCGCGTGCGATCGAGGGCGCCCTGGGTGTCACGGAATTCGGGCCCGAAGGTCTGAACGATTGCGGGCATGGCCAGCCCGCCAGGTTGGGTCATCTCGCGGGCAACCTGGTCTGCATCCAGGAGGACAGCACCCCGATGTGCCAGCATGCGGCCCACGGTACTCTTGCCGCTGCCAATGCCGCCCGTCAGTCCTGCCCGCATAGAAAACATGGGAGAGCGGTTCACAGGCCCAGGGATTTCAGCAGGGTATCCAGAAGGGCCTGGGGTCCAAAGACCATGCCGAGAAAACCGGCACCGGCCAGAAACGGCCCGAAGGGAACATAGCCACCCTCGCGCAGGCTGCTGGCAAGTTTCAGGGCAATGCCTACGATGGCGCCGACAACGGAGGCCATCAGAATCAAGGGAACGAGTGCTTGCCAGCCGAACCAGGCACCCAGCGCAGCGAATAACTTGAAGTCGCCGTAGCCCATGCCTTCCTTGCCAGTCGCTAGCTTGAAACCCCAGTAGACCAGCCACAGCGAAAGATAGCCTGCCACGGCGCCCATGACAGCGCTGAACAGTGGCACCTCGATCCACTGCAGGGCGGATGCCAGCAGGCCAGCCCACAGCAGCGGAAGAGTCAGATCGTCCGGCAGCAAGGTGGTATCCCAGTCGATGAAAGCCAGAGCGACCAGCATCGCGGAAAAGAAACACCACGCCAACCCCGCCGACGTGGCGCCCCAGTGCTGCACGCAGAAGAAGAACAACCCCGCCGTGAAGAGTTCGACCAAGGGGTAGCGGACGCTGATGCCGACCCCGCACGAGGAGCATCGACCCCGCAGGAATGCGTAGCTGAGTACCGGAATATTTTCGTACCAGCGCAACTGGTGTCCGCAAGCCTGGCAGCGGGAACGGGGTTGGGAAAGATTGAAAACCTCGGTCTGCACTGCAGCAGGCGCCACGATTCCCGCGGTCGCCGCGTATTCGGCACATTCGGCCGCCCACTGGCGCTCCATCATTTTGGGAATACGGTAAATCACGACGTTCAAGAAGCTGCCCACCAGCAACCCCAGGATGCCCGCCAAGACGGCATCCGGCCACGGCGCGAGCAGCATCAGACGACCTGGCCCAGCTTGAAGATGGGCAGGTACATCGATACCACAATGCCACCGATCAGGGTGCCCAGGAACACGATGATGATGGGCTCCATCAGGCTGGAAAGACCCGCGACCATCTCATCCACCTCGGCTTCGTAGAAGTCGGCCGCCTTGCCCAGCATGTGGTCAATGGAGCCGGACTCTTCACCAATGGCACACATTTGCAGCACCATGGAGGGGAACACGTTGGCATTGGTCATGGCTGCGGTCAGGCTGGTGCCTGTGGAAACTTCCTGCTGGATCTTGTCGGTCGCCATCGCATAGACCGAATTGCCGGCAGCGCCTCCGACGGAGTCCAGTGCTTCGACCAGGGGAACGCCTGCCGCGAACATGGTGGAGAGCGTGCGTGTCCAGCGCGCCACCGCTGATTTGTTGATCAGGTCGCCAAAAATCGGGATGCGCAGCAGCAGACGATCCATGAATATCTGCATTTTCTCGTTGCGCCGCCACGCCTGCATGAAGAAGTAGAAACCGCCGCCGAGCACACCAAAAATCAGCCACCACCATTTCACGAAAATCTCGCTGATGCCCATGACGAACAACGTGGGCGCTGGCAGATCGGCGCCAAAGGAGGTGAAAACTTCTTTGAAGGCCGGGATCACGAAGATCATGATCACCGTCACCACGACAAAGGCGACGATGATGACCGAAATGGGGTACATGAGTGCAGACCTGATCTTGGATTTGATCGCCTCCGTCTTTTCCATGTAGAGCGCCAGCCGGTCCAGCAGGGCTTCCAGGATACCGGCGGCCTCACCCGCTTCGACCAGATTGCAATACAGGCTGTCGAAATACATCGGGTATTTCCGAAATGCCCCGTTGAGCGAGGTGCCGGTTTCCACATCACTGCGGATTTCGTTGAGCAGTTTCCCCACGCTGGGATTGGTATTGCCCCTTCC
This sequence comes from Burkholderiaceae bacterium, assembly GCA_023954095.1. Taxonomy (GTDB): domain Bacteria; phylum Pseudomonadota; class Gammaproteobacteria; order Burkholderiales; family Burkholderiaceae_C; genus Simplicispira. Next base: position 64,810 of record JAMLIQ010000002.1, on the reverse strand, counting down.
CACAATATCAAAGGCCTGCAGCAAGGGGACGCCTGCCTTCATCATGGTCGCCATTTGCCGTGTGAACAGTGCGATGTCTTTCGGCTTAATTTTCTTGCCCGAGCGCATCCGGCGCTTCTTGATCTTGGTCGGGAAGACACCCTGGCGACGCAACGTGGCCTGCACCTGGTTTTCTCCCGAGGCGCGGATTTCACCGCGGACGGTTTTTCCGTTGCGGTCCTTGCCCTCCCACTCAAAGACGAAGTCCTTGATGTCGCGTGCTGCAGCAGTTGCCATTGCGCTTCCTTGTCTGGTAGTTCTTATATGTTGGTAACGGCCAGGACTTCCTCGAGCGAGGTCATGCCCTGCCGTACCTTGTGAAGGCCGGATTCGCGCAGGGAGCGTACTCCGTCGCGCCGCGCTTGTTCTGCGATCTCCAGGGCGCTGCCGTCGCGCAGAATAATGCGCTGGATATCTTCGGTGACGGGCATGACCTGGTAGATGCCGACACGGCCCTTGTAGCCGTTATTGCAGGCAGAACAGCCGACGGGCTTGTAGGGCACCCAGGTGCCGTCGACCTCTTCCTCCGCGTAGCCTGCTTCAATCAATGCTTCGTGGGGAATGTCTGCCGGTGCCTTGCATTGTGGACACAGGCGACGGGCCAGACGCTGCGCCGTAATGAGAATGACGCTGGATGCAATATTGAATGGTGCGATGCCCATGTTGCGCATACGGGTCAGCGTCGTTGGCGCATCGTTGGTGTGCAAGGTGGAAAGCACCAGGTGACCGGTTTGGGCGGCTTTGATGGAGATGTCGGCTGTTTCCAGGTCGCGGATTTCCCCGACCATGATGATGTCGGGATCCTGGCGCAAAAACGACTTGAGCGCCACAGCGAAAGTCAGCCCGGCCTTGTCATTCACGTTCACCTGGTTGACACCCGGCAGGTTGATTTCAGAAGGATCTTCCGCGGTGGCAATGTTGACACCTGGCTTGTTCAGCAAATTCAAGCAGGTATAGAGCGACACGGTCTTGCCGGAACCCGTGGGTCCTGTGACGAGAATCATGCCGTAAGGACGTTCAATCGCGGTGAGCAGGCGCTCCTTTTCCACGGCGTCGTAACCCAGCGCGTCGATTCCCATCTTGGCACTGCTGGGGTCCAGAATACGGATCACGATCTTTTCGCCAAACAAGGTCGGCAAGGTGCTGACGCGGAAATCGATCACCCGGTCAGGCCCCACCTTGAGCTTCATGCGGCCGTCCTGCGGTACCCGTTTTTCGGAGATATCGAGGCGGGAGATCACTTTGATCCGCGAGGCCAGCTTGTCCTTGATGGCAATCGGTGGCGATGCGATTTCACGCAATTCGCCATCAATGCGAAAACGCACCCGGTAATGGTGTTCATACGGCTCGAAATGCAAATCCGATGCCCGCATATTGAAGGCGTCAAGCAGCATCTTGTGCAGGAACTTGACAATGGGCGCGTCTTCAACATCCGCCGTACCGGTGTCTGCGGCTTCGGTGGATTCCTCAACGGTGACGTCGTCAAATTCGAAGTCGCCGCTGGAATTGAATGTATCCAGACTTTCACCTACCGATTTGGTGTTGGCGTCCACCAATTTGGAGAGCTTGTCGTATTCGGCAATGACCCAGTCCACGCCCATTTGCGTGGTGAATTTGATTTTCTCGGCCGCTTCCTGGTCCGTGGGATCTGCCGTTGCAACGATCAGGCGGTTGTTGCGCTTGCTCAGAACCAGAACACGGTAGGACTGACAAATCTTGGCGTCCAGCAAGTCCTTGGGAAGCCGCAGGGGATCAATGGCGTTGAGGTCGAGCAATGGTGCGCCAAACACAGCGGAGACGGTATGCGCCAGGTCGGCGGCCGAGACCACACCGGTGCCCGTGACTTCAGCGATGAAACTGCTGCGACCGGCCAGCGATTTCTTGTAGATCTCCTCCGCTGCTTTGGGGGTCAGTTTGCCCGCAGATATCAATGCCCTGCCCAAGCCTGGGAGGGAAACTGATGCGGAATCTTTCTGGGCGGAATCGACTGCAGCCATGTAACCGATGATAAGAAGGAAAGTGTGGAAACCATCCTATCATCGCTGATCGCCAGGAGGCTGTAAATTGCAGCGAAGGCCAAGCGATGTTGCTTGGGTATGCTGAATATGGTCGGGGTGAGAGGATTCGAACCTCCGGCCTCTACGTCCCGAACGCCATTGCATCTCCAATGAAATCAATGGGTTGTATGATAAAACCCATTATTTGGGACACTTCGGGGACACGGGCCGGTGGGTACTATCACAAAACGCGGAGAACTACAGTGGCAGGCCAAGGTCAGGCGCCGTGGTTTTCCGGCACAGTCACGAACCTTTTCTTACAAAGAAGATGCCGAACGCTGGGTGCGCGCGATGGAGCGAGAGCTGGAAACAACCGGCTTCATCGACCGTCGAGAGGCCGAACGCAACACCTTGGCCGACATCCTATTGCGATACGAGAAGGAAGTTACACCGCATAAAAAATCTGCGGCGATGGAGTCCACCAAGATCAAGGTCTTGCTCAAGGACGCCGCCCTAACCCAGATCAAAATTTCAGCCTTGAACAGCTCCATTGTGGCGGCGTGGCGCGACCGGCGTCTCAAGCAGGTCAGCGGGGCGACGGTCAACCGTGAAATCGACGTTCTGTCGGCGGCAATCAACCACGCGCGGCGTGAGTGGGGCATCCATATCGAAAACCCCGTGCCTCTGGTGCGCCGTCCGGAGAAAGCCAAAGCAAGGGATAGACGCTTTACGGATGAGGAGATGGCCTATCTGCTCGCCGCCTTGGCGGGCGTTGAACGTCAGACCGATGGTGCCTTCAGCAAGGGCGCGCGCAACCCATGGTTGCAGCCCCTGGTTGAATTGGCCGTGGAGACGGCCATGCGCCGGGGAGAGTTGTTGTCTTTGCGCTGGGAGTATGTGAATCTGGCTCGGCAGACAGCATTTTTGCCAGACACCAAGAATGGCGATTCGCGCATGGTGCCCTTATCACGCAAGGCGGTGGCCATCCTGCAAGGGTTGCAATCTTTGGCTGGTATCGACGATGTGTTTGAAGGGCCGGTGTTCCCCACGACGGCAATGGCTTTGCGCAAGGGTTTCAATCGGGCCTTGGAGCGCGCTCAGCAGCAGTACAAGGAAGATTGCCGAGCCATCGGCAAGCGTCCTGTGCGGGGTTTTCTGGATGACGTTCATTTCCACGACACCCGCCATGAAGCGGCGTCTCGCTTGTCGGAAAAGCTGAGTAACGTCTTGGAGTTGTCTGCCGTGACCGGGCACAAGGACTTGCGCATGCTCAAGCGTTACTACCACCCACGCGCTGAAGACCTGGCGAAGAAGCTCGGGTAGAGAGCCAGTCTCTGTGGATAAGTCTGTGTTCTGCGCAGGTTGTCCTCGTTGCATCACCCCTTGAGAGTTCGATACATCGCCCCTGATTGCGTGCTGGGCGGTGGTCGTTAGATCGCCCCTTGTCGGTTCGTTAGATCACCCCTTCTCTATACCTATAGCGGGTTCCTATAGATTTCCTATAGTTCTTGCTGGTAGCGCTTGCCGTATTGGTGGAGCGTTGCGCTTCGAGGCGATGACAACTTGACGTGTATGGATAGGTCTTTGAACAGCTGCTAGTGGGTTCCCCATGGAGCAATCAGGACGAGCAGGTACGATCCTCCAATGCGCCTTGCACTATTCCTTGCCCTGCTCATTTCGGTGTTCGATGGGTTTGCCGCCCCCCGCCCGCTCACGGTCAAGCGCATTGGCCTTGAGCAGGGGCTATCGCAAGTCACCGCACGCGTCATCGCCCAAGACGGCCCCGGGCAGGTTTGGATTGGCACGGAAAGCGGGCTGAACATCCATGATGGGACGCATGTGCGCCATCTGCGGCACGACCCCGAAGATCCACGCAGCCTGAGCGACAACTACATCCGCGCCCTGCTGGCGGGGCCGGGCGGCGATATGTGGGTGGGCACGATGGGCGGCGGTCTCAACCGCTGGCTTGCAGCTGAGGAGCGCTTCGAGCGCTACCCGTTTGGCACCCCCACGGGGCTACCCAGCGCGGAGGTCGAGGCGCTGTTGCAAACCTCTGACGGCGCCCTCTGGATTGGCCATGGAGTCGGTTTGTCGCGCCTGGACAGCGCCAAGGGCAGCTACACCCATTTTTCTAAATCCAGCGAGGGGCCACTGGGCGCTGTGCGTGCGCTGGCTCAAACGCCCGACGGCGCCATCTGGCTGGGTGGCCAGGGCGGTCTTTGGCGCCTCAGTCCTGATACGACCCTGATCGAACGGGTCCCCCCACTTGCCACAACACCCATCTTGGCCCTGCGTGTGGCAAGCGACGGCAGCCTGTGGGTCGGCACCGAGACCGCCGGGCTCCACCGCGTAGACCCAGCCAGCCAACAGGTGCAGTCCATTTCCGGCGGCCCCGGGCCTGAAGTCACCGCCATTGCCGAAGACCCCCAGGGCGCCATCTGGTTTGCAACCTGGGCGGGTGGCATCAGCCGGATCGACCCGGGCAGTGGTCATATCGACACCTGGAACCACTCCGCACCAGCCCCCACGAGCCTGAGCAGCACCAACGTCATCAGCCTGATGCTTGACCACAGTGGCGTGCTGTGGGCGGGCACCTTCGATGCCGGAGCCAACCTGGTAATGCCCTATGGCAGCGCATTCGAGCACCATGCCTACGACGTCACGCGTGCCGCCAATGGCGGATTGGCCTGGCCCATGGTCTGGGCCTTTGCCGAAGGGCCGGACGGCGCCATTTGGGTAGGCACCCAGCGTGGCATGAACCGCTATGACGCACAGCTTGGCCGGGCGGATGTCTATCTGGCCGATGGTGGGCGCTGCAGTGGCTTGGGGCTGGGCCGCGACGTGCGCGCCATCCTGCCTGAAGGCGAGCGCCTGCTGTGGCTGGCCCTGGCCGATGGCGGGCTGGTGCGGCTCGACCCCGTAACATGCCAGCACCGCATATGGCGCAAAGAGCTGACCACCGCCACCCGCGCACGCCTGCTGCTGCGCGACAAGCAAGGCATGTTGTGGGTGGGCACCGACAAAGGACTCAACCGGCTCGACCCGGCCAGCGGCCTGGTCACGCACTACACCGCGCAGGGCCAGCCGGGCAGCCTGCCGCACAACCGCATCCGCAGCCTGTACCAGGATGCGCAAGGCACGCTATGGGTAGGCACCAGCGGCGGCCTTTCGCGCTGGGAGCCACCCACCCAGGAGGACGTCGGTGCCGGGCATTTCACCACCTGGCGCGCAGCCGATGGGCTTTTGAGCGACAACGATGTGCGCGCCATCCACCGCGACGAAGACGGCATCCTGTGGCTCGCCACCGGCATGGGCCTGACCCGGCTCGACCTGCAGCAGCGCAGAGCGCGGTTCTTCTACGAAAAGCAAGGGCTCAGTAACAACACCCTCTACACCGCCATCCCGGACGGCCCGGATCTGTGGATCAGCTCCAACGACGGCCTGACCCGCTTCAACCGCCAAACCCTGGAGGCCACCCGCTTCCACCGGGGCGATGGCTTGCAGAGCAGCGAATTCAACTTCAATGCCTGGCTGCGCACCCGCGCGGGCGATCTGCTGCTGGGCGGCAACGGTGGTTTTAACCGACTGCGCACCGACCGCCTGGGCCACCCCGTGCCGGCGCCACGATTGCAACTGCTGTACCAGGCGGACGGCGACGCCCGCCTCCAACCCATACCCCATACGTCAGCCCCCGGTTCAGACGCGGTGCGGGAACTGGAAGGCAACGGTATCCGCGTAGTGCCCCAGGTGCTGCACTACCTCAACAGCCAGCGCAACGGCTGGCGCTATCGCCTGCTGGGTTCCCGCAATGAACACTGGAAGCATGCCGCCCCGGGCCAGCTGGAAGTGCTTTACGACAACCTCTCGCCAGGCACCTACCGCTTCCAGGCCGTGGGCTACACCGGCGGTGGGCTAGAGAGCGGCCCGCCGCAGGAGCTGGCGTTCCGCGTGCTGCCACCCTTGTGGTTGCGACCATGGGCCATTGCGCTGGAGGTGTTGCTTTTTGTGGGGCTGGCCTGGGCGCTGGCGGGCCTGCGCACCCGCACCCTGCGCAGCCGCGCCACCCGCATGCAGGCCGAGATCGACACCCAAACTCGCGAAATCTCTGACCAGAACCAGCGCCTGAACCAGCAGGCCGCCGAGCTGGCCCGTTTGCTGGACAGCCAGAGCGACTTCTACCGCCGCGTTGCGCACGAGCTCAAAACCCCGCTCTCCCTCATCACCCTGCCATTGGACCAGCTGCGGCACACCACCCAGGGCGCAGAGACCACCGATGCAGTCCACGCCCTTGCCACCCTGGTGCGTGGCGTGGAGCGGCTGGAGCTGCTGGTCACAGAATTGACCCGCGCCGCCTTCGACCCCCGTGGCGCCGACCTTGTCTGGACGCAGCAGCAAACCTTCTGCCTGGGGGCTTTCCTGACCCCTATGGCAGAGCTCTACCGCCAGGCCGCCCAAGCACTCGGCACCGCGCTGCACGCAGCCCCGGTGCCCGATGTCGCCGTCACCCTGCACCGCGCCGTGCTTGAAGACGTGCTGCACAACCTGCTCTCCAACGCCGTCAAATACACCCCCGCGGACGGCACCATTACCCTGGCCGTAGAACTGAACAGCGAAAGCTCGGCCTTGCGGGTCACGGTATCGGACACCGGCCCCGGCCTCACTCCTGAAGAATGCAGCCGCATCTTCGAAGCCGGTTACCGCACTGCCCAGGCCACTGCATCCGGCACCGGGGGCCATGGCCAAGGCCTGCACATCTGCCACAGCCGCCTGCTTGCCGTGGGCGGCAGCATTGCGGTGCGCAGCGAACCCGGCCAAGGCTGCGTCTTTTTTGCAGAAATCCCGGCCACCTGGAGCTGCGGCGAAGCCAGCCGCCCCCTGGGCACGGCAAGCGTGCTCCCCAATACAGCGCCCGGCGACGAGCGCCCCCAACTCCTCGTGGCGGAAGACGACCCCGACCTGCAAACCGCGCTGGCCTACGCGCTGGAGCCGCACTACGCCCTGCGCCTGGCCGCCAGCGTGGCAGATGCACTGGCCCAGGCACGCGCGCACCTGCCCGATCTCATCGTTTGCGACCGCATGCTGCCCGACGGGGACGGCTTGACCGTGCTCAACCAACTTCGGCACAACCAGGACACCAGCCACATTCCCATCGTGCTGCTCACCGCCATGGCAGACCAGCACAGCCAGCAACAAGGCTGGCAAAGCCAGGCAGACGACTACATCACCAAGCCCTTCGACCCACAGACCCTGCGCCTGCGCATCGACAGCCACCTGGCAAACCGCCGCCGCACCCGCGCCTGGGCGCTGGCGCAATTGGCGCAGTTGACGCAAGCTGCAGGCGCGCCGGGCGAAGCAGCCCCCACCCTGGCTGCCCCCGGCACACCCGAAGAAGCAATACCCGGCCCGGCCACCAATGTGCCGCCCCTCTCGCACGTCGATGCGCAGTACCTCGCCCGCCTCGAATCCACCGTCTTCAGCCTGCTGCCCCAAGGCGGCTGCGGCCTGGAAGCCGTGGCCCAGCGCATGGGCCAAAGCACGCGCACCCTGCAGCGCAAGCTGCAGGCACTTTACGGTTGCGGTTTTAGTGATTACGTGGCCGAACTGCAGTTGCGCCAGGCCAAGGCCCTGTTGCGCGAAGGCGCCAGCGCCAAGCGCGCTGCGCTGGAGGCGGGGTATTCCAGCCCCTCGTACATGGGCCGTGTATTTCGCAAACGCTTGGGCTGCACGCCATCGGAATACCAGTCCCGACAGCCCGGCTCCGAATAATCTGCCCGTATTCCAAGTGTTCTGGCTGCCGCAATAGCTGCCGGGCTGCGTGTATATGTGCACGCCGCGCCACACAGCAGAGTCATTTCACGCCATTCGCTGGCACTGGCACGCCAAAGATGCCTGTGTATAGGTTTTGGGATGGGCTGAGGTCAGAGGTGCTACCAATATTAACCTAGAGCAGATGCGGCAATCGAGTTCCGTCGCCATGTGCATATTTTGCTTTGGCTAACGGCACAATCTCACCCAGCGAATCCACTTGAGCGCAAGTGTGATGGTCTCACACCTTTGTGTAAACCTGAGTAATTGCGATCTATTTTGGTAATACGTTTTTGCACGACAAGGTTTTTCTTATTTAGTCGCCTGATTTTATATGCTGAATGGTGTTTGTGAGGTGTTTTTTAATTCGTATAAGGTTTCTGGGAGAGTATGAAAAAAACACGAAGGCGCGATTAAAGCGGTCGCAATTGCGTCATCCGAAAACATCGGCCTGGTAGCACTTATTGGTCCGAATTGTTTGGGATATCCCAAGTCATTGATTAAATCAGGTTTGAAATTTGTAGTCTTCAGTAATTGGCATAAATTTTCGCCCGGCTAGCATTCTAAGGGTGCATGAATTTCGTGATTTCCTTTAATAAATCAATAAACAACTCAGCTACCTACTTGGTAATCCTAGTTGGCTTCCTATTCTCGCATCACACCGCCGCAGCAGGCGAAGGTGAAGACTTCTGGCCTGCCTACAACCGCTCCATCAGCGCCGAGCTGTTCACCCTGCAACAGGATTACGTCGAATTTGACGAACAGGGTCTTACGCAAAACGGCATCCTGGATTCAGAAAGCGGCGCCATTCCAGGCATGTCCGCGCAAATGCGCTGGCAGGGTAAGGATATTCCCCTCTGGGCGCAACTGCGCTACCAAAGAAACCAGGGCCGCACCAGCTATCAAGGCCACCTCCAGAGCGGAACATTCCTTGTCCCGTTCAATGCCAAAACCGGCAACACCATTCACCAGACAGCGGTAGCAGTCGGCATTCCTTTTCAAATCCGCGGCAATGCCGTCCAGGTGATCCCCTATGTGGAACTCGCACAAAACCGCTGGCGGCGGAACCTGCTGCAATACAAAGAGCGCTACCGCACCCAGACAGTAGACATCGGCATCCTCACCCAATGGCGGCTGTCAAACCGCTGGACGGCAGAGGCCGCCGCTTCAGCCGGTCGGCAGACTGAAGGGCGCATCCATGTCGATGCCTTCCAGTTCGCCTCGGGCTTCCAATCCTCCGGGGCACGCCAACTCAAGCTCGGGCTCGCCTTCCACATCGATAGCCGGATGGAAATAGGTGCCCACTGGGCGTACACCCGAATCCGCCACCACGCAACCGAAATCATCAACGGAATGCAGGCCCCGCCTGCCATGACCCGCCAGCATGCGCTTGAACTGCGCATGGGCTGGCATTACTGAGCCCCTTTCATCCGCTTCTTCTATTTCATTGGCCTTGGAGAAAAATCATGAATATCTTCAAAAGAATATGCCTCATCATCATTCCGCTGCTGATATCTGCCTGCGGCGGTGGCGATGGAGCGCCCAGTAACCCGGGCGCCCCCCCCACAGTGCAAGCGGTGCAAGGCACATTGGCCGACAACATCGTGGTTATCCCCGAAAGTGATGCCAGTGCGACCTCCATGAGCATCGACGAGCATCAGCGCGAAACCCTGCGCATCGCCAACCCCGTAGGCGCCTTGGCTTCAGCCAAGAATGGGGACATCGTGGCCCTGCCCGCCAGCGATGCGCAGGGCATCCCCTTTGGGCTAACCGCCAAAGCCGCCAGGAATGCCGATGGCAGCCTCTCCCTACAACCGGCGGCGCTGGAGGAGGTATTCACCCAACTGTCCATTGATTTCGATACCGAAAGAGACGCAACCCAAGTCGGCCTGATCGGTAGAAAGGGCGGGTACATCAACCTGACCCAAGCGCCGCAATCCAACTTGCAAGGCGGGCTCCAGTATGCGCTGTGCCAAACCGGGCTCAACGCCGTGGTGAACTTTGCCTGCAAGAACGGAGCCTTTGAAGGAAAGATCGGGCTTGAACACAAGGTTCAAGTAGAAGACAAAGAGAAAAAGACAAAAACCTGGGCAACCCTTTACGCGCAAGTGGATGTAACCAAACTCAAAGCCAAGGTGCTGCTTGACTATGACATCAAGAAATACCCAGGCACTGGCGGCTTTGGTCGCGCCATGGTCAATGTCTCGGGCGAATGGGGCGCATCGGTCGGTATCAAGCTCAACGACAATCAAACCACCGCTGAAATACCTTCTTGGGGCGAATTGCTCAAGGAAGACAAGAAGAACATCTGGGACGAAAACACCAAAATCAAATTTGGGGAATACTTTGAACTGAGCGGATTGGGTGGCAGTGACAAGAATGGGTTGATTCCCCTGGGGGGATTTTTCGTGACGCCGCAGGTTGTTGCCCCATTCTCCGGCAATATGAGCGCAACTCAGTTGAATCTCATCAAGCCTGGTGCATTGATTATCTGGGTATATATCGATATCCATGGCAACATCACGCTGAAAGGCGACATGAAATTCCTCAAATTCAACGGGGCCTACGTTGAGCGGGGTTTTGACATCAAACGGGCGGGTGACAGTTCCATCACCATGGACTATGTCAACCAGCAAACCAATGCAAGCCTGTATGCCTTTGATGTGAAGGGCAGCATCTCGGCCTCCAAGAATATGGGATTGGCCATGGCCGCAGACCTGCTGGTGGGCGGTACCCGGCCATTTACCATCAAATCAGAACTGATAGGCGCGAACATCAAGGGGACTGTCGATGGCGAGGGTGCCCTCAAGATATACCCCGCGCCCATGGGTCTCGAGGGAACATTGTGTGCAGAAGTCAGTGCAGAGGTCTATTCAGACTTCGCCATGATGGCAGCCGTCAAGCTCAAGCTCGATTCGGACTGGGTGACTTATTCGGGTGGGTTCAGTCAAAACTATGGCCCAAAGAAGAAAGTATTCGCCAACCCCAGCTCTGCTGCATGCGTCAATTCGTTCTCTTTGCCTTTGAAGGCAGATGTTCTGGGCGTCAACAGTGCTGATCCCCAGAAATCGGATGTCCAGTTTGATTTTGCCGAGGCATATGACAACAAGATGCTGCGCGATCAAACGGGAACCTGGCGCTTGTTTTTGAAGAAGAGTGCGAACAGTGTGGCTTCGGTCGATGTCAACAAAAACAGCCTTGGCAAACACATTGAGAAGGGTTTTGCTTCAGGTGCTTACCAAGCCTGGATGCAGGCGTTGAGCAGTTCGCTAAAAGACAGTGCAGGAAATGCCCTGGTCATTGCAGAATCGCCTATCATATCATTTGAAGTTCCGCAGCAGAAGCCACAAGACCCATGGCTGGAAGTCAAGCTTATCGAAGTCAGAAATACAGATGATGGCGCCGATATTATTTTTGATATCAATAGCTCGTCCAAGCTATCTGCCGTGACCTATCAGAGAAAGATCGGAAATGGAGAGTTCGGGGAAAAAATGAATATTCTGTCTTCTGGTGGCTGTCCTGGCGTATCCGATCGTGTCTCTATATGCGGTGGGTTTGCAAATACGGCTGAAAACCATGGATTGGTAAAATTTCCAATTATGAATCAGACGCAAAATATTTATCAGCAGAGTTTTGTGTATTCATTTTGCAACGATAAGGTATGTGCGCCATTGATTAATGTTTTTGTGAGTGTCCCTGCTCCAGGGCAATCATGTGGCGGCGGCGAGCCAGGGGTTGGCGGAGGAGAGGGCGTTTTTCGTCCTCCAGGGGGCGCCCCCGGCACGGAAGAAGGAACGCGTGGTGAAGATGATGGTGTTTCTGGTGGACGCCCGGATGAGGAAATTGTTCGGATAATTTTTGATGGTACGCCGCCAATTAATGTTGATCCCAATCCAGGGGATCCTTGCTTGTAAGGCGTATGTATGTTTAATTTAAAAAAGGAAATTCAATGAAGATGTATATCTTGGGATTTGGTTTGATAGCTTTCTCTCTGAATGGGATGGCGGGTGATTCTTTGCCTGATGGGTGGAAATTTTATGAAAAATCTTCAAAGAAATCTGCGTATGAAGCTGGTTCTGCATTCTATTTAAGAGGGACTGTTCCTGGCCTGTTCCTGGATCCAAAATCAACAGAAAGTGATTCAGGGCAGTTCTATCGAAGCTTTTCTCCTTCGGAATACTTGGGAAAGAGGATTAGCATATCCATGTCAATGAAATTTGAGCCAGATGGAATAGGTTATGGAGGCGTCTGGGTGAATGTTCGCAATGGTAGTGAATTGGTCATGGGAGGGTGGGAAGCTGTTTCAGAGAAGGAGGGGCAGAGATGGGTGAAAAGAGAGATTGTTCTTGATGTTCCAGAAAAAAGCTCGCTAATATCTCTGGGTGCGCAAATTTTTGGCAATGGGCATCTATGGTTCAAGGATGTGAAGATTGAGGTTGTTTCGGAATTCGTCAAGGTTAAAAATTTATTTCCTGAATTTAAGATGAAGAAAGAGTAGGGGCAAGATGCTGGATTGAAGGCCTTTCTGGCAGTTGGTATATTGTTGATTGACTTAGGGTGGATGCTTCGGAGGTAAGTATTCCAGATGATATTGCCGATGAGTCGGCAGATTGAGGTGCTTCGCTCATTGCGAGTAAAGCCAATATGTGGAGGTAAAAATGGTTCTCCAATTATGACATTGGATGCCAAAGGCTCTGGACGATTGTTCTTCTCGCGCACTTCGGTTGAAAAAATGGGGCTATGAATACTACCAAAGGTACCATTCCGGTCATTGTGAATCAATCGGAAAAGAGTATTTCATCCGATCTTGGTTCAAAAGAGTTGAGCGAGATGGGATTGAAAGAAAATTTCAAGGTGGAGTTTAATTATCTTGGAAATGATGCTACGGAAAGCCGTCATTTTTCGAGTTCTCCAGCAGCATTTCAGCAGCCTGTTAATACTTTCTGGGAATAATTGTTAAATTAATAAAGGAAATTTACATGAAAAGATATCTGCATTTTTTCGCGTTCTCGGCCATTTCCCTGCTTTCGGTTGTTGCTCAAGCTGCGGAGCCAAAATGTGTTGCAATGGAAGCGGGCCGTGTCTTCTTCCTGGCCTCCGAGGTGAATCCCGATTTTGGCTGCGCCAAGCGTGGTGATGTAGATTATTTTGTGAACAAAGTCATTACTGTTGATGGAGATACCATCCGGGTAAAAAATCTGGAAAACGGCGTCATATGGGACGCAAAAAAGGGGCTATGCGGAGCTGCAACGCAGGATGAGGCTCAGGAAGTAACAAAGCGTTTGGTCGCCGAATGCAAATCAAAACAGAAGCGCTGAAATTTACTTTTTTAATTTTTTGTAAATTTCAATGAAAAAACCTTCCGTGAGCCGATGCCACAGTTTTTAGTAGGGAAAATATGAAATTCCGTTCTTTCTTGATGGCAGGTGCCATTGCTGTTTGCGGTCATGCATATGCAGACTACGCATCTCATCAATTCTTTCATATGGACAGGGGGCTTCAAAAGTGCATGCAGATAGCCTCTGAAGCAGCGAAAAAATCTGGATTCTCCAGCGTGCAGTCTCAAGACTTTTCCTCCGGAGAAGGTGGGAGACAATATGCTGTTGCGTATGGCGCAAATAAGGATGGCTATTCTTTCCAATTTGTTTGTGAGTCAACCAAGGGTTTCGGTTATGTGATCGTCAACGGTTCAAATGTTGATGTGAAAAATAAGATAAGGGATGGCATTGGTGCTGAGGTTGAGGCCAAAATCGACGCGAGCAGGCGGAAATAATCTCCCATTGCACTGCGCCATGATTGAATCTCGGTACGCATTGAAATGAAAAAAGCCTTACAACGCATTCTTCTCGCCTCCATCGCCGTCACCCTGGCGGTCTGGCTTGGCTGGTCATTGCTCACGCCCGTCAGCGACAGCCCGCGTCTTATCAAGCGCGCCTTGCTCAATTGGGGGCCGTTGGTCAGCGTCGGCATAGCCGTGCTGCTGGCAGTGGCTTTGACTTTGTGTCGCGTGCTGCGGCTGGCACCGGGCTTCTATCCGGTGCTAGCGGGGCTGTTGGCGGCGGTAGTGGTGGCCGTCATGGTTGGGCTATCTCCGTCAGGTTTGCCGCTGCCGGGCTATGGCGTGGTTATCGCTGTAATGGGCGCGGCCTTTCTTTCCATGCCCAAGGATATGACGCAGGTTTGATTTTTTTCAATTAATAGGTACGTTGGGTGTCAGGTAGCGGCCCGATCAGCTACCACTTTTCTACTTGAGGAAACCATGAAGCTTAGAAATTTTCTGTTCCCTGCAATGCTTGCATTTGCTTCATGCGGAGCAGTTGCCGAGCAAATTCCCCCTGGCATATGGCTGCAAACTTCATCAACAGCGGGCGATTGTCCGAACTGTGAAATCAAGATAAATCGAACCACGCCGCACATTATACAAATATCAGCAAATAATGGATGGGTCGGTTATGCCTATTATGCTCAGCAAGACGATAAGTATAGAGGTGCATTTCAATGGGAAGTTGGAAAAGGTGTATATGAGAATGTGCTGTTCCTCATTGAAATGGTGTACGAGGGAAAGACGATTTCGTTCAATGCGAAATCCAGTAGGTTGAATTTTTCATCTACGTATCGGCAGAAGTAGCGCCAACGTTCCCATTAGCGCCAAAACCGCCATGCAAACCCTCGTCCTTTTCGCCCATGGCAAGGAATCCGGCCCCTGGGGTTCCAAGATCAAGCACCTGGCAGCCGTTGCAGAGCGCCTGGGCGCGCAGGTTTTGAGTCCGGACTACGGCGACCTGCCCGATCCCGACGCCCGCGTGGCCCGCCTGCGGGCCATGCCGCTGCCCGCGCATGACCGGCTGGTTCTGGTCGGCTCCAGCATGGGCGGTTATGTGTCCACCGTGGCTTCGCAGGGCATGGCGGCGAGGGGCTTGTTTTTGATGGCACCAGCCTTCTACATGCCGGGTTACGCAGTGCAGGATCCCGTGCCCGGCACGCACGAAACCTGCGTGGTCTTTGGCTGGCGCGATGCGGTGATTCCCGTGGCCCATGGCATCCGCTTCGCGCAGGCCCATTGCGCAGCGCTGCATGTGCTCGATGGCGACCACCGGCTGAACAGCGTGCTGCCCGAGGTGGGGGTATTGTTCGAGGGCTTTTTGCGCCGGGTGATGGCGGCGGCGTGAAAGGAGTTCTCCCGATGCACATTGGCGATATGCAGGTTGCGGGCGTTACGCTAGCCTTCGATTCGGCCAGTGGCTGCTACCGACTGGCCGCGCAAGTGGCAGATGGCAGTGTGACGGTGGAACTCCGTTTTCCACCCACCTTGCTGCAATCGCTGGTTCTGCAAAGCGTGGCGCTCATGCCAGCGGTGCTGCCCACAGTGGAGGTGGCGAGTGAGGCCGAAGCGGTGCGTCTGCCTGCGCGGGGTGGGGAGTAACCAGCCATGTGGAGCGCTGAATGGATGAAACACAAACACCGTTGATGCCGCCGACAGCGCCCCAGCCCCGTCGTGCCACCTTGCGACGCGGGTTTCATGCCCTGGCGCAGGGCAGCCTGGGGCTGGCAGGCCTGTTCATTCTGCTGCGCCGTATGGCGCTGGTGAGTATTTTCTTGCATGTCTTTCTGCGGTTTTCTGGCTACCCCGCATGGGCGCAAGCCTTGCCGGGCGTGTTGTGCATGGCTTATCTGGCGCTGGTGTTGCTGGTGCTCACTGTCCTTCTGGCCCAGGGCGGCGCCCAGGCAGCCGCAGGGGCATTGGCGCAGGCGCTGGAGCACAGTGGCCGTTTGCACTTGGGCGGCGTGCTGGCCTTGCTGTCGTGGATAGGTTTGGTGGCGCTGCTTGGCAAGCCCCAGGCGCAATGGGTGATCGTGCTTTATGCGGTGTGCGCGGTGCTGGCGCTGGTATGGATGCTGGTGCGCATGGCGCTGCACTGGCGGTAGGGGGACAACGTGGCGCAGCACCACCCTTCGAATGTTTTGGATGGCGATATCCCCACCTTGCCCTGGCAGGCCAGCACGGCGTTGCTTTGCCTGGCGTGTGTGCCGGTGGCGTGGGTGTGCCGCGCCACAGGTGCAAGGGGCTGGCCCGATGAATTGGTGCCGTGGGTGCTGACGCTCATTGTGCTGGTGGGTTTGCTGCCGTATTACATGCGCCGTAACCACGCTTTCACGCTGGGCGGTGTGGCTGTTGTAGCGGGCGTGGGGCTGGTGCTGGCGGCACTGGGCTGGTTGATGGGTTACAACTTCATCGTTTTGGTCTGGCTGGGCATGGCGTGGGCGGTGCGGGCGTTGGCGCATGCCACGGCGCACGGGCGCCGCATCCAGCACCAAATTGCGCTGGAGAAGTCCAATAGTACGGTCTGGCTGAACACCAAGACCGAGCGTGCGGAGCGGATGCTGGCAGTGTATGACTTTGCCACTGTGTTGCTCGTTGGGTTGGTGCTGTTGTGGCTTTGGTCGTGGGTGCGTCACTGGCGCGGCCTGGCACCGTGGGGTAGGGATGCCACGCAAAGAAGCCATTCACCCGTGGCTGGGGCTTGGGGGCAGGTCAAAGCTGGAAAGGACTTGAAGTTTGAGCACGCTGCCAGAGCATCGGGCCTGCAAGGGCTGCTATGTCGTGATCGGTCACGATCAGTACGGCCACAGTAACTATCTGGTGGGGCACTACATTTCCTTCTCCCGTGCCAAAAAAGCCGCGCGCAACAAGGCGCGCATGGCGAATACGCTGCCTGCCTCGGGTTCGGATATCTTTTGCGTCTATGACAGCGCCGGGGAGTGTCGTTACCGGATCACCTTTGACGACTTGCCGCCTCATTTGCAACATCCGGCGTCCAGGCTGGACTTGCCGACCTCCCTGCCGCCTCCCAGGCCCACTCACGACCGGCTGTTCATCAAAATTCTTCTGGGCCTGCTGGTGCTGCCCCTGCTCTGGTGGGGCAAGGGCTTCTACGACGACATGGAACTATCCGGCCAGGCCAAGGCGGACTATGCGCAATTGCGCCGCCAGTTCGAAACGGATCGCCGGGGCGACTGTCGCAATTTGGACTGGAGCGGCTACCAGTTGATGAAACACACCTATGAACGCGAGCTTCAATCGCCCACCTTGCCGCGCGCCAGGCTTGAGTATCTGCAAGACAAACTGCGCTATTACGAGGACACGAACTACCGAGGCCCAGACGTGGTGGGGTTGCTGGCGGATTTTGTCCGTGCCGAACTGGCCCATGCCCAGGCCGGTGAGACGGTTGCCCCCGATGCCATCTACACAGCCAACCGCAATCGCTATCTGGCCACGGTGAAAGCGCAGTTGCCGTTGCGCGAGGAACTGGGCAGCTACGTCAATGACCAGCGCGGCCCGGCCATGCCGGTGGTAACAAATTGGGATTTCCGCCGACTCCAGCGCGCACTTGCGCTGTGCGAACAAATCAGGGACGGTAGCCAACTGGTCGTGGCCTTTGGCTACTTGCTTGACGGTGGAAGTGGCAAGGAAGTGCCGCTTGACGGCTACGAGGCCGAGGCTTTCAAAAAAATGATCACCACCGCCCTGGCCAGGCAAGATGTGCAGCAAGCGAACGCACTCTACCAAGCGCTGCTCAGTTACCAGGTAATGAATTGGTATGTGTACAACGATGCCGTACAGGACTCGATCACCCGATACCGTCGTTTTCTGGACGACCATGCGCTGGACCGTTTGGCCCACGCCCAGGCGCTGGAATCGCGCCTGCGGAAGCTGAATCCTCACGAATACAGCCAAGAATACAAGCACTACCGCGAGCGTACCCTGCCCTCCCTGCATGAGGGGCCGACGCAGCCAACATCTGGATCAGCGAAGAACGGCAATACCCATGATTGAACCACGCGAATGGATACGTTACTGGTTTGGAGTGGCGGCTGCCGCAAACATGAAGGACTGGTTCTGGTCGGTCTTTTTCAAGCTGCTTTTCCTGGGTACGCTGCTTGCCGGGGCATGGAAAACCGTCGATGGCTTTTACCAGGGGCCCAACTTCTACGCCTGGCGCCAGGTGGAAGTGGTGGACAACTACCGCACCTGGAGCCGCGATGTACGAGGCAACGACTACTACTCGACCCCCTACATCCGTTATCGCTACCAGAATGCCGCAGGGGAAACTGTCAATGGCAAATTCCATGAGCGGGATTCAGGCACACCCCCAGCGGCCAAAAGCGCCGAGGCAGGTGATGCCATCTTTCTGCGCATCGCCGTACCTGCCAGTGATGCAGATGCCCGCTTCGGCATCAACCAGCAGGTGCTGGAAGGTGTGGGCATCCTGTTCACGCTGCTGCTGCTCTTGGCCCATGGGCGCTACCGGGTTAACCCCGTCGGTGCCAAGGAAGTGATTCAATTGTTCGTCACCTGGAATCTGTTGCTCTGGGGCTGGATGTGGGTAGCCTTGCCATGAGTTCACGATCGATGCCTCGCTCCCCGAGGGAACCCGTAGGCTGCGCCCAGTGCTGGCCGGAGTCCGCAGAGGCCGCCTGGAAGTTTCGCCAACAACTGGTCTGCGACAGAACGCTGGTCGATGAATCCCATTTCAGCCTGGCTGTTCAAAAGTTGGCGTTGGCGAGGCGGCGCAACGACGGCGCAGTCCCGTTTCGCCCCATCCTGTCCAGCCGATGAATTTGACTTCAATGCCATCATTGACAACAATGAAGTCATTTTGACTGAAAGGAACCATCATGGCGGTGTTGACCATTCGCAATGTAGATGAGGCAATCAAAACCGCCTTGCGTGTGCAGGCGGCGCGGGAGGGGGTGTCGATGGAAGAAGAAGCTCGGCGAATCCTGCGCGATGCCTTGTCCCGCCAGGAAGAGCAGATGCCGCTGGGGCAGCGCCTGCTGCGCCGCTTCAGCGGGACGGCGAGCACGGATTTCGCGCTGCCCGCCCGGCACACGCCCCGTAACCCGCCTGCTTGGGACTGACGCCCATGATCCTGCTCGATACCAACGTGCTTTCCGAGTTCATGCGCCCGCAACCCGCGCCCCAAGTCGTCGCTTGGCTTGATGGGCAGGTAGCCCATACCCTGTACGTCAGCGCGGTGAACCGGGCCGAAATCGAACTTGGCCTGGCCCTGATGCCCACCGGCAAGCGCCAGGCCGGGCTGGTAGCCGCAGCGCGGACGATGTTCGAGGAGGACTTCGCCGGGCGCTGCCTCGCGTTCGACGGAGAGTGCGCCAGTCACTATGCGCACATCGTCGCCGCCCGCACCCGCATGGGGCGGCCGATCAGCGTGGAAGACGCGCAAATCGCCGCCATCGCGCTGGCGCGAGGGATGCGGCTGGCAACTCGCAACACGGCAGATTTCGCACACATTGACGGACTGCCGTTGATCGACCCGTGGATCGCCATTTGAAACTATGTGGTCGAGCATCCCATCGGTTTGTCCCGGCCACGTACCCAACACCAGAAAAACACCCAACCGTGCCCACTTGACGGACAACCCGCATGAGCCTGCAAGCACTACAAACCTGGGCCGAGGAACACAAGATCTTCAGCAAAGACCTCAAAAATGAGACCTGGCTGAAACAATGGGATGCCCCCCTGAGCGAACTCCCCGAGGCCATCGGCCTGCTCCAGAGGCTCACCCGTATTGACCTGCGCTGCAATGGCCTGCGCCGCCTGCCCGACAGCCTCGGCCAGTTGCATCGGCTCGAAGACCTCACCAGCATGAACAACGAACTCGAAAGCCTGCCCGACGTTCTGCACCATTTGCAAAAACTACGCTATCTCGACCTGCGTAGCAACCGGCTGCGCACCTTGCCCCCTTCACTCGGTGCCTTGCGCCAGTTGCGAACCCTGATCCTGCGTGACAACTGCCTGAGCGAACTGCCGACGGAAATGGGTGGGCTCAAACACCTGCAGCGGCTAGACCTTTCCCGCAACCCATTGCGAAGCCTGCCAGCCGAACTTTGCCAGTGCGATTCCCTGGAGTATCTCGACATCTCCGGCACCCTGATCAGCCATCTGCCCGAATGGCTGGGAGAAATGCCCAAGCTCAAGCATCTTGATCGCGGCCCCAATCGGGTCGCCGAGATCAATCAGTTGTTGGCGAAAGATGCCGCATTGACTGAATACGCCGACAACAAACACCCGTACATCACCCCGCCCTCCATCGACAACGAACCCTTCCGGCTCTGGTTCGAGCGCGCCCTGGCCGATGATCCATATGGCCTGATGAAGATTGCCTTTCGCAAGCGGCTGGAACAGGATTTGACCGATGCTGAAATAGCCAGCAAAGCCCCGGGCTTGGTGGGCAGCGAAGACTGGCCCGAGGGCCAGTACATATGGGGAGAGGATGAGGACTGCGAATACATCGAGTACTACCTCACCAGCCGCTGGGGCGACAGCCACGGCCGCATCGGGCGCGATGGCAGCCATGTCGATTTGCCGGTGCTTTGGCAGACTGGGCCGATCGACGAAGAATACGAAGCCCTCCAAAACGCGCTGCGTGCCAAGGGGCTGGTGGATTGACGCTGGAACAAGAACCTATGTCCACTCCCTTTTTGCAGCACGGCGCTTTGTCCGTGCTCGGTATCGCTGAACTTGCCCGGCTCGTCAAACAGTGCCGCATTGATATCCACCGTGAAGGTGTGAAGGAAGAGGGGGCGCAGGTGGCGCTGTTCAAGCAGCGCCTCGCAGACTGGCTCGCGGTACCAGTGTGGGTGCGGCACTGGGTTGCAGGCGACCAGGCTGTTTGCACGGTATTTCTGAGCGAAGGGGAGATGCACTGCGCCACCCGGCGCTTTTGCAAGCCGGACCGTGAAGGCACTGCACATGTGCTGGTGCCCAGACGCGTCGAAAAGGCGCCGTGCAGCGAAGAGCGCAGTACCATCGGGGCGCTGATGGCGCAGCCGCGAGCATGGTCCACATTGCTCAGCCGCCTGGACGAAAAATGCGTGGCACCCTATGCCGCTGAGGACCTGGTGGGCATTGATGCAGCGCATGGCCGCTTGGTCTGGACTTGGGATAACGGCTGGATTCATCCCACCGCCTTGCTGTGTGCACCCTTGGCGGATGTGGACGTAGGGCAGGCAGGCGCATGGCCGCTGTGCCTGCCGTCGGCATGGGGCCAGTTGCACAGTCATTGGCATGGTGAGCTGCACTTGCATGAGGGGCATGTGCTTGTGGTGTGCGACGAAAGCGGGCAGTACGGCTTGATACGCCTGCACCAGTTGGCGCATGAGCCGCCGCGTGTGGTGGGGCGGTGGCTGCAGGCTTGCGCATGGGCATGGTTGGCAGAGGCTGCTTCGAGCGGTGCCAGCGCCATTGAGGCGGCACGCCAAGTAGAGCCCGATGCACGGGGCGAACTGGTGTGCGACCTGATTTCTCCGCTGGACGGGCGGCGCATCAACCCGCCCGGCGTGAAGGCTTTGCTTGGCACCAGCCACTACAACGGCACTGATTACAGCGATAGCCTGGTTGTCAACGAGGCCGGACAGGGTTCGCATGCGCGGGTGCTGGGACGGGTGACACGGCAAGGCGTTCTGCTGTGCGGGCAAGCAGTGCACGATGACATGCTGGAAGACGTGCCCTGGGGGCTGGACGATGTGCGCTGGTTGGAGATGGGTAGTGCGCAAGAGGGCATGATTGCCGTGCGCTCACCAGACAATGGCCTGTGGGGATTTATAGACCGGCGCGGAGCCGTGGCCATAGCGCCGCAATTCAGCGATGTCAGGGGCTTCAACCACGGCACGGCGGTGGTGCAGCCTGTGGGTGAAGCGCGGGTGGGCTTGATCGACAAGACCGGGCAATGGGTGCTGCCACCCTTGTGGCGCACCCTCAGGCGTGAGAGCCGCCGCGTCATCGTGGCAGAGGATGTTGCCGCTTGCTGGGGCGCGCTGGATGCCCAGGGCAGTGTCATTGTCCCCTTCCAACCCTACGCTGACTGGCTGAAACACCCGGACGTTTGTCGGCGGCTGGACGGCCACCAGACCGGGCATTCCTGGGGCTCTAATGAAGAGACAGAAAAACGCAGTGCAGTGATCGAGACCATTGCCGCGATCTGGAAGCAAGGCTTTCGTGAAAAGATTCGAACCGCCGTGGAAGCGGCCCTGCACAAGGGCGGTAGCCTGGCTGGTTTGGAAGGGCTTTTTGATGATGACACCAGCGAGCGCGACTTGCGCGAGGGCGGCGTCTGGGGACTGCCAGTGACTTTGCTGCGCAGCAAGACCCATGG
Organism: Burkholderiaceae bacterium; assembly: GCA_023954095.1. Classification (GTDB taxonomy): domain Bacteria; phylum Pseudomonadota; class Gammaproteobacteria; order Burkholderiales; family Burkholderiaceae_C; genus Simplicispira. The sequence continues at coordinate 42,795 of JAMLIQ010000002.1, read as the reverse complement.
ATTGCTGCGACCACAGGCGGGAGGAAGCGGGCGCATTGCCTGCTACTACCCGGTGGGGTTGTCCACGTTTGGTTTGGAGGTGGAAGCCCCGATCTCCGACCTGCCCAGCTGCCCGGAGGCCTCTGTAGGTATCCCATGGCGTGACTTGACGGTGGCGCCACCGAGGCCAGACGATGATGTGCCATCCTGAAAAACGTGCCCTGGCGTTGCTGGCCCTGCTGATGTCCTTGTGCGGCAGCGTGCATGCGCAACCGCCCAGCGATTTCGAGGCTGCGCTTCTCGACGCCCTGCGCGCCGATTTGCTGTTGCGGTGGAAGGATACCCACCTCTACACCCCGGCAGCTCGCCGTGCCGCCCTGTGCGCAGAGTTTTTCGGCCCAGTGGAGCGTGACAAATGCCAGGAATGGCACAACGACAAAACGCAGGCCGAGCAGCGCCTGGCGCAAGGCATTGCAGCGCTGGGCCTGCAGGCGCGGGTGCACGCCACCAGGCAACTGGTGATGCAGTTGCCGGCTGGTGCGGAAAGCCACGAGCAGGCCCTGCAGCGTGACCCGGTTTACGCCCTGCTGTACGAGGTGGGCGATGGGCTGACTGACGGCCACGGCGGGCCGGAGCTGGCGCAATGTGGCAAAGGCGATCCCTGCGTGATCGTTTTCGAGTTCGACCACGCTGGCGTGCTGCGCAGTGTTCGGGGCGAGTTGGCCCGCTGAATCTACGGAGGGAGGTGCATGGACAAGCCTGAACTGAGGTGTCCCTGATCCAGTGCTGTTTTTGTCAGACTTGACTCTCGCTTGCCCGACGGGATGGCACGCTCTAAAATGTCAAATATTTTAGACATTTCAAATTCGCTCTTGACCATGAATCTGATCGATATTGGCCATGCCGTGAGCGCCCGGCGTGCCGAGTTGGGCCTGACCCAGGCGCAGCTGGCGCACCTGAGTGGCCTGTCGCGCCAGACCTTGGTTGGGCTGGAAAACGGCACCTTGAGTGATCTGGGTGTCAACCGTGTCGGACAGGTATTGGCGGTGCTGGGGCTGGACAGTACCAAGCCGGATACCCAGGCACGGCGCAAAAAGCGTGGCTTGTGGATGGCGGCCAAGACGGCCAGCGTCAGCTACTCGCATGAACTTGCTCCCGAGGTACTGGAACAAACCCTGGCCAGCGGCGATGTTCCGCCTTTATTTGCTCCACACCTGACCCATCTACTCGATGAGGCCCCGGTGATGACCGTCGTGATGGCAGTGGAGGAAGCGGCTGAGCATGCGCATCTGCCTCCTCGGCAGGTCTGGCGCAACGTAGCAAAACTTGCACAGTCGCTGGCCGTCCATCGCAGGGCGCTGTGGGCATGAGGACCGATTCGTTGCCCAGCGGGGTTTGGGAGAGTCTGTTTCCGCGGGCGTTGGAGTTGATCGACGAGATCAGCAAGTACGGCGGCATAGCAAACCCGTTCTGGACCTTGGGCGGTGGAACTGTATTGATGTTCCGCTACAGCCACCGGCTGAGCAAGGACATCGACATCTTTGTGCCTGATCCACAGTATCTGGGCTTTGTCACCCCAAGATTGAGCGATACGGCGGCAGACCTGACCGAGGACTACACGGAGCAGCCGGGCATGTTCGTCAAGCTTCAGTTCGACGAGGGAGAGGTGGATTTTGTATCCGCGCCCAATCTGCTGGATGACGCCTGGGAAACTTGGGATTTTGGAGGCCGTGCCGTCAAAGTCGAAACGGCAGCAGAGATCATCGCCAAAAAGATGTATCACCGTGGCGACCGTGTCACGGCGCGCGACCTGTTTGATTTGGCGCTTGTGATCGAGCGTGAGCCTTTGCAGCTCCTGGTGGCCAAGCCATTTCTACTGCGCCACCGAAGCGCTTTCCTGGCTCAAATTCGGCAACCGCATGCCAGCTTGCGAGCTGGATTTGACGCTATCGCTACGCTGAAATTCACGCCAAGCTTCGATCACTGCGTGGCAGTGGCGGGCGAATTCTTGGAAAGCTTGTAGTGGTTTAATCGCGCAGCCTCGCTGCCGCCTGATCGCACAGCGCGCGTGACTGCCCGGCTGCGGTAGTCGTTCGCGGTTTCCATGTGGATTTGCATGGAGATGCCGACGATGAAGCGTGCCTGAAAGCCACTGTGTGTCACGGCAGAACAGATGGTCAAAATGGAGCGCGAAATGGGTAGCCTGCAAGGACAATTGAAGGTGGTTGAGAAGTCCTGCGGGCAGGATGTTCTGCTGCTTGTGCTGGCGCGCGGCTACCTCGGCAAGCTGATTGACAACAAGGCGGTGTATCGATTCCTGAAGCAGCGTCAGATCGACGTGTTGGCGGAGTTCGAAAGCATCATCCAGACTGTGGTGCTGGACGGAAAGTGAATGCGGGTCTCAATCTGAGCGATCTTGACGGGAAACTTGTTCAATCAGTGCGCTCGCGTGACGATGTGCGCGCGCATCCGACAGTGCGTTGTGCTGCCCGCCGTGGAGTTCCCAGTAGTTGGTGAGCGCATTGCGATAGTCTGCCTGTTGGAGCCGTGGCGCAAGGTCAAACCGTTCAGGGACGACATTGCGCGGCAGGGTATAACCCAAGAGGTCACTCAACAGATTCCAGTCAATGGGCGAATCGCTTGCGATCTGCACAGAACCCAGCCGCGCGAGCCAGGCGCGGAGGGATTTTGCCGCCGCTTTGCGAGTCATGCGTGGGCCGGTCAACAGGGGAAGTACATGTCCTTGCACCCATGGCGTGCAGTCCTCTGCCGACCAGCCATCGATCTCTGCATACCATTCGCCCAGACGCTCCTCGCTGGCCACCAATCCGATCGAAATCAGGCGACGTGGATAGCGCCAGTCGAGCCCGGTGAATTCGGTATCCAGAAAGACGGTGGCTATCAATCCTGATCTGCGTTTTAGCAGACCAAGCCAATGAGCGAGGCATCCGAAGTGTCTATGCATTCAATATGTGCGTGTTGATGTTCATCTGACTTGCTGACAAGCCACCGCCGATTGGTACCTGACATGGTCGTTGCCCACAAAAACCTCAGATGCCGCGCTGACCAGCAAGGTCGTTTTTTTGCTGGTTTGCTTGAAGTACGACGGCTCGTTGGTGTCCGCCTGCTCGTCGATCTGGCTGACGCCCAGCCGCTTGGCCAGTTGCTTGCCTGCCTGACGTTTCAGATAGACGGTTGCCCTGTTCTCACCGTCTGCGGCTGTGACCAGCGCTGCCACCACTACGTCTCCGAACAGCGGTAGCAGAGGGCTTTTCTTTGAGGGTATCAAGAAGCCATCTGCGCCTTCGACCAGGCCGATGGTACGGAGCTTGGATTCCACTTCATCGGTCTTCAACACCGTTCCTGCCTTGCATTGCAGCAAGGCTTCGAGCTGCTGCACAGTGGCTGGTATGGCAGCGGTATCGAGCAGCGGTACGGGCATTTGTGCCCACGCCAGGCCAATGCCCGACAAGGCCAGGCCGCAAGCAATCCAGTGGCGCAGAGTGCGAAGATTCCGATTCACAGAGAGCTCCTTTCCGAACGACGTTGCAACCGCCACCGCTGGCGCTCCAGCAGGGCCTGAAAATGGTCTTCACCGGGCGCATTCCACTGCGGCCACTCCGGCGGCAGATCGGGCTCGGGGCGCGGGGCCATGTGCAAGGCCAGCAACTCTAGCCGCCCCGGAAAATGTCTCAGCAGATCAGCGGCCAGGGACTGTTCCTGGCCCACGATAGTGTTTACGCACAGCAGCAGGTCTTGCGCGGCTTTGCGCAGTTCAGCTGCCAGCTTGGCGACCTCGCTGGTGTTCATGGCTGTCCTTTCTCTGCATCAGGCGGTGGTATCCGTAGTCCTGCATACACAGTGGCACGGGCCTCGGGCGCGTAGGCGATGAGCTCTCCGCCATCCCACAGGGGGACGGTGTAGATCGTTCGCCCCATGCGCAAAAACTCCTGCCGCACGTACTGCGCCAGTGCTTCCAGGTCATGCAGCGCAATGTTCTGCGGCGGCTCTGCCGCAGAAATCACCAGATCGGTAGATGGCACATGCACCAGCTCCAAGCCTGCACGTTGAAACGCCAGCGCCAGCAATGAGCGCGATGGTTCCTGGTCAAGATAGATCGGCAGAGCGGCCAGCGTTTCCTCATAGTGCAGCGGCATGCGCTTGGCCATGATGAACTCGCGCAGTCGCGCAAATGCATCGTCGAGTGCCTGGATGCCTTTGGTGTTGATCTTGGTGCCGATGTCCCTGTCCTGGTTCAGTTCCTCATAGACGTCACTGGTCAGCCAGGCATGGCGCGTCACCGTGTCCACCACGCAATGCAGGATATTCTGGGCCAGGCCGTCGATGCGCTCGATCAAGCCGAACTCGATGGCATCCAGGCCATTGAGGGTGACTGCGGCCCACAGGCCATTGCGCTCGTCTCCATGCAGGAGCTGCGTAGCTATCCCCTGCAGCGGAATGACGAAACCCAGTTCCTCCAGCTTGCCCAGCAACAGCTCGACCGTGGCGTTGATGGGCGTCGGCGGTGGGGGGGGCGCAGCAGTGTCTTGGGGCGGCACGGCCTGCGCCGGTGGCAATCGTCCGCCAAACCGCGCTTCGTACCACTCGCTCAGGATTTCCATGGCGAGCTCCGATTCGCGCAGGCCCCGAGCCTTGGCTTCGTGCCGGATCGCATCCGTCAGGCGCACGTCCAGCATCCAGTTGGTTTGCGCCATGGCACCCTGGGCCTTCTTGCGCTCGCGGTAGCGGCGTTGGTATTCGGCGGACGACTGCCTGCCGGTTCGTGGACGTGCCATGCTTGTTTAATTAATAACACTAGTTAAACTAACTATCCATGAAATTGCTGTTCCATGCAAGCCCGTGCTGGAGGCAACATTCCTTTGTGGGAGATGAAGATGACAGCCAACAATGCCCAGCCCATGGGTCAGAAGCAGGCCGACGGCCTTCGTCGGGAGTGGGCGTTGCTGTTCAAGATGGGCTATGCCAGCCAATGGACGCCCGAACAGAAGATGACGCGCCAGGATGAAATCGCCGCTCTGCTGCAGCACGCGGGCCAGACTCTGCCTCGGGCACTGACCCGGCAAGATGTGCTGGTCAACGTGGACGTTGTCCCGCCAAGGGGAGCGCAGTGATTTACTTCTTTGGCGACACCCACGGCCATTTCCGGCATGTGCTGGAGACCGTCTCCAGAGATCGCCCGTCAGCCATCGTCTTCTTGGGCGACTTGCAGGCACAACGTCCGTTGGATGCCGAGTTGGACTCCATCCTGGGAATGACCGAAGTCTGGTTTATCCATGGCAACCATGACACGGATTCCGATGCCGACTATGACCACCTGTTTGGCTCAGCCTTGGCAGACAGGAACTTACATGGGCGCGTTGCCCTGGTCGATGGTGTGCGCATTGCCGGGTTGGGCGGTGTGTTCCGAGGGCAGGTATGGATGCCGCCGGTGGACTGGCTGTACGAGAGCGCCAAGGAATTCACTGCGCGCTGCGGAAGGGGCAATCGCTGGCGCGATGGGCTGCCGCGCAAGCACCGCAGCTCCATCTTCCCGGAGGATTACTTTGGCCTGGTTTCACAGCACGCCGACATCCTGGTGACACACGAGGCACCCAGCGCCCACCCGCATGGCTTTGAGGCCATTGACGAATTGGCGCGCAGCCTGCGTGTGGGCAAGGCATTCCACGGCCACCACCATGACTGTCTGGACTACAGCCGTGATTGGGTGCGGTTGGCGTTTGCGGCCTTTGGCGTGGGGTTTTGCGGTGTGACTGACATGAACGGCGGCTGCATTCAGCCGGGGAAGTTTGACCACGCACGGGCAGGGCGCATTCGGTAGCTCATTTGATGCGATAAATTCTCCCGATCTCAAGGATCGGTGAGCTGGTGTGGATTGGTACCACGGTGACGTCGGTACTTCAGACCCCAAGACCGCGAGTGGCGGCAATGCGGCAAGTGGCCGCAAATGGTGCCGTCGCCTTGGACGCAAGAATGAATGGTTTTGTCCCCAGGATGCCGCCGTGTCCGATTTCTCCCTAAATCTGACCCAGCGGCCCCATTCTTTGTGCTTCCTCGACCAGCACAAAGAATGGGGGCGATTGGCGTTGGGGACAGGTGTTATTTGTGCCGCCTTGCGTCCAGGTACGGTGCTACAAAGGCGCCAGATCGGCGCTATCAGCGTGTCGTGCTGGTGCCGTACAAGTGTCCGCATGGTGTCGTCATCGTCAAAACGAGCATCTTCGGTGGCAATGTCCCATCAAGGTGATATGGCGGTGTCATAGGCGTGCTTCCACGGCGTTATCGTGGTGCCGCCGTGGCGTGCTGCCATTGTTGGCCAGCGAGACACGAAGGTACCGTGAGAGCGCCACGCAGGTGCCGCCAGGGTGACGAACCGGACGACATAGGTGAAGTTTCGCGCCATGAAGGGTATGGATTGGTGCCGATATGGTGCCGTGATGGTGTTGCCACAGCAGCCTGCGTATTGCGAGTTCAGCGCCGGTGGGGCTTACTGGTGCGGCATGTACTTTGTGGCAGCGCGCCTTGGTTGCTGAAGGAACGTGCCCCCAGATGCTCGTCAGAATGGGCTGAGTGCCTCCATGTTCGATACATTGCCAATCTGTGCCAAGATTGCACAAATTCACACGCACCCCGCCGACATTGACATGAACGAACCGTCCGATGAAATCCTTACCATCGACGAAGTCGCCGCCTATCTGAAGGCTGGGCGACGAACGGTTTATCGCCTTGCAGCCAACGGCCAAATTCCGGCCTTCAAGTTGGGCGGCACGTGGCGCTTCCGACGTACGGAGCTGGATCGTTGGATTGCAGGCCGGATTGACACGCACGGTCGCTCCAAGCCAGATGGAGTGGAGACGTGAGCCATCCTGTCTCGCAACTTCATTCCAGCAACCCGGCGCTCGACAGGCTTGAGCGGCTGGTCGCAGAGGTTGGCGATCTTCAGAGCAAGTTGATCCTGCTGGCTGGCAATGGCGGCAAGACCAAGTTGCTGCGCTCGTTGGGTGAACGACTCCAGTCCTTGCCGGTAAATGTCGGCGTGAAGCTGGGGCAGCGGCTGGCGGCCACACCCGTTTCCGAGCGCGGCTTTTCGGCAAACGAGCTGCTGCGCGATATCACCGTCAGCGCTCGCAGCAACGCGCCACTGCTGCTCGACAACCTCGAAGTGCTGTTCGAGCCGAGCCTGAAGATCAATCCACTCGACCTCATCAAGCGGCTGGCGCATGCGCGCAGTGTCGTCGCTGTGTGGCCGGGCGAACTGCGGGATGACCGCTTGGTGTATGCCCGCCTGGGGCATCCCGAATACCGCGACTACACCCGCGATGGCATCGTCGTCTTAGAAACGGTGCAAAGCCAGTAAGAAAGCAAAAGGTCAAAAACGTGAAATACAGGGATCTCATCCAATTCGAGCAAATCGAGTCGGTGGTTCAGCTACTCGACGCCGACCGCCCCGACGAAGCCAAGAAGCTCGTCTCGACCTTCGTCATCTCCGACGATATGGCCGAGCGCATCAGCAAACTCATGGTGCCGCAGCTCGGCTTCGATGAAGCAGTTGATCACAAAGGCGTGCTCATCGTGGGCAACTATGGCACTGGTAAATCGCACTTGATGTCGGTGCTGTCGCTGGTGGCTGAGGACGCGGCCTACGCGCCGATGATCCGCCATCCGAAGGTCGTAGATGCGGTGGCATCCATCGCCGGGCAGTTCAAGGTGCTGCGCATCGAAATCGGTGGCTTGCAAATGCCGCTGCGCCAGATCATCACCCAACAGCTTGAACGCTTCCTCAAAAAGCTCGGCGTCGATTTCACCTTCCCGGCGGCAGATCAGGAGCTGAACAACAAGGACTCCTTCGAGGAGATGATGGCCGCGTTCGGTGACAAATTCCCAAACCACGGCTTGCTGCTGGTGGTGGACGAATTCCTCGAATACCTGCAATCGCGCCGCGACCACGAACTGGTGCTCGATCTTGCCATCCTGCGCCAGATCGGTGAAGTCGCCAAACACCTTAAATTCCGCTTTGTGGCAGGTGTGCAGGAAGCCATCTTCGACAGTGGCCGCTTCCAGCACGTCGCCGACAGCATTCGTCGTGTCAACGAGCGCTTCACGCAAATTTTGATCGATCGTCAGGACGTGAGCTTCGTCGTCTCTGCGCGCCTGCTCAAGAAGTCCGCCGACCAGCAGAACAAGATTCGCGAATACCTCACGCCGTTTGCCAAGTTCTACGGCTCCATGAACGAGCGCATAGACGAATACGTGCGCTTGTTTCCGGTTCATCCGGACTATCTCAAAACCTTCGAGCAAATCCACTTCACCGAAAAACGCGGCGCGCTCAAAACCATCGAGGCCGCCATGCAGACCATCCTCGACCAAGATGTACCCACCGACCGCCCGCAACTGATCGCCTTTGAAAGCTTCTGGAGCACGATCAAGGGCAACTCAGTGCTGAAAGCCGACCCCAACATCAAGGAAGTGCTGCGTGTCTCCGAGGTGCTCGAATCGCGTATTCAGCAAGCTTTCACACGCCCGGCGTACAAGCCAATGGCGCTGCGCGTCATAAACGGCTTGGCCGTGCATCGCCTGACCACCGGCGGCGATATTCACATTCCCATTGGCCCCACCGCCGCCGAGCTCCGCGATTCCCTGTGCCTGTTCCAGCCTGGCGTGGAGGATATGCCCGGCGAACCCGCCGAGAACCTGCTCTCGATGGTGCAAACCGTTTTGCGCGAGGTACTGAAAACTGTCAATGGCCAGTTCATCTCCAAGGCTCCCGACACCGAGCAGTACTACCTTGACCTCAAGAAGGACATCGACTACGACGCCCAGATCGACAAGCGTGCCGAAGCTCTGTCCGATGACGCACTTGACCGCGCCTATTACAGCGCCATCAAGGCCTTGATGGAGTGCAGCGACGACCTGCGCTATCCCGGCTTCCAAATCTGGCAATACCAGATCGAGTGGCAGGAGCACCGTGTCGAACGCCAGGGCTATCTGTTCTTCGGCGCGCCCAACGACCGGCCCACGGCGCAGCCCGAGCGCGATTTCTACATCTACTTCATCCAGCCCTTCGACAAACCGCGCTTCTCAGATACCCAGCAGCCGGACGAAGTGTTCTTCCGCCTGAAAGCGCTGGACGAAAATTACAAGCGCCACCTGTCGCAGTACGCCGCCGCGCTGGACTTGGCATCCACCGCCAGCGGCGGTGCAAAGGCCGTCTATCAGTCCAAGGCACAGGAAGCCTTGCGTGGCATGAGCAAATGGCTGCAAGAAAAGCAGCTCACCGCCTTTGAAGTCACCTACCAGGGCAAGGCCAAAACGCTGCAAGATTGGGCCAAGGGCGTATCGCTGCGCGACCGAGCTCGCCTGGGCGCCGACGAACGCATCAACTTCCGTGACATCGTGAGCATCGTCTCGGGCCTGGTCTTGGGGCAACGTTTTGCCGACATTGCGCCCGAATACCCCAAGTTCCCCGTGCTGGTCACCGAGGCCAATCGCAAATCCCTCATCACCGGCACGCTGCGCTCACTGGCGGGTGGTGCACGCACCAAAGATGCCACTGCCGTGCTGGATGCACTGGAAATGCTGGACGGCGACCGTATTGACCCAGCACACTCGCGTTATGCACAGGAAGTGCTGAAGCGGCTTGCAGCAAAGGGTCACGGCCAGGTGCTCAACCGCAACGAGCTCATCGTAGGCAGCACCGACGTGGAATATTTCCACCCCGACAAGCAGCGGTTGGAACCCGATCTGCTGGTCGTGGTACTGAGCGTGCTGGCGTACTCCGGCGATATCGTGTTGTCCATCACCGGCGACAAGATCGATTCCAGCAAGCTCGCCCTGTTGGCCGAACGTTCGCTCGACGAGCTCAAAGCATTCAAACACCTTGAAGCGCCCAAAGAAATCAACCTTGCAGTGTTGCGTGCGATGTTCGAATTGCTTGAGCTGCCGCCAGGTTTGGCGCAGGAAGCGGCTCAAGGAAAGGAGGAACCAGTCAAGCGTTTGCAGGACGCAGTCAGCGCGCTGGTGCCGCGTGTGCTCAAGGCAGGCGCCGACCTGCAGCAAGGCAAGCTCGGCTTCTGGGGGCAGAACCTGCTGCGCGACGAAGAAGCCAAAGACTGGCATGCGCGGCTGGATGCGCTCAAGCAGTTCATTGAATCGCTCTCGCCCTACAACACCGTCGGCAAGCTCAAGAACCTGCGCGTCACGCAAGAAGACCTCGAAATTCAGAAAAAGAACCTGAACGTGCTCACGGGCGTCGAGCGCCTGCTGGAGCTCATCGGCGAACTAGGCGGCGCCGCGTCATATCTGTCGCAGGCCGAGATGGTCTTGCAGCCCGGCCACGACTGGGTGAAGCAGGCTGAAGCTGGGCGCAAGGCGTTGTTCAACAAACTGGGTGAAGACCGGACAGCAGAGCGCGCCGCCGCCGTGCTGGGCGAAGGCCGCCAGACGCTGGCTAGGCTCAAGAAGGACTACATCGCCGCCTACATCGCCAGCCACAGCAAAGCGCGGTTGGGTGTTTCCGAGGAAAAAACCCGCAACGCCCTGCGTCGCGACGACCGTCTACTGGGCCTGCGCGTGCTGGCAAACGTATCGCTGATGCCCACTAGCCAGCTCACCGCGTTTGAGGATGAACTGGGCGGCCTGAAGAGCTGCTCTGCGCTGGATGAGCCTACCTTGCTCGCCACCCCGGTGTGCCCGCACTGCCAGTTCCGACCGTCCGCCGAGCAACTGGAACTGCTGCCCGCCGCCAACCGCCTGCACAAGCTGGACGACGATCTGGATCAGTTGCAGGCCAACTGGCAGCAGACCCTGCTGGAGAACCTGGAAGACCCGTTCACACAGGATAGTCTTGGCCTGCTGCCACCTGCGTCGAAGAAGCTGATCGACGCCTTCCTCGCCGTGCGCAAGTTGCCGGAGCCGGTCACCGCCGACTTTGCCAGCGCCGTGCAGGAAGCACTGTCCGGGTTGGAAAAGATCATCGTCACCAGTGGCGAACTGCGGCAGACGCTGCTCGCCGGTGGTTCACCCGCCACGCCAGAAGAACTGCGCAAGCGCTTCGACATGCTTATCAGCGAGCGAGGCAAGGGCAAGGACGTCAGCAAGCTGAGGTTCGTGATCGAGTGACTCCATGACGCGAGACGAACTACTAGCCTGTCTGCAATCCATCGAATGGAGCGACATTGAATTCAAGGAAGCGTCATGGGCAGTGCCCAAAGATGCGCTGTCCACAGTTAGTGCCTTTGCCAACACGGCGGGTGGGCATTTGGTGTTTGGTGTCAAACAGGCCAACGGCCTGTTTGCAGTCACCGGTGTCACTGATGCCGACAAGGTTCAGAACGATTTCCTTGGACAAGTGCGTGACGTCAACAAAGTCAGCATCCGCCTGCCTATCAACGGTACCGTACATCAACTGCCCGAAGGCACGGTGCTGGCGTTTTACATTCCAGAAGCCACCCGTCAGCAAAAGCCGGTTTATCTCGACGGCAACCCGAAGAAGGCCCATGTCCGCCGTGGAGGTCGCGACGACACCTGCACCGGTGACGAACTGCTGCGCTTCATCCGCGATGCCTCGAACACCCGCTACGACGCCGAGCCGCTGGACGTGGACACCAGCCGCTGCTTTGATGAAGCCACCGTGCGCTGGTATCGCACGCGCTTTGCCGCCAGCAACCCCGGCAGGGATATCGCCGCCGATGACACCGCCTTTCTGCGCAACTGGGGCTTCTTGGTCGAGCAAGGCGGCGTACTGCGTCCCACCCGCGCCGCCATTCTGGTGCTGGGCAGCGGTGAATACGTGCGCCAAGTGCTGCCGCGCATGGCAGTGGACGTGCAGCTCTACCGCAACGCCAGCGCCGACTACGATTCCGCCGTGCGTTGGGCCGACCGCATTACCGTGGAAGACAATCTCATCAGGGCATGGCAATCTATCGTCGAGTTCTACTTCCGGCATAGTGAGCGGCCTTTCGGCGTGGACGCGGCCACGATGCGCCGCGACGACGATCCGCCGGACTACATCTCCTTCCGCGAAGCAACCATCAACCTGCTTATCCACCAGGACTTCGGCGACACCTCGCGCGTGCCGGTGATCCGCTTCTTCCGCGATCAGACCGAGTTTTTCAACCCCGGCGACGCCTTTGCCTCGCGCGAACAACTGCTCGACCCCGGCGATAAGGAAGTGCGCAACCCCAGCATCGTCAACGCCTTCCGCCGCATCGGTCTCTCTGATCAGGGCGGCACTGGCGTGCGCGCCATCTTCGACGGGTGGCGCAAGCTGGGCTACCTGCCGCCCGAGATTGAAAACCACAAAGCCGAAAAGAGCTTCCGCTTGCGCCTGCGCAAGGAAAAGCTCATCACTGAAGCCCAAGTTCTGGCGCAAGCCAGCCTGGGCGCGCACCTCTCCGCGCAGGAAGCCGATGTCTTCGCCTACCTCACCCGCAAGGGCCAGATCGACGTGACCGACGTGAAGGCGCTTACCGGCCTGTCTGGCGCGGAAGCCCGCCAGCTTGTGCAGCGGCTGGCGGTACAAGCACTTCTAGTGGCGCAAGACGCAGGTGGCAATTTATTCGGTCTGGCCGAGCACCTGCGTTCTCGGTTCCTGACGAATGCGACAGATTCCCCCATCGAAAATCAAAACGTTGCAGTCGGATCGAGTGATGGACAGCGTACCGAACAAGCTACCGATCAAGTTGGTCTTGATGCGGGTGAGCTTGATCGGTCACTTGATCGGTTGTCCGATGTGCAGCGGACGCTCATTGGATTTGCAGATGTGCCGCGCTCGATGGCAGAACTGATGGCCTACGCCGGTTTCAGCCATCGCCCGCACTTCGTCACGACCCACATTGAGCCTTTGCTGGCTGGCGGCGTGCTGCGCCTCACGCTACCTGAAAAGCCACGGTCCCCCAAACAACGCTATGTCCTCACCGAGGCAGGCGTGAAGCTTAAGCTATTGCACGATCAGGCGGCATGCCCAACGGAGGAAGACAATGGACATTGAAACCTCTGGGGCCATCAGGCTATTTTTCCCCAATCCGTCGTTAACATTGGTTTATTTTGAAGCGCTTGCCAATGCGTTGGATGCTGGTGCGACCGAAATATCCATAGATATTGATGTGCAGGCATTCGACAAGCCGGAAACACTGAAAATCACGGTTTCGGACAACGGTGATGGATTCACAGACGAAAACTTTGAGCGTTTCAGAAAACTACTGAGGCCCAGGGACAAGTTCCACAAAGGCATCGGTCGCCTGGTATTTCTCAACTACTTCAGCCGGGTGGATGTTACTAGCACCCGCAGCAAATGGCGCAGGACCTTTATCTTCAAAGATGGTTTCGATAGCAATGTACCAATCGAAAATCTGAAAGATGAGCAGCCAGTCAAAACAACATTGGTATTCAATGGTTTTGCGAAAGATCGTGTCAAATCCTATGACGATTTGAAACCCGACGCACTCAAGCCACTCTTGATCGAACAATTCCTGCCAACGCTGGATGCGCGCAAACGTGACGGCAAGGCATTCAAAATTTCTATCAGCCTGAAGACCAATGAAAGCAACGCGCAGAAAGAGTTTTTCCCTCACGAAACAGCAATAACGCCCGATGACTTGCCGTCAATGACCAAGATCACGATCCAGGATGATTCGCTGGACGCGATTTCGGCCATTGACATGTACTACCACATCGAATCGGTGGCAGGAAAAGGTAGCTCCCTTACGGCGTTCAGTATCGACGGACGAACGATACCGGCCAACCTGATATCACCGTCGTCATTTCCGGCAGGCTACCTGTGTGTTTTTCTATTCGAATCGGAAATTTTTCACTCTAATGTAGATAGCTCGCGGCAGAAATTGGTGTTACCTGAAGGCATTCAACAAGCACGTCTCTCCCGCGTTTTGCGCCGTGAACTGGGCAAAGTGCTGGCGGAGAAGGTCCCGCAGATAACCGAAAAAAACGAGAAAATTAAAGAGAAGTTTGAAGAGCAATTCCCACATTTGCTCGGGTTCTTCGAAACAGATACCGTCGGTCTGATTGACAGAGACGATGCTTTGGCAATCGCCCAGCAGCAGTTTTTTCGCATTCAAAAAGAAATTCTTCAGTGTGAAAAACTGAGTGAAACGGCATATGAAAAATCGCTGGAGCTGTCTTCTCGAACTTTGACAGAGTACATTTTGTACCGCGACAAGATCATTGCCCGCATGAAGGAAATGACGGCTGATAACGCCGAAGCCGAGATACACAATCTGATCGTTCCAAGGTTCAAGGAGTTTTCGCAAGACACCTTGTCATCCGAGATATACCAGAACAATGCCTGGTTGCTCGACGACAAGTTCATGGTGTTTCGCACGATCCTGAGCGAGAAGAGCATGGATGCCGTCATCAATGCCATACGCCTAGACGATGAAAACGCAGGTGATACGGGAAGGCCAGATATTGCCATGATCTTCTCGGCTGATCCGAATGACACTGCGCCGGTCGATGTGGTGGTGGTTGAAATAAAAAAGAAAACTGACGAAGAAAAAGACAATTTTTATGCAGTCAATCAACTGCTCGACCGAGCCGGAAAGCTGGTGGCATATTGTCCGAACATTCAAAGGGTCTGGTACTACGCAATCATGAATATCAATGACACCACAGCCTTTCGGTTGCGGCAATTTAAGTGGACGCCTTTTTTCTCGAAAGGCAAGGTCTACTATCAGGAATTCGATACCCCGCATCCTGATGGACGGATTATTCCCACGCCAACCTTTGTAGTGTCTTTCGATGCGATCGTGGCAGATGCCGAGTGCAGAAATCACACATTCCTTGAAATTCTGCGGGACGGCATGAAGAAATATGCTGAAAACCACGCTGATGGCGAATCGCCGGTCGATGAATAAATTAGAAGACGAATTAAGATGAGCGACTTACTCCAAGACCAGCGCAGCGAAGCTGTCGGCCCGGTCGAATGCCTCGGTCAGACATTCGAAAATGATAGCGCCCGGCGCTTGTATTACCTGGGTTTGCTGGCAAAAAGACTGCAAGACCCGGCCTTTCGCCAGCAGGAAGGCTTTCCGACTGGCACGGACGAAGCCATCCTCGCCATGTCCGACCCGCCGTACTACACCGCCTGCCCGAACCCGTGGCTGGCGGAGTTTGTGGCGCACTATGGCACGCCCTACGACCCGGCGGTGAAGTACAGCCGCGAGCCGCTGGCGATTGACGTGAGCGTGGGCAAGACCGACGCCATCTACAAGGCGCACAGCTACCACACCAAGGTGCCGCACCTGGCCATCGTGCCGTCCATCTTGCACTACACCAACCCCGGCGATGTGGTGCTGGACGGCTTTTCCGGCTCGGGTATGACCGGCGTAGCGGCGCAGTGGTGTGGCACGGCCCCGGCCAGCTACCGGCACGAGCTGGAAATGGCGTGGAAGAAGGAAGGCCGCACCGCGCCGCAATGGGGCGCACGCCGCGCGGTACTCAACGACCTGTCGCCCGCTGCCACCTTCATCGGCGCCAACTACAACATTCCCTTCGATGTGGATGCCTTTGCCCAGGCGGGCAAGCAATTGCTCAAGGAGGTTGAGCAGGACATTGGCTGGATGTATGAAACGCTGCACAGCGATGGCAAGACCAAGGGCCGCATCGAATACACCGTGTGGAGCGAGGTGTTCAGTTGCCCGGAATGCGCGGGCACGGTGAATTTTCTCGACGAAGCGTTGGAAGACGAAAGCAAGCGCGTGCGCGACGTTTTTCCGTGCCCGCATTGCGGTGCGGAACTGAACAAGGACAGGTTGGAGCGCGTGCTGGAAACGCGCGTCGATCCGGCGACGGGGCAATCGTGGCAGCGGGTCAAGTTTCAGCCGTCCATCATCAGTTACGCCGTTGGCAAGGTGCGCTACGAGAAAGCGCCAGACGCCGCGGACCTGGCCACGCTGGCCAAGATCGACGCCTGGCCGCTGCCCGCAGCCGTGCCGACCACCCGTTTTCCCATCGAAGCCATGTACCACGGCTCGCGAATTGCGCCCAAGGGCTTCACCCATGTGCATCACTTCTATCTGCCGCGCGCCGCACAGGCAATGGGCTTGCTGTGGGCAAAGGCGCAAGCGAACCCGGACGCGCGGATTCGCGGCTTTCTGGTGTTCATGGTGGAGCAGGCGATTTGGGGTTTGTCGGTTCTCAATCGCTATCAACCCATTCAACAAGGCCGCCCCGGCGGCTCACAAGTGAATCGTCAGCTGACTGGCGTGTACTACGTCGCTTCGCAACACGCCGAATGCAGCCCTTGGTACAACCTTGGGGGCAAGCTGGATCGGTTGGTCAAGGCCTTCAGCCATTTTAAAGTTGACACGAGCGGCGCGGCGATCAACACCGGCACGGCGGCGCGGTTGCCGCTGCACGATGGTTCGGTGGACTACATCTTTACCGACCCGCCCTTCGGCGAAAACATCTACTACGCCGACCTGAACTTTCTGGTTGAGGCCTGGCACGGTGTCACCACTGACGCCGAGCCCGAAGCCATCATCGACAAGTTCAAGCACAAGGCGCTGCCCGAGTACCAGCACCTGATGCAGCGCTGCTTTGCCGAGTACAACCGCGTGCTCAAGCCCGGGCGCTGGATGACGGTGGTGTTCTCCAATAGCAAGGCGGCGGTGTGGAACGCGATTCAGGTGGCCTTGCAGCAGGCGGGCTTCGTGGTGGCCGAAGTGACGGCGCTGGACAAGGTGCAGGGCAGCTACCGGCAAGTCACGTCCACCACCGCCGTGAAGCAGGATTTGGTGATTTCAGCCTACAAGCCCAACGGCGGGCTGGAAGAACGCTTCAAGAGAAGCGGCGGCACGGTGGAGTCGGCCTGGGATTTCGTGCAGACGCATTTGCGGCAACTGTCGGTTACCAAGGTAAAAAACGGCGAGCTGGAATTCATCGTCGAACGCGACCCGCGCCGCATTTTCGACCGCATGGTGGCCTGGTTCGTGCGCCACGACGCGCCGGTGCCGCTGTCCACCGACGAATTCCTTTCCAGCCTGCGCAGCCGCTTTCCCGAACGCGACGGCATGGTCTTCCTGCCCGAGCAGGTGACAGAATATGACAAGAAGCGCGCGCAAGTGGCGCAAGCGCCGCAGATGGAGCTGTTCGTCTCCGACGAGCGCAGTGCCATCGACTGGGCGGCGGACTACCTGAAGGCGCGGCCATCCACCTACCAGGACATTCACCCCGAGTTCATCAAACAATTGGGCGCGGGCTGGAAGAAGCATGAAACCCGCCCGGAACTCGCCGCGCTGCTGGAAGCCAACTTCCTGCGCTACGAGGGCGCGGGCGAGGTGCCCAGCCAGATTCACCGCTACCTCTCCACCAACTACCACGATCTGCGGGGGCTGGAGAAGTCCGACCCTCGCCTTGTCGCTCGCGCGCAAGACCGCTGGTATGTGCCCGACCCGAACAAGGCGCAAGACCTGGAGAAGAAGCGTGAAAAGGCGCTGCTCAAGGAATTCGAGCACTACAAAACCTTCACCGGCCGCAAGATCAAGGAGTCGCGCCTGGAGGTGCTGCGCGCCGGTTTTCGCGCCGCGTGGTCGGCGAAGGACTACGCCACCATCCTCGCCATTGCCCATAAGCTGCCGGACGAAACCCTGCAAGAAGACGAGAAGCTGCTGACCCTGTACGACATGGCGCTGACGCGCAGCGAAGACGGGGCGTGAGTAATGGCGCAGACGGGTAGCAGCGGCTTCGACACCGGTGACTGGTGCTGGCACATCCGGCAGGCCGCGCCCTGCCGTGTGGTGGAGCGGTTGGCGCTGTGGGGCGATGCAGCATATCGCGTGTGGTTGCCCGGCAAGGGCGCGGTGTTGCGCGCACGCGCGGCGGAACTGGCGCCGCTGGCCAGCGTGCAGCCAACGGTGGAGCAGTTGCTGCACGCCACGGCAGCGGCCAAGTTGCAGGACGCGCTCGAAGACAACCTGCTGCTGGCGCCCATCCAGTCCAGTGTCATCCCGCTGCCGCACCAGCTCTACGCGCTGAATCGGGCCGTGAGCCGTGACCGCGTGCGCTACTTGCTGGCGGATGAGGTGGGTTTGGGCAAGACCATCGAGGCGGGCCTGGTGCTGCGCGAGCTGAAGCTGCGTGGCCGTGCGAAGCGGATTCTGGTGGTTGCGCCCAAGGGGCTGGTGCGCCAATGGCAGGCGGAGATGCGTTCGCACTTTGGTGAACCGTTCCATTTTTTCGAACCGTCCGCGCTCGCGGCATTGCGCCAGTGGCGTGGGGAAGATGCCGAGGACAATCCGTGGCGCATGCACGATCAGGTGATCTGCGCACTGGATTCAGTGAAACCGCTGGAAGCGCGGCGCGGCTGGGGTCTGGAACAACTCCAGACCTACAACCGCGAGCGCTTCGAGGACTTGGTGTCGGCGGCGTGGGATTTGGTCATCATTGACGAAGCGCACCGCATGGGCGGCAGCACCGAGCAGGTGGCGCGCTACAAGCTGGGCGCGGCGCTGGCGGAAGCCTCGCCTTACTTGCTGCTGCTTTCAGCCACGCCGCACCAGGGTAAAACCGACCAGTTCATGCGCCTGATGCAGTTGCTAGATAGGGATGCCTTCCCTGATGAAGGCAGCGTCAGCCGCGAGCGGGTGCAGCCTTTTGTGATCCGCACCGAAAAGCGCGTCGCCATCAATGCCGAAGGCCAGCCGCTGTTTAAGCCCCGGCTCACGCGCTTGCACGCGGTGGCGTGGCAGGCTCGGCACGCGGCGCAGCAGCAGTTGTACGAAGCCGTGACCGACTATGTGCGCCACGGCTACAACCAGGCGCTGGCGGCCAAGCAGCGCCATGTTGGCTTTTTGATGATCTTGATGCAGCGGCTGGTGACCAGCAGCACGGCGGCGATCCGCGCCACGCTGGAAAAACGGCAAGCGGTGCTGGACACGCCGCAGACGCAAGCCCGTCTGTGGGAGCACCTCAGCACCGACGAATGGGCCGAGCTGGACGGTGAAGCCCAGGTGGAGTTGGCGTTGCAGGCCAATGGGCTGGAGATGGAGAAGTCGGAAGTGGAAACGTTGCTTCAGCTTGCGCGTTCCACAGAAGCCGCAGGCACCGATGCCAAGGCCGAAAGCCTGCTGGAGCTGATCTACAAGCTGCAACAGGAAGAAGCCGATCCGGCGTTAAAGGTGCTGATTTTCACGGAGTTCGTTCCCACGCAGGCCATGCTGATGGACTATCTGGGAAGCCGGGGTTTTGCTGTCACCACGCTCAACGGCAGCATGGACATGGAAGCGCGCACGCGCAGCTTGCAGCAGTTCGCGCAGGATGCGCGCGTGCTGATTTCCACCGACGCGGGTGGCGAAGGTTTGAACCTGCAGTTCTGCCACGTCATCGTCAATTTCGACATGCCGTGGAACCCGATGCGCATCGAGCAGCGCATTGGGCGGGTGGATCGCATCGGGCAGAAGTACGTGGTGCGTGCGCTGAATTTTGTGCTGGAAGACACGGTGGAGCACCGTGTGCGGCAGGTTCTGGAGGAAAAGCTCGCCCTCATTGCCGAGGAGTTCGGCGTGGACAAGGCTGCGGATGTGATGGACTCGGCAGAAGTGGAGCCGGTGTTCGATGAGCTGTTTGTGCAAAGCCTGCAACATCCGGAAGCCATCGAGCAGGAAACAGACAATGTGGTATCTACCCTGCGCGCCACGCTGGCGGAGTCGAGGGCCAGCAGTGATTTGTTGGCCGCACCGCATGACCTGGACGCCGACCAGGCGCGCAAGTGGCGTGACCATCCGGCGCAGTACTGGCTAGAGCGCGCCATCGTCAATGGGCTGGCGGCGCGCGGCGGAGATGCGACGAAGCATGGCGATGGTTTGTCGGGTGTCTGGCGCGTGCGCTGGGCCGATGACAGCGAAACGCCGCAGGCATGCTTTGATGCGCGGGCGGCAGATGAACACCCGGCGGCGCAGTGGCTGACGCTGGAGGACCCGCGCGCGCAGGCCATCGTCAGCGATGTGCCGCGCGTTGTGGTGGGGCAGCCCTTGCCCGTGGTTCGTGTGACAGGTTTGCCGGACTCGGTGAACGGCGTCTGGTCGTTGTGGGAGATCGGGCTGGCTACGCAAGGCGCCAGCCGCAAGCGGTTTCTGCCGGTTTTCATCAACGACGAAGGCCGCCCCTTCGTGCCCACAGCCAAGCGAGTGTGGGATTTGCTGCTGACCGAAACCGTGTCCGTGCAGGGCGTGGCCGATGCGGAAGAGTCGGCGCGTTGGTTCGAATCATCGTTTACCGTGGCCCGAGTGCAAGGCGAACCTCTGTTCGTCGCGCTTGCGGAGGAGCACTGCGCCCGCATCAAGGAGGAGCGGGACCGCGCCACCTACGCTTTCGATGCGCGCGATCATGCCATCGGGCGCATCGGCCTGCCAGCCGTCCGCGAGTTCCGCCGACGCAGTCTGCGCGCCGAGCACGAGTCGCGCTTGGCTGCTCTGGGTGATATGGAGACCACCACGCCCGAATTGAACGCCGTGGCGATGGTGCGAATTGACGCTACGGCCAGCACCGACCGAGGGGGGCTGGCATGAGCAGCGTGTGGCATCAGCGTATTCTTGGGTTTTTCACGGCGGATCTCTCGCGCTTGTGGGTAGCCTGTGATCCGGACGGCGTGCTGCTGGACGAAAGGCTGCTGTCCGAATTGCGCACACGTGGTTTTGAAGTGATGGGCTACGACGATCCGTTCGGTTTTCGCGCGGAATATGAGGAGCGCTATCGCGCGGCGTGGGATGCCAATGAATCTGCGCCATCGGCGGCGCTGGTCGTGCATCTGCGCCGTGATAACGCTGATGATTTGCCGTGGGACATCGTGCGCAATGCCCGCACGGTGCGGATGATTCTGGCCGAGTTGTTCCCAAAGCTCGCCTACGGCGCCGTGCGGCAGGTGGAGCCGGAACTGCTGGCAGCGCTGTTCGATGCGCACCAGACAGAGTTGCAATCGGCGCGTGGCGAAGGCGAATCAAGGGACTTCATCCTCGAACACGTCTATCAACTGACGCCGCGATCCATCCGCACGCCGGTGGATTTCTGGCGCGAGGTGCTGCGTCTGCACTTCGCCAATCGCGCCTTGCCGGAGCCGTTTGCCGAGCATGTGGCGGGCATTCTGCGGAGCCGAAACTTGTTCACCGGGCAGCCGGTGGCGCAATGGCTGTCTTCCAAGAACGCTCTGCTACGCGTTGTACAGGATGCTTGGTATCGCTATCTGGACAAGCTGAAGCTGGAAGGCAGGCGCGTCACGGAGTCGGAAGTGACGCCATCCAGCACACCGACCGCACCGATTGAGATTCCCTTCGAGCACACGGATGTGCGCGCCATCATTGATTCGATGTTCCTTGACGGCAGCCTGCATCCGCTGGCCGTCTCTGGCGTTCCGGCTTCGGTGCCGGGCTGGATCAGGGCAGGCATCGTCGAGGATGTGTGGTCGCAGTTTGCGCTCGCAGAAAAGAGCATTGCGGCATTGGCTGCGGCGGTGCCAGACGTGGATGCGCCGGGCAAGCAGTGGAGCGACTTCGCCAAACGGTTTGGTGAGATGTTGAGCCGGGTTCACGATCTATCGGGCAAGGACGGCGGCGAACGGATGACGGCGATTCGAGAGCGCATCAAGGCGATCCAGGCGCAGTCTGACGAGCGCCTTCAGGCATGGGTAGCGGCCCGTCACTACGCCGACCTGATCCTGCAACCAGCGACCAAAGGCCCTGTGATGCTGCATCATGTTCCGCGCTTCCTGCGTCAGCGTCGCAATGCGGGCGAGGCCAAGGTGGCCTTGCTGGTGTTCGACGGACTGGCTTTCGATCAGTGGGTGCGAATTAGGGAACATTTGATTGCCCGCCAGCAGCCATTGGCGTTCGATGAAAACACGGCGTTTGCATGGTTGCCTACCGTGACGTCGGTGTCACGCCAGGCGCTGTTTTCCGGTTTGCGGCCACGCGAGTTCGAGGATTCGATAGACCACACCAACAAGGAAGAATCCCTGTGGAAAGCGTTTTGGCATAACGAAGGCTGCGTCGCGCCTGCTGATGTGATGTATCGGCGCGCGCTGCGCCAAGTCGAGCAGCTGGATGCGCTGCAAGCTGACATTGGCGACCGCAAGCCCAAGGTGCTGGGTTTGGTGATTGATGAGGTGGACGAACGGCTGCATAACGAGCGATCGAAGGCGGATGTAGCGTATTGGCTGGATCGCTGGCTGCAAACGGGGTTTGTTGAACGCTTGTTCGCCCTGCTGCTGAATGAAGGCTTTAGCATCTATGTCACAGCGGATCACGGCAATGTGGATGCCGTGGGCGTGGGCAGGCCCAATCAGGGTGTGATCGCGGAGTCGCGTGGTGAGCGTGTGCGGATTTATCGCAGCGAATCGCTGCGTGCGGATTCAGCGGTGGCGTATCCAGGAACGATCCCTCTGGACATCGCGGGACTGCCCGCGAACTTCATGCCTCTATTCGCATGCGGACGCAGTGCGTTCGTACCCGACCGCGATCAGGTGGTGGTACATGGTGGTGTGTCGGTGGAAGAATTGATCGTTCCTTTTGTAAGGGTTTCTGGTGTGAATGGTGAAGGATGAATGTGTCGGCTCCCCGGATCGGCTTTGACCGGTTCATACATCTCGATTGGGCGACGGCTGCGCTGAAGGTTCGCGCGGGTGTAGCGCCACTCGAAGACCTGGAGGCATTGCTGGATGCCGCTGGGCTGGGCGCTGCGGCGCGCACGAAAACGCGCACAGTGTTGAACCGTCTGTGGCTGGAACCGCGCGCCGAACTGGTGGACTTTGCCGATCGTGGAGCGGCTATTTTCAAGGTGCAGGCTGACGTGCCGGTTGCCGCATTGCACTGGGGCGTGGCCGTGGCCACCTATCCATTCTTCGGCAAAGTGGCCGAGCTGATAGGGCGCTTGTCTGCCTTGCAAGGCGATTGCACGTCCGCTGAAATCCATCGGCGGATGAGCGAAACCTACGGCGAGCGCGAAGGCACCTACCGGATGACCAACATGGTCATTCAGAGTCAGGCTGGCTGGGGTGCTGTAGAGCGGGTTGAAAAGGGCAAGCGCGTGATCCGTTTGGCTTCAACCATCGTCGAGAACGATGAGCTCACGACATGGCTGATCGAAGCCGCCTTGCGTTATGCGGGCAAGTCCCTGGCGATCTCGAACCTGCCGTCGCAGCCGGTGCTGTTTCCGTTCACCGTTGCGCAGTCGCTCGCCTATCTGGTGTCAAACAGCGATCACCTGGCTGTGCGGGTAGAGGGAGCGGGCGTTCGGTACGTGGCGCTGCGCGAGGTCAAATGACCATCGGGCGGGCGCTTCGGCGATTGTCCTGTGGGTCATAGCAAAGTACCGTGCCGGACTGCCTGCATGGCAGTCCGGCACGGTACGCTTTATTGGGCTGGCTCGTTACGCCACTTCGTGCAAGGCCCGCGTCTGCGGGGCTTCACAGAGCGTTCGACTTCAATCCGCAGAGGACGCAGGCGGTACCGTTTGCTGGCCTGGTTGGCGGTGCCATACACGCGTCGGGTTTCCGCGCTGATGTGCCCGAGTCCACGGCTTGTGGCCTCGTCGTCGCCGTTGGCCTTCAGGTCGGCGGCAAACTGGTGGCGGAAGCAATAGGAAGTGATCGGTTGCTTGTGCTTGGGCCACAAGCTGCGCGCCAGGCGGCGTATCTCCACGGTTAAATTGACGGCACTGCTGATCTGCGCGAAGACCTGTGGCTCGGGCTGTGCATCCAGCAGTTCATTGACGACGATGACGAACGGGTGCGGGTCTTTCGCGTCATAGGTGATCGTTCGAACCGGCTGACCCTGTTCGGCTTTAACTTTTGCACCCGCAATGCTGAAATGGATCAGCACCTTGCCGGTGGTTTCATCCTTGCGACGCCATAGGTGAACGCCACTCACCAACTCCGCCGGGCGGCATCCAGTCAGTGCCAAAACGATGAGGGGAAACAGATACTGCCCACTTGCAGCGCGCTTGCACAGAGCGATACGCCAGTTGTCCGGCAGTCCCGCCAGGGCCTGACGTTTACTGCGACGTTTGGCTCGTTGACCTGTCATGCCATCCTTTCGTAGACGTTGCAGTGTTTGCAGGTTTTTCAGTTGCGAAAACAGCCTTATGTGCAAGATTTCTGCCGCTTGTACCACTGGCGCGTTCAACTGCCGCGCCAGCTGCTTCTGCTGCGTGCGAATGAAATGTTCGAGAGCAATCAGGCGCTTTCGAAATGTTGAGGCACTGGTGGTTGACTGAACTACGTAGAACAATCCACCCTCTACGTGCCGCGCGCGTTGGAGCAGTTGCTGAGCCTGTCGCTCATACTCCACCTGGGTTTTGGGCGAGGCGCTGCGGGGCTCGCGAGAGAACATGGCATCCAGTATTGCCTGGCAGCGTTTCACAAGTTCCTGCATCTTGATTGTCAGATCGCTCATGCTGCCTCCTGTGGAATTGACGAGATGGCTTTGACCGGCAGCCAGGTTCTGGTGGGTACGGGTGGTGGTGACTGACGCAGTTCGATGCCACCGCGTTGAACACATACCCGCGCATCTGGATAAACCATCAAGACCTTGCTCAACCCAAGCTTGAAGCTGGTACAGAAATCCCCGAGACCATGCTTGCCGACATATTCATGACCGAACTGGCCTTTGAGCGTGTGCCAAGGCAGCCACAGTGGCCGGTGGTTGAGCCGATGCAGGCGGTGTGCAAGCCAGGCGTATACGTCGAGCGCCAGCGCTGATCCGCGCAGCGCATGCAAAGCGCGCGCGTCCAGTGGGACTGAGTGCCGCACAAGTTCGTCAAAAAACTCAGCGTCGAGCAAGAGCGAGCCCGGCCATGTTGAGCGTTGCGAATGAGCACCCGGAAGCCAGGCATCAATGCGTTTGATTACTGATTCGTTGATAGTCTGCCCATTGAAGCCTAGCTGCATCCTGCATGCGGCCAGCGCGTGCAACTGCTGACGCAATGTGCAGTAGCGGTGCCCCTGCTTGTCAAAGCCGAGCATCTCAAGGAATTCAGCTGCACTACGACCAATGAATACGTCTCGCGATTTGGAACGCCGTGCAATCGTAGAAATCCAGATCAGGGCCAGTCGTGGAACAGCCCCGTAGGGGACAGGCTGCAAGACCGGACCATCACCCAGATCAAGAGCACCGGCTTGTACATGAAGCCACCCTTCGCCTGCTCGTCGCAGAAAATCCCGACTCGGTACAGGACGTCGGGGAAGGGCAAGCGAACACAATAGCGAATGGTGGAAGGCTAGGTCGTCACCGACAGGCGATGTTGCACGAATCAGTTCACCTTCTGCAAGCAGTGTGTCAAGCTGGTTGGGGGTCTTCATTTTTGACCCCTTCCATGACTTTGGACGGGTGCGTTCAGCTGTTGCCAGCGCGCACGCGCAAGTTGCTCAATCTTGGTTGGTCGCCCTCGTGGTCTTTTGGGTGGAGGGGGCTGTGCTGGCCGATTGGACTCAATCCATTGCAAAACTTCATGCTCGTACCAGCAAAGCCGCCTGCTGTGCGGCAACTTGAATGGCCTTGGAATCAAGTGGGCGTACTTACGATTGGTCGCGCACGTGCGGATCGTGTTTGTTGTCTTTCCGAGCAACGCAGACAGCTGCTCGACGAAAAGTATTTTGGGCAGCTGGCCTTCTGCAGCTACCAGAGATGCTTCGAACATTTATCACTCTTCACTGGTTGTCAGCGGCGCGGCCGCCGAAGCCACGCGCTATGCGCGCGGCACCTGGGGTCAGTGAAGGTGATGCCGAGGAGGTGGCGTGGTGTGCCGGACCGGGCCGGAAGCGAACGAATCGTCGGCAGTGGGGGGATGCTTGACACGAATTTTCGTGCGCAAGGCTTGGACGATCCGGTCGTGAGTCGGAGCCCATACGCCCAGAATCACAACCAATACTGTTGTGATCGAGCCCAAAACCCCAAAAGCCAATGCGTTTTGCAAGAGATGCGAATCAATCAACGAAGACGCACCGCCATAGAAAAGCCATAGCTGCAATACAACACCCAGCGCACATGCGCCTGCAGCGAAGCCCATCGCAACTGTGCGACGGCGCTGGAGGCTTTCAATGGTGGCTGGAGGCATGGGGAGTGGCAAGCTATGCGACTATGAATAATAGCGAGAGTATTGGAAGGACAACTGGTAGTCAAACTTCCGGGTGGTTCGTGCAGCCTCGATGTGCCACAAGCAGGCTGAATGACTCAGAATTTTGGGACAAATTTGGGACAACGATGGGACAAATTTACTCTTGATCGGCATGAATGACGATTCAAAGCAAAAAGCCCAAGTGGTTGATTCACTTGGGCTTTTTCTATGGTGTGTTGGTCGGGGTGAGAGGATTCGAACCTCCGGCCTCTACGTCCCGAACGTAGCGCTCTACCAGGCTAAGCTACACCCCGACAGGTTGAGCGATCTGCAGCCTGAAATCAGGTGCGACGCTCCAGTAACTGAGCCGCCAATTGTAGCAAACCGGCACTGTATTCATTTGCTGGGAGTTGCTTGGCTGCTGCAATTGCACGGCGCGCTTCGGAGGCCGCGGCCTGGCGTGCAATCTCGAGGGCGCCAGTGTTTCGGACAATCTCCACGATGGCATTGAGCTGTTCGGTGCTGCCGTTTTCAATGGCGTGTCGTACGGTGAGTGCATCGGATGCCGACCCGCGTTGCATGGCGGCAATCAGGGGGAGCGTCGCCTTGCCTTCGCGCAAGTCGTCGCCCAGGTTCTTGCCCATTTCTGTTGCGTCTCCGTCGTAGTCGAGTACGTCATCGATGATCTGAAAGGCGGTGCCCAGGGCCTGACCGTAATTTGCGCAGGCTTCCTCGATCGTGGCATCGCTGCCTGCGAGAACAGCAGCCAAGCGGGCGCTGGCCTCGAAAAGCTTGGCGGTCTTGGAGCGAATGACTTGCAGGTAGTCGGCCTCGTCCAGTGAAGCGTCGTGCATGTTCATCAACTGCATGACTTCGCCCTCGGCGATGACATTGGTGGCATCTGCCAGAATTTGCATGATCCGCATCTGCCCTGCATCGACCATCATCTGGAAGGCGCGCGAGTACAAAAAATCTCCGACCAGCACGCTGGCGGGGTTACCAAAAGTTTCATTTGCTGTGGCGCGCCCGCGACGCAGTGTGGATGCATCCACCACGTCGTCATGCAGCAGGGTTGCGGTATGGATGAACTCGACCACGGCAGCCAGATTGAAGCGCTGCTGGTGCTGGTATCTCAGCGCACCGCACATCAGCAGCAGCAAGGCCGGCCGCAGTCGCTTTCCTCCTGCGGCAATGATGTATTGGGACACTTGGCCCACCAGCGGAACGCCAGAAGCTAAGCGGTTGGCAATCACCAGATCCACCTCGCGCATGTCATTGGCAATCAGCGCGAGAGGAGAGGGGGCGGGCATGGGCGGGGGGGTGGTGGCAGTCAAGATGGAGATCGCAAGCAGTGTTGCGAATTATAGGAAGCGTGCCGCGGTGCTTGGCTCAATAGGTGGGAGGTGCCTTTGCTGGTGCGCAGGCTGCGGCACAGTGCTATAATCATCGGCTCCCATGGAAATCCTTTCATGGAAGTTTCTTCAAAGTACGCAAGTACTAGAGCACGAAGAGGTCAATATGTACGCGGTCATAAAAACCGGCGGCAAGCAGTATCGCGTTGCTTCCGGCGAGAAAATTAAAGTAGAACAGATTGCTGCGGACGTAGGCCAGGAAATCGTCATCGACCAGGTTCTGGCTGTCGGCAACGGCGCTGAGCTAAAGGTGGGTACGCCCCTGGTGTCCGGCGCAACCGTGAAAGCCACTGTCGTGGCGCACGGCAAGCACGACAAAGTGCACATCTTCAAGATGCGCCGTCGCAAGCACTATCAAAAACGCCAA
Organism: Burkholderiaceae bacterium; assembly: GCA_023954095.1. Lineage (GTDB taxonomy): Bacteria > Pseudomonadota > Gammaproteobacteria > Burkholderiales > Burkholderiaceae_C > Simplicispira. The sequence goes on along the minus strand of JAMLIQ010000002.1, from coordinate 14,964 downwards.
GGTCACCGCCAGCAGTTCACCGAACTGCAAATCGGCGACATTGCTGCTTAAGGAAGGAGCTGAGTCATGGCACAGAAAAAAGGCGGCGGCTCTACGCGAAACGGGCGCGATTCCAAGCCCAAGATGCTTGGTGTGAAGGCCTTCGGCGGCGAGTTGATCAGCGCTGGTTCCATCATCGTGCGCCAGCGTGGTACCAAATTTCACCCCGGCTCCAATGTCGGCGTGGGCAAGGACCATACCTTGTATGCTTTGGTTGACGGTCACGTGTCGTTTGCCATCAAGGGCGCAATGTCCAAGCACACGGTCAACGTGACAGCTGCAGCCTGAAGCATTTTTGCTGCTTCAGCGCCCCGGCATGATCCCGTAGGATCGTGAAAGAACAAGCCCCGCAGTGTCGGGGCTTCGTTTTTTCTGCATGGACGAATGAAGCCGCGCTGTGGTGCAGCGGCTTCCACGGGACGCCTTACCATCAGGTCTTGGTGCGTTGCCGGGGTAAGCCACCATTTTGTGAATTGGAACCTCCATGAAGTTCGTCGATGAAGCCTATATAGACATTTCTGCCGGTGATGGTGGCAATGGGTGTGTGTCGTTCCGGCACGAGAAATACAAGGAATTCGGTGGACCCAATGGGGGTGACGGTGGACGTGGCGGGCATGTGTTCGCTGTAGCTGATTCGAACCTGAACACTCTGGTGGATTTTCGATACGCCCGCCGCCATGATGCCAAGCGCGGAGAACATGGCATGGGCTCGGACATGTTTGGCGCGGCAGGCAGCGACATTACCCTGAAGATGCCAGTCGGCACCATCATCAGCGATGCGGAAACCGGTGAAGTGCTCTACGAGTTGTTGACACCCGGTGAAGTAATCACGATTGCCAAAGGAGGTGATGGTGGTTTTGGCAATATGCGATTCAAGAGTGCCATCAACCGTGCACCACGGCAAAAAACACCAGGTTGGCCCGGGGAAAAGAAGAGCCTCAAGCTGGAATTGAAGGTGCTGGCTGATGTGGGGCTGCTGGGAATGCCCAATGCGGGCAAGTCCACCCTGATCGCGGCTATTTCCAATGCGCGCCCCAAGATTGCGGACTATCCCTTCACTACCCTGCACCCCAACCTGGGCGTTGTGCGGGTCGGGCCAGAGCAGAGCTTTGTGGTTGCCGATATTCCGGGATTGATCGAGGGTGCTTCGGAGGGCGCAGGCCTGGGACACCAGTTTCTGCGCCATCTGCAGCGCACCCGCTTGCTGCTGCATGTGATTGATATGGCACCGTTTGATGACAGTGTTGATCCGGTGGCGCAGGCCAAAGCCATCGTGGGTGAGTTGAAGAAATACGATGCTGGTCTGTACAAGAAGCCTCGCTGGCTGGTGCTCAACAAACTGGACATGGTGCCTTCAGAGGCGCGAGCCGCGCGTGTGGCCGATTTTGTCAAACGCTTGCGCTGGAAGGGGCCGGTTTTCGAGATTTCCGCACTGACGCGCGAAGGGTGTGAGCCCTTGATCCATGCCATTTACCGCCATGTTCAGGCGCAGCACCTGGCAGAACAGGCGCCTATTGCCGAAGTGGACCCGCGTTTTGCGGGCGATACGTCTGCTTGACACAATAGTTTGCTGCATTATTGATAGCTGAATCCGCTTTATTGATGGGCGCTGGAGCCTGAATGAATCAAATATCTAATTCGACCGTGCTGCGCGAGGCGCGCCGCATCGTGGTCAAGGTGGGATCAAGCCTGGTCACCAATGAAGGCCGTGGGCTGGACGAGTTGGCCATTGGCGAGTGGAGTCGCCAGCTGGCTGCTCTGGTGCGCGGCGAATCCGGGGTGCGGCGCGAGGTCATCATGGTTTCCAGTGGCGCCATCGCCGAGGGTATGAAGCGTCTCGGTTGGGCGGTGCGGCCCCGCGAAGTGCATGAATTGCAAGCGGCGGCGGCAGTTGGGCAGATGGGCTTGGCGCAGATGTATGAGACCAAACTGCGTGAGAATGGCACGGGAAGCGCGCAGGTCCTGCTGACGCATGCCGATCTGGCGGATCGTGAGCGCTATCTGAATGCGCGTTCCACCTTGCTGACCTTGCTGACCCATGGTGTGGTGCCTGTGATCAACGAGAACGACACCGTCGTCAATGACGAAATCAAGTTTGGCGACAACGACACCCTGGGGGCGTTGGTGGCCAACCTGGTGGAGGCGGATGCGCTTGTTATCCTGACGGACCAGAGGGGTCTGTATACCGCCGATCCGCGGCGCGATCCGCAGGCCCAGTTTGTGCACGAAGCCCGAGCGGGGGACCCCGCACTGGAAGCCATGGCAGGAGGAGCGGGCACCAGCATCGGGCGTGGCGGGATGCTGACCAAGATCCTGGCGGCGCGCCGTGCCGCAGGGTCCGGGGCTTCTACCGTGATTGCGTGGGGGCGTGAGCCCGATGTCCTCTTGCGGCTGACCCAGGGAGAGGCCATAGGTACCCTGCTGGTGGCGCAGACTGCCAAGCAGCAGGCACGCAAGCAGTGGATGGCGGACCATTTGCAGTTGCGGGGCGCGGTTGTCATCGATGCGGGGGCTGCTGCCAAGCTGCGCGGCGAAGGCAAGAGCCTGTTACCCATTGGCATGACGGCAGTGGACGGAGATTTTTCGCGCGGTGACGTGATTGCCGTGCGTGATCCTGCCGGCAGCGAGGTAGCCCGCGGGCTGGCCAACTACTCCAGTGCCGAGGCGCGCCTGCTGTGCCGCAAGCCTTCATCCGAATTTGAGCGCCTGCTGGGCTATGTTGCCGAGGCGGAAATGGTGCATCGCGACAATCTGGTGCTGACAACAGGGCGGTAGCCCCTCATACGGTACGCGGACAGCGGTCACCGCCGCCGCCTTTTGTTCCGCTGTTCCATCCAAAGCGGACCTGCCTCACTGTTGCGTCGAAGGAGGGTGCGTGGCAAGGTTGGCCGGCGGCTCGTCGGACGAATGGCTGGATGATTGGGGGTCAGGATCAAAGCTTGCGCCCGGTGGCAGCTCGACTCCCGGGTGCAGCAACAGCCCGCCGGTGCGGTGCATTGCGCCCCCTGCGGGAACATCATGCTCACGCGCACGCACGCCGCTACGCAGGTAACGATTGCGCTGTTCATGGCGCGGCAAGAACCGGGCGAGTTCGGTCAATGCCATTTCATAGACACCGCGCTTGAACTCCACCACCACATCCAGCGGAACCCAATAGTCATTCCAACGCCAGGCGTCGAATTCCGGGTGGTTGGTGGCACGCAGGTTCAAGTCCCAATCGTGCCCCAGCAATTGCAGCAGATACCAGATTTGTTTCTGGCCCTTGTAATGTCCGCGCGCGTCGCGGCGGATGTACCGGTCAGGCACCTCATAGCGCAACCAATCCCGGGTGCGGGCAACCACGCGAACGTGGTTGGGATGCAAGCCTACTTCTTCGTGGAGTTCCCGGAACATCGCCTGTTCGGGCGATTCGCCGCGGTCTATGCCGCCTTGCGGGAACTGCCAGCTGTGGGTGCGTATGCGCTTGCCCCAGAACACCTGGTTTTTCTGGTTGAGCAGGATGATGCCGACGTTCGGCCGAAAGCCGTCCCGGTCAAGCATAATCGAACCCCAAATTTTTAAACTGTGTCCATTATGCACGGCCCCTAGCGTGCAGCAAGGGGACCAGCCCCAACCGCCTGAAATCGTCCGATGAAAGCCTCCCAGTTCTTTATCTCCACCCTCAAGGAAGCGCCGGCGGACGCCGAAGTGGTCAGCCACCAACTCATGACGCGCGCGGGGCTGATCAAGAAGCTCGGTGCCGGGGTCTACAGCTATATGCCCATGGGCTTGCGCGTGATCCAGAAGGTCGAAGCCATCGTGCGGGAGGAAATGAACCGCGCAGGCGCCGTCGAATTGACGATGCCCGTGGTGCAGCCGGCCGAACTGTGGCAGGAGACGGCGCGATTCGACAGCATGGGCCCCGAACTGCTGCGCATCAAGGACCGCCATGGCCGCGATTATGTTGTTCAGCCCACCAGTGAGGAAGTGGTCACTGACATTGCGCGACAGGAATTGCGCAGCTACAAGCAACTGCCCAAGAATTTTTATCAGATCCAGACCAAGTTCCGCGATGAACGCCGCCCCCGCTTTGGCCTGATGCGTGGACGTGAGTTCACCATGAAGGACGCCTACAGTTTTGACCGCGACCAGGCTGCCGCCAAGGCCAGCTATCAGGTCATGGCGCAGGCCTACCGGCGCATTTTTGACCGCTTCGGCCTCACCTACCGTGCGGTGGCGGCCGACAGTGGCGCCATCGGCGGCGATCTGAGCGAGGAATTCCAGGTGATCGCCGCCACCGGCGAGGACGCCATCGTCTACTGCCCGGGCAGCGACTACGCCGCCAATATGGAAAAGGCCGAGGCGCTGGCGCCCGCCGGTCCGCGCCCTGCCGCGGCACAATCCATGGCCAAAACGCCCACGCCGGGCAAGGCCACCTGCGCCGATGTGGCCGAGTTGCTGGGCGTGCCGTTGCAAAGCACGGTGAAGTCGCTGGTGCTGGCCACCGATGAGACCAATGAGGCTGGCGAGATCATCCGGAGCCAGGTCTGGCTGCTGCTGCTGCGCGGCGACCATGACATGAACGAGATCAAGGTTGCCAAGGTCCCGGGGCTCGATGCCGGCTTCCGCTTCGCCACCCTGGCCGAGATCGAAGCCCACTTCGGTTGCACCCCGGGCTACCTGGGCCCTGTCGGGCTGCTTCAGCCCGTGCGCATCGTGGTCGACCGCGAGGTCGCCGTGATGTCCGACTGGATCTGCGGTGCCAATGCGGTGGATTTCCATATGACCGGCGTCAACTGGGGTCGTGACCTGCCCGAGCCCGAGCTGGTGGCTGACCTGCGCAATGTCGTGGCGGGCGACCGCTCGCCCGATGGCCAGGGGGAACTTGCCATCGAGCGCGGCATCGAAGTGGGGCATGTGTTTTACCTCGGCACCAAGTACAGCAAGGCCATGAACGCCACCTTCCTGGGTGAGGACGGCAAGCCCGCCCTCTTCGAGATGGGCTGCTACGGCATCGGCATCACCCGTCTGCCTGCGGCGGCCATCGAGCAGAACCACGACGAGCGCGGCATCATCTGGCCCGATGCGATTGCGCCCTTCACCGTGGTGCTGTGTCCCATCACGCCCGAACGTTTCCCCGAGGTCAAGGCCCAGGCAGGGCAGCTCTATGCCCAGTTGCAGTCCGCAGGTGTGGATGTGATCCTGGACGACCGGGGTGAACGCCCTGGCGCCATGTTCGCTGATTGGGAACTGATCGGGGTACCGCACCGCGTGACCATTGGCGACCGCGCCCTCAAGGAAGGCCAGGTCGAATACCAGCACCGCCGGGACGCGGCCGCCACCAAGGTGGCTGTGTCCGATATCCTGGCCCATGTCCTGGGCCGTCTGGCCCCATGATCCAGGGTTTTTCGCGCCGTTCCTGTCTTGTTTCGTTGGCCGCCGGGCCTGCGGCCTGGCTGGCATCGCCAGGACTGGCCCATGCTGGAGGCCAGCTGGAGGAGCCCCTCATGGATTCGGTGCGTACGGCGCTGAGTTCCGCCATCGGCAACCGCGCGCCGCCCGAACCTGTGTTTGCTTCCACTGAGGCCCGCCTGCACTACCTGCGCTGGCTGGGCGCCATGAGCGATCGCCTGCGCCGCCGCAAACCCGACTGGGAGGTGCGGCGTGATTTCCTGCAAACGGTCTGGTATGAAAGCGGACGTGCGGGGCTGGATGTCTCGCTGGTTCTCGGCCTGATCCAGGTCGAAAGTGCTTTCCGCAAGTTCGCGGTCTCCAGCGTGGGCGCCCGGGGCTACATGCAGGTCATGCCGTTCTGGACGCGCCTGATCGGCGATGGTGACCCCGGCAAGCTTTTCCATATGCAGACCAATCTGCGTTTTGGCTGCGTGATCCTTCGCCACTATATGGACCGCGAACGCGGTGACCTGTTCATGACCCTGGGCCGCTACAACGGCAGCCGGGGCCGCTCGCCCTACCCGAATGCGGTGTTCTCGGCGCAACGCAACTGGCGGTTCGAGGGCCGTGCTGCAGGCTGAACCATTGAGGCGTCAGGCGCTGGTCTGCTCAGCTGGTGTGGCGGTGGACAGACGGGAGACCATGACCTGGTCGATCCGGTAGCTGTCCACATCCAGCACCTCGAAGGTGTAACCGCCCCAGGCCACGCTGTCGGTCCGCCGGGGCACCCGGCGCAGCATCACCATCAGGAAGCCCGCCAGGGTTTCGTACTCTTCGGAGTGCGGCAGTTCGTCGAGCGAGAGCACGCGCAGCACATCCTCGACGGGCGTGACGCCATCGATCAGCCAGGAATTTTCATCGCGGCGCACGATCAGCTCTTCATCTGCCGCACCGACCAGATCGCCCATCACGGTGCTCATCACATCGTTGAGCGTGACCACGCCGACGACCAGGCTGTATTCGTTCACGATCACGGCAAAATCCTCGTGTGCCTGCCGGAACTGTTCCAGCACCTCCGAGAGTGTGAGCCGGTCGGGAACGATCAGCACCTTGCGCACCAAGGTGTCGTCCCGCAGCGAGATGGGCTGGTTGTTCAGTACGCGCTGGAACAGGTCCTTGGCATCCACGTAGCCCACCACGTGGTCGATGTCGCGCTCGCAGACCGGGTAGGTCGAGAAAGGTTCGGCGGCGATGCGCAGGCGGATTACCGAGTCGGGTTCGTCGCGCAGGAAGAAGGCTACCCGGTCGCGCGGAGACATGGCGCTGGAGACCATGCGGGTGTCCAGTTCAAACACATTGGTGATGACCTGTTGCTCGCTTGCGGCCAGTACGCCGGCGCGGGCACCGGCCTCCATGGTTGCCAGGATGTCATCGGAGGTGATGCGGTCGTCGCGCAGCGACGACAGGCCCAGAACCCGGAACAGCACATCGGCCGCCCGGCTATAGAGCCAGACCACCGGCCGCAGCAGTGTGATGCACCACGCCATGGGCTGCACCAGAGCGACCGCCAGCCGCTCAGGCCGTGCCATGCCCAGGCGCTTGGGAAACAGGTCGGAAAAAAGAATGAACAACGAGGTGATGAGGGTGAACGATGCGAGAAACCCCACCGTCTGCGCCGTGCTGCTGGGCATCCACAGTTCCATCAGTGCGCTGAAATACGGGCTGAGTGCTCCCTCGCCCACAATGCCCCCGAGGATGGCTACCGCGTTCTGCCCGATCTGCACCACGGTGAAGTAGTCGCCGGGCTGGTCCTGCACCCGCAGCACCCGTTCGGCACGGAGGTCTCCTTCGTCGACCAGCTGGCGCAGGCGCAGGCGCCGCGCGGCAGCGAGGGAGATTTCGGCCATCGAGAAAAAAGCGCTGGCTGCGATCAGCAGGCCGATCACGAAGAGGCTTTGCGTCAGTGTCATGGAAAAGGGCAGAGCGTGGCCTGCGGCACACCGGTGGAGCGAGTGTATCTGCCCGTCCAGTCTGGTGGGCCCCTGGCGGCGCTACTGCAGAAAACCGATGCGGCTGCGGCTGGAGGCGCCCTTGGGCAAATCAGCCACTTCTACCGTACAGCGGTGGTCCAGCCGCGCATTGCCAAAGGCCACCATCAGCGCTCGGCGCATTTCGCGTGGCGGCATGTGGGACAGGCAGTCCAGCACGTCGCCCTGCGGTTCGGGATCGATCAGCCGCCCCCAGTCGTGGGCGGTGCGGATGCCGGTGTAGAGCATCCGGGCAATGCTGCGCGCCTGATCGACGGTGGGCGCCTGCACCTCGAACACGTTCATGCGGTTGAGGATGGGGTCGGGGATGCCCCGGCTGTCATTGGCCGTGGTGATCCAGATGACCTGGCTGGCGTCGATCGCCACCTCGGCGAATTCATCGGTGAAGCTTTGCGCCGTGTCGTGCTCCAGCAGGCTGTAGAGCGCCCCCAGCGGGTCGTACTGGGCATCGCCACTGGCCTTGTCGATTTCGTCCACCACGATCACCGGGTTGGCATATTCGCCCTCCACCAGCGCCTCGAACACCTTGCCGGGGCGCGCGCCCTTCCATTGCGACGAGGAGCCCGACAGCAGCCAGCCGGCCGTCATTGAGCTCATGGGCAACAGGTTCATGCCGGTGCCCAGCAGCTCGGCCAACTGGCGGGCGAAATGCGTCTTGCCGATACCGGGGGGGCCCAGCAGCAGCATGGGCGTGACTTCCAGGCCGTCGCGGCTGTCTTGCGCCAGGGCAACGTGGCGGCGCACGTCGTCGAGGGCTTCGGTGAAGTTGGGCAGCCGGTCGTACAGGTCGGCCATGTCGGGGACGCCCTGCGGCTTGACCTGAAAGCGCTCGGGCCCGCGCTCGAGCATGCGTTCGTACATGCTGCGCAGGTGGTCGAAATCCCGTTGCGGGCCGGTGTCCTGCAGCCGGGCAAGCTTGCGTTCCACATCGCTGGTGCAGAACACGCTGCGCATCTGGGCCACGGGCAGGCTCAGGCTTTGGGGAACAAGGCTATGGCTGGTCATGGCATGCTCCTGCGTGAGGTGAATGATTCCATTCAAGCACACAAGCGGCCCGATCTCAATGCAGAAACTACCCTGTGAAAACCCTGCTGTTGCGCCCATGAAAAAACCGCCCGAGGGCGGCTTTTGCACAGGCGACACAGCGGGCCGCGCCGGCTCAGGTGCCCAGCGTCTGCTTGAGTTCGCCCGACTCGTACATCTCCATCATGATGTCCGAGCCGCCGATGAATTCGCCCTTGACATAGAGCTGGGGGATGGTGGGCCACTGGCTGTAGTCCTTGATGCCCTGGCGGATTTCGTCGTCGTCGAGCACGTTGACCGTGGTGATGGCCTTGGGGTCGGCGCCGCAGGCTTTCAGGATCTGGATCGCGCGGCCGGAGAAACCACACATCGGGAAGCTGGCCGTGCCTTTCATGAACAGCAGGATGTCGTTGGTCTTGACGAGGTCGTCGATGCGTTTTTGGATATCGCTCATGGGGGCTCCGAAAGGGGGCGGCAAGGCCCGGTGGGTGGGGAAACGAAAGGGGGGATTATTTCACTGTCGGCCGCTGGCCGCCTGAGCAACGCACGATGCCGGCGAGGTCTTTGCGGCTTTGCACCTGCGCCAGGCCGGCTTGCTGCAGCAGAGCGGCGACGGCCTCGGCCTGGTCGTGGCCGTGTTCCAGCAGCAGCCAGCCACCGGGCGCCAGGTGGGCGGGAGCCTGCGCGATGATGCTGCGCAGGTCGTCCAGACCATCGGCGCCGCTGGCCAGGGCCGCGAGGGGCTCGTGGGTGAGGGCGGCCAGGTGCGGGTCGGCGGCGGCAATATAGGGCGGGTTGGATACGATGGCATCCAGGCCGCCTGCCATCCCCTGCAGCCAGTGTCCGTGCCGGAACTGCACCGGCAGGCCCAGGCGCGTGGCGTTGGCCTGCGCCACTGCCAGAGCGTCCTGGCTGGCGTCCACGGCCAGTACCTGGGCATCGGGGCGCTGTTGCTGCAGGGCCAGGGCGATGGCGCCGCTGCCGGTGCCCAGGTCCACCACGCGCGGTGCGGGTTGGTGGGCCAGGACTTCCAGGGCCCAGTCCACCAGGGTTTCGGTGTCGGGGCGGGGGTCGAGTACGCGCTCATCCACCTGCAGATCCACCCCGTAGAAGGCCTTGCGGCCGGTGAGGTAGGCCACGGGTGTGCCCGCCCGGCGGCGCTGGCACAGCGCCCCGAACTGCTCCGCCGCGGCAGGGGGCAGGGTGTCGGTGTCGTGGGTGATCAGCCAGGCGCGGTCGTGGCTGGCGCGGCCCAGCACATGCAGCAGCAGCATCTGCGCGTCGATGCGCGCCAGGCCCTGGGCCAGGGCGGTAGACAGTGCCTGCTGCAAGGTCATGATTATTCTAAATTGATAGCTATCAGCGCTTGGTGGATAAGCGTTATAGCCTGTTTTCATTCAAATTCCGGTTCACGCCGTGCTGTGTTCCAGCTCGGCCAGTTGCTCGGCCTCGCGGGCGTGTTGCAGGGCCTGCAGAACGTCGTCCAGGTCGCCCTCCATGACGTACAGCAGCTTGTACAGCGTGAGGTTGATGCGGTGGTCGGTCAGCCGCCCCTGCGGGAAGTTGTAGGTGCGGATACGGTCGCTGCGGTCGCCGCTGCCAATCAGGCCCTTGCGTTCGGCAGCCTCCTTGGCAGCGCGCTCGCTGCGTTCCTTTTCGTGGATGCGCGCCTGCAGCACCTGCAGCGCCTTGGCCTTGTTGGCGTGCTGGCTGCGGCCGTCCTGGCACTCGGCCACGATGCCGGTGGGCAGGTGCACCACGCGCACGGCCGAGTCGGTCTTGTTGATGTGCTGGCCGCCCGCGCCGCTGGCGCGGAAGGTGTCGATGCGCAGGTCGGCCGGGTTGATCTTGATGGCCTCGCGCTCATCGGGTTCGGGCATCACGGCCACGGTGCAGGCGCTGGTGTGGATGCGGCCCTGCGTTTCGGTGACCGGCACGCGCTGCACGCGGTGGCCGCCCGATTCAAAACGCAACCGGCCATAGGCCTGCTCGCCTTCGATGCGCAGCACGATTTCCTTGTAGCCGCCCAGTTCGGCCGGGCTCTCGCTCACCACTTCGACCTTCCAGCCCACATTGGCGGCGTAGCGCGTGTACATGCGCGCCAGGTCTCCCGCGAACAGGGCAGACTCGTCGCCCCCGGTGCCGGCCCGGATTTCCAGGAAGGCGTTGCGTGCGTCGTCAGGGTCCTTCGGCAACAGCAGGCGTTGCAGTTCGTCTTCGAGCTGCTGCAGCTCGGCTTCGCAGCTGGTGATTTCGTCCTGCGCCATCTCGGCCATGTCGGCGTCCTGCAGCATCTCGCGGGCACCGGCCAGGTCGGCCTCGCGCTGGAGCCAGCGGGTGTAGCGGCCGGCGATCTGCGTGACCTCGGCATGCTCGCGCGAGAGCACGCGGTACTGCGCCATGTCGGCCATGATGTCTTCGCGCGAGAGCAGGAAGTCGAGCTCCTGCAGGCGCCGGGCGTAGCGCTCCAACTGGTTGCGGAGAAAGGGTTTCATGCAGAGAAGGTGTATTTAGCTACAAAAAATGTAGCTGATTGCGCGCACAGGGCGGGCGCTAAAGCGGTTTTTTGCTTTGGGAGCGCAGGAACAGGCGCGAGGCGGTGTGCGCGGTCTGCTCGCGCGCGGCGGCGTCGGCGTTGCGCAGTTCGGCCATGGTGCCGTGCAGCATCTTGCGGGCCACGCCGCGCGAGAGGGCGTCGAGCACCGCGTCCAGGTCTTCACCCCGCGCCAGGCGCTTGCGGGCACGGGCGATTTCGATCGCGCGCCAAGCGTCGGCCTGGCCATTGATCTGGCGGATCAGCGGCACCACGCCATGCTGCGGGTCGCGCTGGTCCATCCAGTGCATGAAGCTTTGCACACCCGCATCGATGATGGCCTCGGCCTGCGCCACGGCGGCCTGGCGGCTGGCCTGGGCGGTCTGCACCACACCGGCGAGGTCGTCCACGGTGTAGAGGTAGATGTCTTCGAGCTGCTTGACCTCGGGTTCGATGTCGCGCGGCACGGCCAGGTCGACCATGAACATCGGGCGGTGGCGGCGCTTCTTCAAGGCGCGCTCGACCGCGCCCAGGCCCACGATGGGCAGGCTGCTGGCGGTGCAGCTCACCACGATGTCGAATTCGTGCAGTCGATCGGGCAGGTCGGCCAGGCGCATGGCTTCGGCGCCAAAGCGGGTGGCGAGTTTTTCGCCACGCTCCAGGGTGCGGTTGGCAATGGCGATGGATTTCGGGTTGCGCGCGGCAAAGTGCGTGGCCGTCAGCTCGATCATCTCGCCCGCGCCCACGAACAGCACGCGCGTCTTGCCCAGGTCTTCAAACAACTGGCTGGCCAGGCGCACCGCAGCGGCGGCCATGCTGATGCTGTGGGCGCCGATCTCGGTGGAGGTGCGCACCTCTTTGGCGACCGCAAAGCTGCGCTGGAATAACTGGTTGAGCGTGGAGCCCAGGGCGCCCGCGCTTTCGGCGGCACGCACGGCGTCCTTCATCTGGCCGAGGATTTGCGGCTCGCCCAGCACCATGGAGTCGAGCCCGCTGGCCACGCGGAAGGCATGGCGCGCCACAGGGCCGTCTTCCAGCACGTAGGAGTGCGAGCGCAGCAGATCGGGGCTGACGCCGCCGCTGTGGGCCAGCCAGCCCAGGGTGTGGTCCAGTGCGGGCTGGTCGCCGGCGCAATAGATTTCGGTGCGGTTGCAGGTGGAGACAATGGCCGTTTCCACATTGCGGTGCTCGTGGCCCTGGCCCAGCGACTGGCGCAGGCCCTGCAAAGTGGGGGCGATCTGGTCGAGCGCAAAGGCAAAACGGCCGCGCAGATCGAGCGGCGCGGTCGTGTGGTTGATGCCAAGGGCCCAGACAGACATGCGCGGATTATAAAATTGTTGCGTGTACGGAGTGACACCGACTGCACAAGTCTTGATTTACGTCATTTTTATGGACCCGCTGACCGCCCTCAACCACCTGCTCAATTTCGCTGCGCCTGCGCTGGTTCTGGCGATGGTGCTGGTGCCCGGTAGCCGGGTTTTTATGAAAAAAACGGCTGCAGCGCTTTCCTGGTGGGCGCAAGTAGCTATTGTTTTCGCAGTGGGTTGTGGTGTTCTGGTCGCGGGCCTGTGGTGGCTGGGGCGCGATGGCAAGGTGCTGACCTATGCAGTCCTGGTGCTGGCAACGGGCACGTGCCAGTGGCTGCTGCGGCGCGGCTGGCGCGTCTGAGGCATTGTTGTCAGCCTGCGGGGCTGAAAAGGTCCACCCGGTCGGTGATGATGCCGTCGGTGCCCAGGGCGATCAGGCGCTGCGCGGCCCATTCGTCGTTCACGGTGTAGCTCAGGCAGCGCAGGCCCAGGCCCTGCACCTTGTGCACCAGTGCCGCGTCCCACAGCGCGTGGTTGCAGACGAGGGCGACGCAACCCAGCTGCCGAGCCACGTCCAGGCAGCCGTCCCACAGGGTATCGACCAGCAGGGCGCGCGGCAGGTGCGCCGCCGTGGCCTGCGCACCGGCCAGCGCCTCGGGCTGGAAGGACGACAGCAGCGGGGGCACGGCCTGCCCGCGCCACAGGCGCGCCGCATGCTCGGCCACCACGCGGCCGGTGGTTGCTTCGTGCCCCGGGGTGGGCTTGATCTCGATGTTCAGGAAATAGCCATTGGCGAGGCAGAAGTGCGCGATGTTGTCCAGCGTGGGCAGCGGCTCGCCCGCGTACTGGCGCGCATGCCAGTGCCCGGCGTCGAGCTGGGCCAGCGCGGCCCAGCTGTGGTCGCCGCCTGTGGGGCTGGCGCCTGCGCCCAGCACCTTTGCCGCGTTGGTGGTGCGTGCCAGGGTGGCGTCGTGCATCAGAAAGGGCACGCCGTCGCTGGAGAGCTTGGCATCGCACTCGAACATGCGGTAGCCGTGCTGCGCGCCCAGGCGGAAGGCGGCCAGCGTGTTCTCGGGTGCCAGCTTGCCGGCGCCGCGGTGGGCAATCCAGCGGGGGTAGGGCCAGGGGGCGGTCATGCTTTCAGATGCGCTTGCCGGTGTCGGCGTTGAACCAGTGCAGGCGGTTTTCGCGGGGTGCCACGTGCAGGGTGTCGCCGGGCTGGGGGGCCAGGCGGCCTTCCTCCACGCGCACGATGAGCGGCTCGCCGTCCAGGCGGGCGTAGATCAGACGCTCGGCGCCCAGCAGTTCCACGGTGTCCACCGTCACTTCCCAGCCGTCCGTGCCCACGTCCAGGTGCTCGGGGCGCACGCCCAGCAGTGTGCCGGGGCGTGCGCCCGGTGCGTGGCGCAGCAGGTTCATCGGGGGCGAGCCGATGAAGCTGGCCACAAAGGTGCTGGCCGGCTGGTGGTAGACCTCCTCGGGGGTGCCAAACTGCTCCATGTGGCCGCCGTTCATCACGATCATGCGCTGCGCCAGCGTCATGGCTTCGACCTGGTCGTGCGTGACGAACAGGCTGGTGATGCCCAGTTCGCGGTGCAGCTTCTGGATTTCCAGGCGCGTTTGCGCGCGCAGCTTGGCGTCCAGGTTGGAGAGCGGTTCGTCGAACAAGAAGACCTGCGGCTGGCGCACGATGGCGCGGCCCATGGCCACGCGCTGGCGCTGGCCGCCCGAGAGCTCGCGCGGCTTGCGCTCCAGCAGGGGCCCGAGTTCCAGGATCTTGGCTGCCTTGTCCACGCGGGTCTTGATGTCGTCCTTGGGCACCTTGGCGATCTTGAGGCCGTAGGCCATGTTGTCGAACACGCTCATGTGCGGGTACAGGGCGTAGTTCTGGAACACCATGGCGATGTCGCGCTTGGCGGGTTCCAGGTGGTTGACGACCTTGTCGCCAATCAGGATCTCGCCGCCCGAGATTTCTTCCAGCCCCGCCACCATGCGCAGGAGCGTGGATTTGCCGCAGCCCGACGGCCCGACGATGACGACGAATTCGCGGTCGCGGATCTCGGCGTTGACGCCGTGGATCACCTGGTTGGCCTTGGGCCCCTGGCCGTAGCGTTTGACGATGTCGCGGAGAATGATGGATGCCATAGTGCTATCAATTTAAAAGCTGCTGACGCTTGATGGATAAGCGTTATCAGCCAATTCTTCATTATTTTTCGGTGTCCACCAGACCCTTGACGAACCATTTCTGCATCAGCACGACCACCAAGGCCGGCGGCAGCATGGCCAGGATGGCGGTCGCCATGACGATGTTCCAGTCGTTGGCCGCGTCGCCCCCGGCGATCATGCGTTTGATGCCGATGACCACGGGGTACATGTCTTCGCTGGTGGTGGCCAGCAGCGGCCAGAGGTACTGGTTCCAGCCGTAGATGAACTGGATGACGAACAGCGCGGCAATCGAGGTGCTCGACAGCGGCACCAGTACGTCCTTGAAGAACCGCATGGGGCCTGCGCCGTCCATGCGCGCGGCTTCCACCAGTTCGTCGGGCACGGTCAGGAAGAACTGCCGGAACAAAAACGTGGCCGTGGCCGAAGCAATCAGCGGCACCGTCAGGCCCGCGTAGCTGTTGAGCATGCCCAGGTC
>JAMLIQ010000199.1 GCA_023954095.1 Burkholderiaceae bacterium | reverse complement strand
TGGAGGATGTACCCCGTGTCGAGGCCTGGGCCTTTGTGAACAGCCTGCGCGGCTGGCTGGCGGCTACGGTCGGATAAGTCGCGAAAATAGCCTCAAGCGCTAGATATGCAAGCGCTCGTAGCTATTGTTTTTGATTTCTCTATTTACAGCGGCTGGGTTGGAACGTGGTCGCGCAGTTCGGTCTGGCGGTTGTTCGCGTCCACAAACACCAATTGGGGCTTGTGCGCGGCCACGTCGGCTTCGGGCACCTGGGCAAAGGCGGCAATGATGAGCAGGTCGCCCACGCTGGCGCGCCGTGCCGCCGAACCGTTCACCGAAATCATGCCGCTGCCGCGCTCGCCCTTGATGGCGTAGGTGATGAAGCGTTCGCCGTTGTTGATGTTCCAGATATGCACCTGCTCGTTTTCCACCATGTTGGCGGCTTCGAGCAGGTCTTCGTCGATGGCGCAGGAGCCTTCGTAGTGCAGTTCGCAGTGTGTGGCCGTGGCGCGGTGGATCTTGGATTTGAGCAGGGTGCGGTACATGGCAGCGTATAGGGGTTAGTGGGTGACAGGGGGGACCAGAATGGTCGGTGCGGCCGGTGCGGCCAGTTGCGGATAGTCGCGGCTGTAGTGCAGGCCCCGGCTTTCGCGCCGCAGCTGCGCCGATCGCACGATGAGTTCGGCCACCTGCACCAGGTTGCGCAGCTCCAGCAGGTCGCGCGTGATGTGGAAGTGGGCGTAGAACTCGTCGATCTCGGCCCAGAGCAGCGAGATGCGGTGTGCGGCGCGCTCCAGGCGCTTGTTGGTGCGCACGATGCCCACGTAGTCCCACATGAAGCGGCGCAGCTCGTCCCAGTTGTGCGAGATCACCACCGATTCGTCGGCGTCGGTGACGCGGCTGTCGTCCCAGCGCGGCAGCGCCGGGATCTGCACACGCGGTGCCTGGGCAATGTGTTGTGCCGCCGCGCGGGCAAACACCATGCATTCGAGCAGCGAATTGCTGGCCAGGCGGTTGGCGCCGTGCAGGCCGGTGCAGGCCACCTCGCCCACGGCGTACAGGCC
>JAMLIQ010000198.1 GCA_023954095.1 Burkholderiaceae bacterium | reverse complement strand
CGTGTTCGTCACCTTCCCGTTCATCGCCCGCGAGCTGATCCCGCTGATGCAGGCCCAGGGCAACGACGAGGAGCAGGCCGCCATCGTGCTGGGCGCCACCGGCTGGCAGACCTTCCGGCATGTGACGCTGCCCAACATCAAGTGGGGCCTGCTGTACGGCGTGATCCTGTGCAACGCGCGGGCCATGGGCGAGTTCGGCGCGGTGTCGGTCGTCTCGGGCCACATCCGGGGCCAGACCAACACCATCCCGCTGCACGTGGAAATCCTCTACAACGAATACCAGTCCGTGGCCGCGTTCGCCGCCGCCTCGCTGCTGGCCCTGCTGGCCTTGGTCACGCTGGTCATCAAGACCATTGCCGAGCACCGCCAAGAACAGGCTTTGCAAGCCGCCGCCGAACTCCCCCCGGAACGGCCTGCGACAGGAAACACACCATGAGCATTGAAATCCGCAACGTCAGCAAGCAGTTCGGCGACTTCCAGGCGCTGCGCGACGTGAGCCTGGACATCCAGTCCGGCGAACTCATCGCGCTGCTCGGCCCCTCGGGCTGCGGCAAGACCACGCTGCTGCGCATCATCGCGGGGCTGGAGACGGCCGACACCGGCACCATCCACTTCAGCGGCGAGGACACCACCGACGTGCACGTGCGCGAGCGCAATGTGGGCTTCGTGTTCCAGCACTATGCGCTGTTCCGCCACATGACGGTGTTCGAGAACGTGGCCTTCGGCCTGCGCGTGAAGCCGCGCGGCGAGCGGCCGAGCGAGGCGCAGATCCGCCAGAAGGTGATGGACCTGCTCAAGCTGGTGCAACTGGACTGGCTGGCCGAACGCTATCCCTCGCAGCTCTCCGGCGGCCAGCGCCAGCGCATCGCCCTGGCCCGCGCCCTGGCGGTGGAGCCCAAGGTGCTGCTGCTCGACGAGCCCTTCGGCGCGCTCGATGCCAAGGTGCGCAAGGAGCTGCGCCGCTGGCTGCGCCGCCTGCACGACGAGCTGCATGTGACCAGCATCTTCGTCACCCACGACCAGGAAGAGGCGCTGGAGGTGGCCGAC
>JAMLIQ010000197.1 GCA_023954095.1 Burkholderiaceae bacterium | reverse complement strand
CAAGAAGACATACGAGCAGATCAAAGAATCGGAGCGCTACGCGATAGCACTGGGGCTACAGCAAAAGCAAAGCATCCGAGCCATCGCCAGGGCTCTGGGACGTAGCCCCAGCACCATCAGCCGGGAGATTCATCGCAATGGAGGGGGCAATGGCTACGTCAGCCAGTTTGCCCATCAGCGTAGCTGCAAACGGCGCATTCACAGCCGCCCCCAGCCCAAGCTGCACCGCCAAGGGGCCTTGTACCGGTTCGTGTGCGACCATCTGCACCAGCACTGGTCGCCTCAGCAAATTGCCGGGCACCTGAAGAAACTCCACCCCCACGACAGGCGCGCGAGAGTGTCACACGAGAGCATCTACACCTGCATCTACGCTCAACCCCGGGGCGAGCTCAAGAAGGAGCTGGTGTCCTGTTTGCGCATGGCCCACGCCAAGCGCTGGCCCCGCTCCAGGGGCAAGGACCGGCGTGGGGAGATCCAGGACTTGCTGAGCATCCATGTGCGCCCACCAGAAATAGAGGACCGTCAGCTTCCAGGCCACTGGGAGGGCGACCTCATCAAGGGAGCGAACAACGCCAGCGCCATTGGCACCCTGGTCGAGCGCACCACGCGCCTGGTGCTGCTGGTCAAGCTGCCTCATCCCAATCCAGCGACTGCCGCGCATGTGCTGCAGGCATTCAGCGACAAGCTCAACGCAATAGCAAGCCCTATGCGCCAGAGCCTGACCTACGACAGGGGCAGGGAGATGGCCGAGCACGCCAGGCTCACCGAGAACACGGGTATGAAGGTGTACTTCTGTGACCCCTACAGCCCTTGGCAGCGCGGCACTAACGAGAACACCAATGGGCTGCTGCGCCAGTACTTCCCCAAGGGTACCGATCTGGGCGGCTACACCCAGGAGCAGCTCGATGCCGTGGCCGATCAGCTCAATGGGCGTCCCAGGATGACCCTGGGTTACTCCACCCCCCTGGAGGTCTATGCGCAGCACTTGCAGCGGCTGAGCCTCCAGGCGGATTCGGTACATTAAACAAATGTTGCACTTGGACTTGAATCCGCC
>JAMLIQ010000196.1 GCA_023954095.1 Burkholderiaceae bacterium | reverse complement strand
TACATCGTAATACCACATATTTAAGGAAGGAATACCATATCCTGTTGCAAAAGAAAATTTATTTCCATCAGGTGAAAAGCTAGGTTGCCCTGCCCAACTTTGAGAGGCTGTTAAATTCAAATATTGACTGCCCATAAAATAAATAGAATCAGGTGTTAATAAATACTTATAAACAGAATCTGCATTTATGCTTATGGAAAACACCCACCAATCTCGTCCATTACCATGCTTACACGCTGATAATCCCGCTCCAAACGTTCCTGATTTTATGATATTATTTTTACTCAATACCTTACCTAGCCCACTGTTGTAACTCATATCCGCTATACTGTAATATATTTCAGTTGAGGCAAGAATTACATCACTCCCTGTTTGATGAAACAAAACATATTTATTTGAATCATCAGGCATGGGTAAAATTATATTGGCATAAGACATGGCTAATCCATATTGTTTATAACCATCCGTATATAAATTGGGATTTAAACCTCCTCCATCCTGCATGGTATCACCCGTAGCATTGGCTATAAAAATACCGTTGCTACTCATTAACAAATTCCCATTTACATCAGAGATATTTCCCTGTGTGTCAGTAAAAGGGACCTTCCTTATTTCGGTAACGTAGTTATAGGAAGTGTCAGTAAATGTTATTCTGCCCTTAGTACTTAAGTATCCAAGTAACCACGATGTATTTAACCCCTGCCCGCAAAGCTCAAATGATTCTAATGTAAAAAACATTAGAAACATTTGCACTTTATAATCGCAAATGTTTCTAATAGTTTTCATCGTGTAATAATTAGCTTTTGAATTTTAGTTAAGCCATTATTCAAAAATATCTTAACTGCATATAACCCCTGATTAATTTTTGAAACATCAATTTTTTCCTGATTATTACAAGCTAATTGCTTTGCTAAAACAACCTGATTAAGATTATTTATTATTTCTAATTTGCAGTTTTCCGAACTTACGCTTTTTGTTGTAACGGTAATATAATCACCTGCGGGATTTGGCTGTATTATTATTTCATCATTTGTTTTGTCAGATTTTATATCAATATTTGCTATT
>JAMLIQ010000195.1 GCA_023954095.1 Burkholderiaceae bacterium | reverse complement strand
GGCACCGGCCAGGGGCAGGGAGCGGGTGGAAGGCGTAGGGGGTTGCTGCTGTTG
The DNA here is from genome assembly GCA_023954095.1 of Burkholderiaceae bacterium. Lineage (GTDB taxonomy): Bacteria > Pseudomonadota > Gammaproteobacteria > Burkholderiales > Burkholderiaceae_C > Simplicispira. Next base: position 1,051 of record JAMLIQ010000195.1, on the reverse strand, counting down.
CATGGCCAGTGGGTGGGTACGGTGCGAAGAGTGCGAATGCGCGATGACCCAGCTTAGCCCATGCGGGTGACGGTCCGTGTCACGCGGGTATCGGGGGCCGGGTGTATGCCCTGGGTGCCCGCAAGTCAGTGCGGCAGCGTGGTGACTGCGCCCTCCACCGGCAGCTCCTGGCTGCCCCGGGGGCAGGGCTGGTCGGTGTAGGTGGTGCGGCCGTCTTTCAGGCATTTGCGCGACGGCGGGCGCGCAGGTTCTGAGGCGCCGGGTTGGGCGGGCTGCGCCTGTGCCGGGCGTTTCATTGTGGGCGGCAGGGTGTCGGCTCCGGGACGTGTGATTCTTTTCCAGGCCTGTTCAGTCCAGGGACCGGCCTGCGGCCACCACTCGTCGGCCGTCCACCAAGCGGCAGCCGCAGCGGCCACCAGGGCCGCTGCCAGAGCGCGAAGGATGGCGCGTTCTCCGGGGCTGCGCATAGGCTCCCGGTCAGCCCAGGTGGTTGCCCAGGATGCCCGCCAGCTCGAACATGCCAGCGCTGTCCTTGCCGAACACGGCGCGCAGCTTGTCGTCGGCGACGATGGTGCGCTTGTCCTTGGGGTCTTGCAGGTTGTGGGTCTTGATGTATTCCCACATCTTCTTGACGGCCTCGGGGCGCGCCACGGATTCGGTGCCGATGACGGCAGCCAGCGCGGCGCTGGGCGCCTTGCCTGCGGCGGCCTTGCGCGGCGCTTTGGCGGCGGTGGACTTGGCTGCGGCCTTCTTTGCAGGAGACTTTTTGGCTGCAGCGCTTGTTTTGCCTGCCTTGGCAGCTACTGTTTTTGCAGCGGCGCCTGGGCGTGGCGGGAACTTGCTGGGCGCAAACTCGAAGTTGACCTTGCCTGCGTCCTTGTCCCACGCCAGGTGGGCCTTGAAGTTGCGGCGCGTGCGCATGCTCACGAACTTGTCGAGCAGGTCGGTCTTGCCGGTTTCCAGCAGCTTGGCCATCTGCTCGCGCTCCACGGGCTGCTGCAGGATGATCTTGCCGCTCTTGAAGGTGCAGCTGGGCGTGGGCTGCGCGGCC
>JAMLIQ010000194.1 GCA_023954095.1 Burkholderiaceae bacterium | reverse complement strand
CAGGCAACCGGCGCCCAGGAGGAACGGTCGTGATGCGCGATGAGGCGACGAGCCCGCTCGTTCCAGCCGTGGGTGCGTTCGACGACCCAGCGCTTGGCCTGAACGACAAAGCCGCTCGGTACGGCCAGGGGCCACAGCGGCTGCTGCGCGTCTTGCCAAGTGCCGGTGCTGCGGTTGGCGGGGTGGCGAACGACTTCGACGCTCAGGCCCGGATGCGCCGCCTCGATGCTCTGCGCGCACTGACCGCCGTAGGCGGCATCGGTGTAGAGCTTGCACAGTCCCGGCACCTTGGCGACGGCCTGGGCCACGACGGGCGCTGCGGCGTCGCGATCCTGCACGCTGGCCGAGGTGACGGTGACGGCCAGCAGCAGGCCCAGCGTATCGACCACGAGATGGCGCTTGCGACCCTTGACCTTCTTGCCGGCGTCAAAGCCCGTCAGGCCACCTTGGGCCGTGCTGCGCGTGCTCTGCGCGTCGATGATGGCCGCCGTGGGTTCGGGGTTGCGCCCGATCCGGTCGCGCCACTGCTGGCGCAGCCGGTCGTGCATGGCTTCGAAGGTGCCGGCGCCCGCCCAGCGGCTGAAGGCTTTGTAGACGCCGCGCCAGGGCGGAAAGCTCTTGGGCAGCAAGCGCCAGGCGCAGCCGGTGCGTACGACGTAGCAGCAGGCATCGACCATGTGCTTGCGCGGGTGCTTGGCCGGTACGCCGCGCCCGCCCTGGCGCTCGAACAAATCGGCCACCAGCGCCCATTCGGCATCTGTCAGATCGGTGTTCATGCCGCTGGGGCCGTCGTCTCGTCGATGCGCCTGCGTGTAGCCCACGCGCAATGGCGCGCCGCCTTGAACCGCAGCGCGCTCGCTGGGCCGACGCTGCGGCTTGAGCCGGGTGATGCCAGCCTCGCGCAACGCTTTGCGCACCGTCGCCGAGCACACCGTCACGCCGGTGCGTCGCTGCAGCGCCCGCGTCACTTCGTCCAGCGACGCTTGCGGCTGCTCTTGTGTGATGGCCCGCAGGGCCTTGATGTGCTGCGTGTTGAGCGTCGCCTTGCGTCCAGGCTTGCCGCGCACGGTGCCTTCGTTGGCCATCATTCGCCTTGCTCTGATTTCACCGAG
>JAMLIQ010000193.1 GCA_023954095.1 Burkholderiaceae bacterium | reverse complement strand
GCTTTGGCTGGGGCTGTCCGGCCTGATCATCCTTCTCGACCAGCTGACGAAGCTGTGGGTCGTGTCCGCGCTCAAGCTTGGCCAGAGCATCGAGCTGACATCGTTCTTCAACCTGGTGTTCGTTTACAACACCGGTGCAGCGTTCAGCTTCCTCGCCGATGCGGGTGGCTGGCAGCGCTGGTTCTTCGTCGGCTTGGCGCTCGCCGTATCGCTGTGGCTGACTTTGCTGATCCGCCGGCATGCAAACGAGCGCATGCTGCCGCTGGCGGCCGCGCTGATCCTCGGCGGCGCGCTGGGCAACGTGATCGACCGCGTCCGCTTCGGTGCGGTGGTGGATTTTCTCGACGTGCACGCGGCCGGCTGGCACTGGCCCGCCTTCAACGTCGCCGATTCGGCGATTTCCGTGGGCGTGGCGCTGCTTGTCTGGCAGCAGCTGTTTTGTTCAAGCGGGAAGTAGAAATGAGCGAAGTCGTACAGGCCGACAGCCTGCTGACCCTGCATTACCGGCTGGCCCTGGCGGATGACAACGAGCTGGTGAGCACCTTTGGCACCAAGCCGGCCACGCTGCAGCTGGGCAGCGGGGAACTGGCACCCGTCCTGGAGCGTTGCCTGATCGATCTGCCTGTCGGACAGCGCACCGTATTCCTGCTCGAGCCCGAGCAGGCATTCGGCCCGCACAATCCGCAACTGATGCAGCGCTTCGCCCGCAGCGAGCTGCCCGAGCCGGGGGAACTTCGGGAGATGGCGCTCATCGAATTCAAGGCGCCCAATGGCGCCGCCTACACCGGACTGGTGCGCGAACTGACGGACGATAGCGCGCTCATCGACTTCAACCACCCGCTTGCCGGCAAGGCCATCCGCTTCGAGGCGGAAGTGATCGGGATACTGTAGGTCGGGCTTCAGCCCGACTCGGGCGGATGCCCGACCTACAAGGGGCATGAAGGAGTTGCACATGGACATTTTGCTTGCCAACCCGCGCGGCTTCTGTGCCGGCGTCGAACGCGCCATCGAGATCGTCGAGCGGGCGCTGGAAATTTACGGCGCGCCGATCTATGTGCGCCACGAGGTGGTGCATAACAAGTTCGTCGTCGATGACCTGCGCACCAAAGGCGCGGTATTCGTCGAGGAGCTCGACGAGGTGCCAGAT
>JAMLIQ010000192.1 GCA_023954095.1 Burkholderiaceae bacterium | reverse complement strand
GGCGTTGTCAAAAATCGTTTGCTGTTCGTCGAGCAATTTGCGGTTGGAGGCTTCGCTGTCGCGCAGGCTGGCTTCGGCGATCTTCTGATCGGTGATGTCCTGGTTGATGCCGACCAGGCGGCGCGGCCGTCCATCCGGGCCGCGCAGCGCCGCGTCGCCCGTGTCCTGAATCCAGCGCCACTGCCCGGAGCGGGTACGCATGCGAAAGACCGCCCGGTGCTCCTGCACCTCGTTGTCCAGAAAACGCTGCAGCCGCTGCTGCACATCGGGCAAATCGTCGGGGTGGATCAGATCGCGCCAGCACGCCATGTGGTCGGGGTAGCGGGCCAGCAGGCTCTCTTTCTCATAGCCCAGCATCTCGGCCCAGATGTCGTTCACGGTCACCTCGCCGATGCGCCCCTGGGCATCGATGCTGCAGTCGTACAGCCCCAGGCGGGCGCCGCGCAGGGCAAGGTTCAGGCGTTCCTCGCTGCGTGCAATGCGCTGCTCGACGATCTGGCGTTCGGTAATGTCGTAGAGCCACGAGACCAGGTAGCGCCCATCGGAAAAGTCCAGCAGCATGGACGACAGCAGCACGGTGATGGGTGTGCCATCGGCGCGCACCAGATCGGCCTGGTAGGCTTTCACGGTGCCATCGCGGCGCAGCTGGTCCATGAAGACGTCCCGGTCTGCCGGGTGGCGCCAGGAGCGGTAGGTGTTGTAGGACGGCAGGTCGTCAGCGGGCACCCCCATCATTGCGGCATGCTGGCGGTTGGCAAACACCAGCTGCCCTTCCTGCGTGCCAATCACCACACCCACCGGGCTGTTCTCCAGAATGCGGCGCAAGCGTTCTTCATTCTCCTGCCGGTCGTGTTCGAGCTTCTTGCGTTCGGTGATGTCCTCGTAGATCCACACGGCGGAGCGTTCATAGCCCGCAATGTTGATGCCCTGGCCCGTCACCATGGCAACGAAGGACGTGCCGTCGCTGCGCCGGAACTCCCACTCCGTGCGCACTTCCTGTCCGGCGCTGAGCAGCGGAGCTGCCATGGCCGCGAAGGCCTGGTAGTTCTCCTCACTGGAAAAAAGCGTGCGCGCCACGGGCTGGCCCAGCAAATCCTCGCGCGCCATGCCCATGTTCTCGCACAGACGCTTGTTGACCCGCAAGACAATGCCGTCGGCCGAATAGCAGATA
>JAMLIQ010000191.1 GCA_023954095.1 Burkholderiaceae bacterium | reverse complement strand
GCTGCTTTCGCTTTCCCGGGCCGTGCCGTCGAGCACCACCACAGGGTAGCCCAGGCGTTGCAGATGCAGGCACACCTGCCAGAGAATCTCCAACCCATGCGTTTCTGTCTGCGGGCTGGCGACCGCTATCAAGCGCAATTCATCCTGTGGCGCATGGCTGTACAGGCTTGAGCCCTGGTGAAAGCCGGTATCAAGCATCGACCAGCCCCTTCTCATGCGTGTTGTCGGCCGGGCTCGAAAAGAAGAAGTTCAGGTCTGCCGCCTTGGGGTCGAACGCCGATCGCGCGGGCGAACGCATGGAAGCGCTGACCAACCGGTGGGCATCGGCAGCTTCCCAGTCTTCCGGAACGCGCTGCCCATTGGTCACGCCCCGCAGCACCATCTGGTGGCGAATGAGCGCATCAATGGCCGGACCGAGTTTTACTGCTTCGTCTACCTTGGACAGAATGGCTTGTTGTGAACCCTCTGTCTTGAAGGCTGCCAGCGTGTCGTCCAGCGTGTCGCCGTGCGAGCCCGCATTGAGAACCAGCAGGCGGTTGACGTGCGGAAGATCCAGCACTTCCAGCATGTCACGTTTGCGTGGGTCGCGCGGGGCGACGCCCGTCGTGTCGATCAGCACCATTTTTTTGCCGCTGAGCAGGCCCAGCAGATCTTGCAATGCGGCGCGGTCGTGGGCCAGGTGGGCCACGATACCGAGCATGCGGCCATAGCTGCGCAACTGGTCGTGTGCGCCTACGCGGTAGGTGTCCAGCGTGATCAGCCCCACACTGCCGGGTCCGTGGAGGCGGGCGCACATGGCCGCCAGCTTGGCGGTGGTTGTGGTTTTGCCCACACCGGTGGAGCCCACCAGCGCATAGATGCCGCCTTCTTCGTAGAGTGGGGCCATGCCCGCATCGGTTCGGAGGTTGCGCTCCAGCACTTCCATGAGCCAGTGCACCGATTCCGCTGCGTCCATTTCTTCGGGCATGCGTTCGAGAATGGCGCGCGCCAGAGAGGGTGAATAGCCGGCGCGGATCATCTTGAGCATGAGGTTCGACTGGATGGGGTTTTGCCGTGCCTGCCCCAGCCAAGACAGAGTATTGAAGCGATCTTCGATCAGCTCCTTCATGGACTGCAGTTCATGCATCAATCCCTGGGAATCCACGGAAGGGGCCATGAGGGGAGGCACACTGT
>JAMLIQ010000190.1 GCA_023954095.1 Burkholderiaceae bacterium | reverse complement strand
TGGGCGATGCGGCGCAGAGGCTGCCCGGGGTTTTCAGAAGAGGGCGATGCAGCGGGAAGGGGCACCCTGCCATTGTCGCCAATGTGCGTGGCGCTTGCCCCGCACGGTCAGGACCGGCGCTGCCGGGGCACCACGCTCAGCGGCACGCTTTCCAGCACCGGTGCGGGGCCGATCTGCAGCGCACGGCGCGGCAAGTCCACCAGTTGCTCAGGGTGCCAGACGCGCAGTTGCGCAGCTCCTTCGGGAATCTGGTCGAAACGGGCAATCCCGTCGGCATCGGTCTTGAGGGTATGGGCCGAATCGGTGACGAACAAATGGCCGCGCATCGAACCATGCAAATGGCAGCCCAGCAGCACGGCGCCCGGCGCTTGTACGACCACATCGGCCTCGCCACCCGTGGCGTCGGCTGTTGCACCGGCCAGGCGCATCTCGAAGTTGGTCCCTGAAGGCGCGCCCGGCACACTGTTCACCGCCGCCGTTCCCCGGATATGGTGGTCCCAGCGATCAAGGTTGGTGAAACGTACCCGGCTCCCAGGGGCTACCACGGTGACCAGGGGCACGAAACGCATGCGCTGCTGCCCGATGGTGACATTGCTGGCCGCCGGTGCTGCCGGGGTGCTGGGATAGACCACCACCACGGCATCGGGCACCGGGCGGCCTTCTTTGTCCAGCACCTGGACTTGCACATTTCCGGCGGTAACGCTTGCTGCCATTGCGCAAGCAGCTATCAAAAACAGAGTTTTCTTGAACATGTCAGTGCACCGTGATGATGTCGCGGTGCATGGGCGCAAGCAGCGCCAGAAGCCGGTTTTGCTGGGTGAAGGCAATGCCCTGGACATCCATGGCGCGTTGCAGGGTTTCGACCAGGGCGTTGAAGTCTCCTTTGTTGATGTCCATGTCGGCATGCAGTTCGCCCATCTCGGGGCCGTCGTACACGCAGGGCCCGCCACTGAGTTGGCAGAACTGGTTCACCAGGCTTTCCTTGAGCGCGGCGGGCTTGGTGTCTTTGAACTGGCTGCCAATGCGTGGGTGGCGCACCAGGCGTTCGACAAAATCATCGACCAGGCGCACGATGCCGGCCTTCTCGCCCAGCGCGGCATACAGACCGGCTGGGGCCAGGGGCGCGGCGGCAGTCGACGGGGGCGCCGCAGCAGGGGTTTGGGCGTGCACGCCCGTCAGGC
>JAMLIQ010000019.1 GCA_023954095.1 Burkholderiaceae bacterium | reverse complement strand
TGGGTGTATTCGTGCACCTGCAAAAACTCGCCCGCCTCGTACAACTGGCCCCGGGCCAGCGCCCCATACCAGGGCCAGATCGCCATGTCGGCAATGGTGTAATCACTGCCGGCGATGAACTCGTGCTCTGCCAGGCGCTTGTTCAGCACATCCATCTGGCGCTTGACCTCCATCGCAAAGCGGTCGATCGGGTATTCGAACTTTTCTGGCGCGTACGCATAGAAATGCCCAAAACCACCGCCCAGAAACGGCCCGCTGCCCATCTGCCAGAACAGCCACGACAGACACTCGGCGCGCGCTGCGCCGCTGACAGGAACGAAGGCGCCAAATTTCTCCGCCAGGTACAGCAGGATGGCGCCAGACTCGAACACGCGCACCGGGTGGGCTGCGTCGCTGCGGTCCAGCAGCGCCGGAATCTTGGAATTGGGGTTCACCGCCACAAAGCCGCTGCCAAATTGCGCACCCTCCTGGATATTGATGAGCCAGGCGTCATATTCAGCCCCGCTGTGCCCCAGCGCCAGCAGTTCTTCGAGCATCACCGTCACCTTGACCCCATTGGGCGTGCCCAGGGAATACAGCTGCAGCGGATGCCTGCCGACCGGCAGGTCTTTCTCGTGCGTTGCGCCGGAGATCGGCCGGTTGATGCTGGCGAACTTGCCGCCGTTTTCCTTGTTCCATCGCCAGATGGCAGGCGGGGTGTAGGGGGTTGAATCATTCATGCATCGGGCTCCTCGAAAAGTCACACGGGCGCAGCCCGCAAAGCCGCACCCCAAGAATCAGTGTAGCGATGCAGGCCCGGTTCTGCTGCCATGCTCCCGACACCCGCCTTTGAATCGCAGCCGCAGCCGCACTGTGTCGTAACGCCGGACCCATGCGTGCGCATGCACCTTCAAGACAGGTCTTGCGGCCTGCGCCGTCTCTTCACACTTGCCGCGCAGCGGTCATCCGATCGCGGCCCCGGTACCTGCGTCAGTTGCGCTTCGGCACGACCACCTGGCCACGGACCTCGCCACCGGGATGCTCTTTGGTATGGATATTGATGTACATCTCCCCGGCCTCGAACGCCCGGGCGTCATCTGGCGACAGCGTGGCCTGACCGCTGATGGGACTCACCACCTCCGTGCTGCCCTTGTGCGAAAGACCCACCTTCACCCCCGCGTTCTTTCCCGCGAGGGCGGGTCCATGGAAATGCGCCATCGTGGCCGGGCTCGACAATCCGCTGAAGGTGATGTTCCAGGCGACCACCCGCGTGCTGGCATCGTACGTGAGCGCGGCGTTGCCCTGGCCCGGCGTCTGCACGGCCGGCACCTCCTGGGCGCCCGTCATCGGCACGTCGAACAACACGGGGGCGGCTTGCGCCAAAGTCAGCATACCTGCCAGGGCCAGGCCGCCAATCGTCGTAAAAACACGCTGCAAGAAGGTTCGTGACATGGAATTTTCTCCTTGTGGAACTGCCCATGCTGGGCAGCAGCCATTGTTCACCCGTGTCCAAGACCTTGTCGGCGGCGTTGGTAGCCCGGGATGGCAGGCAACCAGGAGGCATGGCGCCGATTGCTCCAGACAGGGCTCAATGCGGCAACGGGGTGGCCTTCCAGCCAGGGTGCTGGAAATGCGCGCCGTAGGTATTGAGCGCCTGCGCGATCTTGACCACGCCCGACGCGCGCTCCGGGTCGCCGTGCTTGCCTTGCGCCATGTCGGCACCCGCCACCATCTCGGCGATCACGATATGCAGCTGCTCGTCTGCCTTGGGATCGAGCTTGCAGTTGTCCACGATATAACCGATCTGGGCTGTCACCGCCTGGCCAAAGGCGTCGAAATCGGCGGCCTTGGCCTTGCCTGCATGGGCGGCCGGCAGGGTGCGGCCTACCGATGCCTTGATCTCTTTCATGGCCTTGCGCAGCGGCGCGTCGGTCGCCCATTTCTTGCCCGCGTTGAGCTCGATGTGGTGGGAAGCGGCTGCGCCGTGGTCGTGGCTTTCAGCGGCAAGGCTCGCCAGCGGGGTGGACAGGGTGGCGGCCAGCAGAAGAGACAGGGCTAGTTTCATGGTGAGCTCCAGTGAAGGTTGAAAGACATTGGGGCCGTGCGTTGGCGCGGCCTTGCTTGTCTCAACGAACCCCACGCAGAAATGTTCCATGTAATTTGCATCTTTCTTTGCACTCCGCTCACCCGCCTCAATGGCGGTGCAGCTGTTCTTCCTCGGTGGACTCTTGTGCGTAGCGGCTGAGCAGCAGGTTCATCAGCTTCTCGCGCTGCGCCGCATCCAGTAAATCGCGCTCTGCCAGCAGTTGCGCGATCACCCGTTGCTGCTGCGCCGCCTGCAGCGCGGCAATCGTGGCCTGCTCGGCGTCGATGGCCGCACGCTGCGGCGGCTCGGCAAAAATGTGGCGCACCAGCGACTCGCGGTGGCGGCGAATGTCGCTCCAGTTGGCTGCGAGGTCGCGCAGGAACGCTGGTTCCAGCTGCTGCCAGCGCTCGCGCTGCTGCGGGCCCAGGCCCAGGTAATCGGGCACGTTCAACGGCGCGGCAGCGTTGTGCGCCGGTCTGGCCTGCTGGACGAGAACGGCCGCGATGGTGCCGAGGTTCAGCGCCAAAGACAGGGCCAACAACCCTTTCCACATCGTGCTGCGATTCATGGCATGGCTTTCGATAGACGACAAATTTCAACGGCTGCGCACAGCCCGCCGGGCGGCACCGGATCAAACACACGCACCATGCTTGTACCGGGAGCGCTCGCGACTCCGCCGCCCACCAGCAAACTGCCCAACCACACGCCCGATGCCAGCGCCAGGCCGGTACCCAGTCCCGCGGGCACCCAGCCTGTCCAGAACCGGGGCCTGGCGCGGGAGATCTGGGGCGCCGGTCGCAGGTGATCCTTGAGGCGCGCCGAAAGGTCAAATCCCAAGGCGGGAGATGGCAGTTCGCGCATGGCCTGTTGCAGGTCCCGGAATTGAGCCAGACGGCGCTGGCAGACCGGGCAGCCCTGCACATGGCGGGCCAACTTTGCGTATTCGGCAGGCCGCATCTCCTGGTCCGCATAGGCGGACAGCGCATGGTCTTGGGGGCAGCTCATTTCGGTACCTCGGGTCGGTGTGGCATTTTTTCCAGCAGTGCGGTGCGCGCCCGTGCAATGCGCGACTTGACGGTGCCCACGTTCAGGCCGAGCACGGTGGCAATGTCCTGGTAGGGCATATCCTCGATCTCGCGCAACAGCAAAATCTCACGATGTTCGGGCGGGAGCCGTGCCAGCGCCGCCTCCAGGAGTCGATAGCGCTGGCGCGTTTCCAGCACCGCCTCAGGTGCCGGTCCAGGGTCGATGAATGCGTCGCCATCGTCTTCCTCCAGGGGCACGAACTGCACGCGCTTGTCGCGGCGCAGCCAGTCGAAGGCCCGATTGCGTGCAATGCGAAACAGCCAGGCCGAAAAGTGCGTCTCCCGTTGCCAATGCTCCAGCGCCTGGTAAGCGCTCAAGAAGGCGTCTTGCGTCAGCTCGATGGCCTCGTCGGGCGAGCGGGTCAAGCGCACCAGAAAGCGGTAAATACGATCCTGGTAGCGCACCACCAGCTCGGAAAACGCAGCCCTGTCGCCCCGCTGCGCAAGCGCAGCGCATTCTTCGTCTCCCAGGTGTTTGAAGTTCTGCATGTTCCTTGATCAAGTCAACGAACAGGGGGATAAAAAGTTCCCTCATCCCTTTGCGCTTGCCGCCAGGGAGGACGGCACCCTGCCTGGCAATGGACTCCCGCCGCGCCTTTCAGGCACCGCCTCATCCCCACCACCGCACCGCCCCCGCAGACACGGCCCCCAGCACCACCACCAGCAAAAACGGCAGCCGCGCCCACAAGGCCAGCGCCGCCACGGCCAGGGCCGCAAGCCGCGCATCAAGCACCAGTGCGGAGCCCGATGCAAAGGTGTTCATCACCGTCAAGGCCGACAGCAGCGCCACGGTGATGGCGCCCGCCACACGCGTCATGCGCGGGTTGTTCAGCCAGCGGGCGGGCACGGCGTAGCCCGAGAGCTTGGTGAGGTAGGTGATGAAAGCACCGGCCAGGATGGCAAGCCACACGCTCATGGCCCCGTCCTTTCGGCCGATGCTGCCGCGCGATCCGGCACCCACCAACCCCAGGCGGCTCCCACGGCAGCGGCGACGAGGATGGGCAGGCCGGGCGGCAGCTGGGGCAAGGCCAGCGCGGTGACCACGCCGCTCAATACGGCCAGTGCCACGGGTTCGCGCTGGCGCAGGCGCGGCCAGAGCAGGCCGAGGAAGGCGGCCACGGCCGCGCCGTCCAGACCCCAGCGGCGCGGGTCGCCCAGGGCATCGCCCAGCCAGGCGCCGACAAAGGTACACAGATTCCAGAGCACGAAGATACCCAGGCCCGCCGTCCAGAAGCCCCGGCGCTGCTCAGCGAGTGTGGTCTGGCCTGCGGCTGTGGCCACGGATTCGTCGATGGTGACCTGGGCGGCCAGCCATGTGCGCCAGCCTTGGGGCTGCAGCATGTGGTTCATCTGCATGGCGTAGACGGCATTGCGCACGCCCAGCAGCGCCGCAGCGCCGAGCGCCGCAGACGGTACGCCGCCGCCCGCAATGACACCAATGAAGGCGAACTGCGAGCCGCCCGTGAACATGAGCAGACTGAGCGCCATGGCCTGGCCGACGGTGAGGCCCGCCGCCACGGCGAGCGCGCCGAACGACACGCCGTAGAGGCCGGTGGCCACCGCAATGGACAGGCCCATGCGGATGGCGGGGCTCCAGGAGGCGGGTCGCAGGGAGGGTTGCACAGAATTCGCCTAAATCAATTTTGATAGCTGATGGCGCTTACTGCACGAGCGCTAGAAGCCAAAAACACTGAAAAATCACTCCGAGGCGCAACATCCACCATTGCAGCATGGAGGTCAGACGGACGGGTTGGCGCCCGTCCTCAATGCGCCTTGTCCCAGTTGGGCCCCACACCCACCTCGGCGAGCAGCGGCACCTTCAGTTCGGCCACATCGGCCATGAGTTCCGGAATTGCGACCTTGAGCCAGTCCACCTCGGCCTCGGGCAGCTCGAACACCAGTTCGTCGTGCACCTGCATGATCATTCTGACGGCGGGCTTTTCGGCGTCCAGCACCTGCTGCACCTTGACCATGGCCATCTTGATGAGATCGGCCGCCGTGCCCTGCATGGGGGCGTTGATGGCGGCGCGCTCGGCGCCCGCGCGGCGCGGGCCGTTGGGGGAGTTGATCTCGGGCAGGTACAGGCGGCGGCCGAATACGGTTTCCACATAACCCATGGATTTGGCGGCGGCCTTGGTTTCGTCCATGTACTGCTTCACGCCGGGGTAGCGCTGGAAGTAGCGGTCGATGTAGGCCGCGGCGGCCTTGGTCTCGATGCCGAGGTTCTTCGCCAGGCCGAAGCTGCTCATGCCGTAGATCAGGCCGAAGTTGATGACCTTGGCGTAGCGGCGCTGCTCGCTGGTCACCTGGTCCAGCGCTACGCCGAACACCTCGGCGGCGGTGGCGCGGTGCACGTCCAGCCCGGCGTGGAAGGCGTGCAGGAGCGCATGGTCACCGCTGATGTGGGCCATGATGCGCAGCTCGATCTGGCTGTAGTCGGCGCTGGCAATCACGCAGCCCGAAGGCGCCACAAAGGCTTCACGGATACGCCGCCCCTCGGCGGTGCGGATGGGGATGTTCTGCAGGTTCGGGTCGTTGCTCGACAGGCGCCCGGTGACGGCCACGGCCTGCGCGTAGTGCGTGTGCACGCGGCCGGTGCGCGGCAGGGCCAGCTGGGCCAGCTTGTCGGTGTAGGTGCCCTTGAGCTTGGTCAGGCTGCGGTGCTCCAGCAGCTTGGCAGGCAGGGGGTAGTCCTCGGCCAGCTTTTCCAGCACCTCCTCGTCGGTGCTGCGCGCGCCGGTGGCGGTTTTCTTCACCACGGGCATGCCCAGCTTGTCGAAGAAGATTTCGCCCAGCTGCTTGGGGCTGCTGAGGTTGAAGGGCTGGCCGGCGATCTCATACGCCTCGGTCTCCAGCTGCAGGATGCGCTGGCCCAGCTCGTGGCTTTGCTGCGCGAGCGTGGGCGCGTCGATGAGCACGCCGTTGCGCTCGATGCGGTAGAGCGCCTCGCTGCTGGCGATTTCCAGCTCGTAGATGAAGCGCAGTTTCTCGTCGGCCTGCAGCAGCGGCCACAGCGCCAGGTGCACGTCCAGCGTCTGGTCCGAGTCTTCGCAGGAATAGGCAGCCGCCTTGTCCACCGGCACCTGGGCGAACGGGATCTGGTGCGCGCCCTTGCCGCACAGGTCTTCGTAGCTGATGCCGGTGCGGCCCGTGTGGCGCTCGGCCAGGCTGGCCAGGCCGTGGGGCTTGTGCACTTCGAGCACGTAGCTTTGCAGCATGGTGTCGTGCACATAGCCCTGCACTTCGATGCCGTGGTTGGCGAACACGTGGCGGTCGTATTTGACGTGCTGGCCGAGCTTGTGGTGCTTGCCGTTTTCCAGCCAGGGCTTGAGGCGCGCCAGCACCTCGTCGCGCGGCAGTTGCGCGGGGGCGTCCGGCCCGGCGTGGGCCAGCGGAATGTAGGCGGCCTCGCCCGGCTGCACGCTGAAACTGATGCCCACGATTTCGGCGCGCATTTCGTCGAGCGAGGTGGTTTCGGTGTCCAGCGCCACCAGCTCGGCCTTCAGCAGGCGCTGCAGCCAGTGGTCGAAGTCGGTCCAGTTCAGGATGGTGTCGTACACCACCGTGCGGTGCTGCGCGGCCTCGGCCACGGGGCTGGCGGAATGGTCGGCGAACAGGTCGCCACTCTCGCCGGGCATGGCCACGATGGGCGCGGGCGCGGCGGCAGTGGCCTCGCCCGCCAGCGTGCGCGCCAGGCCTTTGAAGCCATAGGTGTCGCAGAAGGCCATGAGCGGCGCGGTCTGGGGCTGGCCGATGCGGATGGCATCCAGCGCGGGCATGCCGGGCACCCAGCCGTTCAGGTCGCAGTCGGTCTTGATGGTGAGCAGCTGGCGGCTGGTGGGCAGCCAGTCCAGCGCCTTGCGCAGGTTCTCGCCCACGGCGCCCTTGACCTCGCCGGCCCGCGCCACCAGGGCGTCCACCGAGCCGTATTCCTGCAGCAGCTTCACGGCGGTCTTGGGGCCCACCTTGTGCACGCCGGGCACGTTGTCCACCTGGTCGCCCACCAGCATCTGGTAGTCCAGCATCAGGCGGGCGGGCACGCCGAATTCGGCCTCCACCCCGGCCAGGTCGCGCACCTTGCCGCTCATGGTGTCGATGATGGAGATGTGCTCGTTCACCAGCTGGGCCAGGTCCTTGTCGCCGCTGGAGATGACCACGTCAATGCCCTGGCGCGCGGCCGCCACGGCCAGGGTGCCGATCACGTCGTCGGCCTCCACGCCGGGCACGTCGAGCACCGGCCAGCCCATGAGCCGCACCACCTCGTGGATGGGCGCGATCTGGCTGCGCAGGTCGTCGGGCATGGGGCTGCGCTGCGCCTTGTATTCGGGGTAGAGCGCGTCGCGGAAGGTGGGGCCCTTGGCGTCGAACACGCAGGCCGCGTAGGTGCAGGGTTGGTCCTTCAGGAGCTTCTGCATCATGTTGACCATGATGCGGATGGCGCCGGTCTTTTGCACCGTGCCGTCGGGCAGGGTGGTGCTCATGGTTTCGCCGCCCGCGAAGAAGGCGCGGTAGAGGTAGCTGGAGCCGTCCACCAGCAGCAGGGTTTTTTTGTCGCTCATGGATGAATTGTGCACAGGAAGCGCCGCCCGGCCGCGTCCCAGCGAATACCCTGTGGCGCGGCCAGGCAGGTTACGCTCCAATGGTCCCCACAAAAACCCTATCGAGGAGAAGCGCGTTGAAATTCAAGAAGTTCGCCCTGGGGGCCCTTGTGGCCCTGGCCGTTGCGGGCACCGCCGGTTGGTTCAGCCTGGACAAGGAGACCCGCGGCCTGCTCAAGACCGTGCCCACCAACCGCGACCTGCTGTTCTGGACCCAGCCGCAGCGCGACGCGGCCTTCCGGGCGCTGGACCGCATTTCGCTGCTGGCCAAATGGCATGTCATCCCCGCGAGCACGGCGCCGCTGGCCCTGCCGCCCGGCCCGCCGCTGCAGCTGCCCATCGACATCGACACCTACATGGCAGGCCAGCGCAGCGCCGGCCTGGTGGTGCTGCACAACGGCAAGCTGCGCCTGGAGCGCTATGGCCTGGACTTTGACAAGGAAGGCCGCTGGACGAGCTTCTCCGTGGCCAAATCGTTCACCTCGACCCTGGTGGGCGCGGCGCTGCGCGACGGCCACATCAAGAGCATGGACGACAAGGTCAGCGACTACATCCCGGACATGAAAGGCTCGGCCTACGACGACGTGAGCGTGCGCCAGCTGCTCACCATGACCTCGGGCGTACGCTGGAACGAGGACTACGCCGACCCCAACGCCGACGTGGCAAAGTTCAACAACCACAAACCCGAAGATGGCGTGGATGCGCTGGTCAGCTACATGCGCAAGCTGCCCCGCGACGTGCCGGCCGGCACGCGCTGGCTCTACAGCACGGGCGAGACCAACCTGGTCGGCATTCTGGTCAGCCAGGCGACGAAAAAGCCGCTGGCCGACTACCTGGCAGAAAAAGTGTGGCAGCCCGCAGGCATGGAACACCAGGCGACCTGGCTGCTGAGCAAGACGGGCAAGGAGATCAGCGGCTGCTGCATCCAGGCCGCCACGCGTGACTTTGCGCGTTTTGGCCAGTTCATCCTCAATGGTGCCCAAGTCAATGGCCAGAGCATCGTGCCCGACGGCTGGCTGCAGGAGGCCACCACCCGCCGCACTGCCATCAACCAGCCCGGGCGCGGCTACGGCTACCAGTGGTGGACCTATGACGACGGCACCTTTGCCGCACGCGGCATTTTCGGCCAGGGCATCTTCATCGACCCCCAGCGCAAGATCGTGATCGCATCCAACGCCAACTGGGCCGGTGGCGCGCGCGACCCCGCTGCCAGCGATGCGCGTGAGGCCTTCTACAAGGCCGTGCAAAAAGCGGTGGACGACGAAGCCGCCGCCGCACCGGCGCGCTGAGAGCGCTGCGGGTGGAGCCGTGCGCAGCCCCACGGCCCCGCCCGCCTACAATCGCGCCATGCGCGCCCTTCACCCCCTTTTGCTGCTGGCTTTGGCCACAGCCCCCGCCTTCGCCCAAAATACCAGTCAAAATGCCGCTCAGGGCAATGTGGCAGAGCGTGAACAGCTCTCAAAACAAGAGCAGAAAACCACCCGCCAGGACCAGCGCACCGAGCGCATCCGGGTGGAAGACGGCGGCAGCCGCGTGGACGAGCTGCGCGTGGGCGGGCAAACCCAGACCATTACCGTGCAGCCCAAGACGGGCAGCATGCCCGCCTACGAGGTGCTGCCGTCTGACGGTGTGCGCAACCTGCCTGGCAGCCGCAATGGCTCCGAGTCCACCACGGGTCCCCGTGTGTGGAATGTCATCAAGTTCTGATCCCCGCCTCCGCGCGGCACCGCTGCGCCCGCCCCCCCAGATGATGGATTTCCCCCCCGCTGTGCTCTGACCGATGGCTGTATTCACACAAGTCTCTGACAACGAGGCGCGCGAACTGCTGCGCCAACTGCAACTGGGCGAACTGCACGCGCTGCGCGGCATCGAGGGCGGCATCGAGAACACCAACTACTTCGTTACCTGCGACGAGGGCGAGTTTGTGCTCACGCTGTTCGAGCGCCTCACCGCAGAACAGCTGCCGTTCTATCTGCACCTGATGAAGCATCTGGCGCACAAGGGCATCCCGGTGCCCGACCCGCGCGCCAACAAGGCCGGAGACATCCTGCACACCGTATGCGGCAAACCGGCCGCCGTGGTGAACCGCCTGGCGGGCCGCAGCCAGCTGGCACCCGAGGCCGTGCACTGCGCTGCGGTGGGCGGCATGCTGGCGCGCATGCACCTGGCCGGGCGCGACTACGACCGCCAGCAACCCAACCTGCGCGGCCTGCCCTGGTGGAACGAAACGGTGCCCGTGGTGCTGCCGCACATCGGCCCGGACCAGGCTGCGCTGCTGCGCGCCGAGCTGGCCTACCAGAACCACGTTGCCGCCAGCCCGGCCTATGCCGCCCTGCCCCGCGGCCCGGTGCACGCCGACCTGTTCCGTGACAACGTCATGTTCGAGGGCGCGCAGCTGACCGGCTTTTTCGACTTCTATTTCGCCGGGGTCGACAGCTTTCTGTTCGACCTGGCCGTGTGCCTGAACGACTGGTGCATCGACCTGCCCACGGGTGCGCACGATGCGCACCGCGCCACCGCCATGATCGGCGCCTACCAGGCCGTGCGGGCGCTGACGGCGGCCGAGCGCAGCTTGCTGCCCGCGCTGCTGCGGGCCGGCGCACTGCGCTTCTGGGTCTCGCGGCTGTGGGATTTCTACCTGCCGCGCGAAGCTTCGATGCTCACACCGCACGATCCCTCGCACTTCGAACGCGTGCTGCGCCAGCGGGCGCAGCACCCCGTCACTCTCTAAGAACCTGTACGCCTTACCATAGGCGCCAGAATGAAACTGCACATCGTCCCCGCACGCACTGGCCTGGTTTGGGTCAAGGGCGGCATCTTCGTCTTCCGCCGCCAGCCCCTGGCCATGGCGGCCCTGTTCTTCATGACCATGGCAGCCATGTCGCTGGCCTCGGTCGTGCCGCTGGTGGGCCCGGCCATCGCGCTCACGCTGCTGCCCTCGGCCACGCTGGCCATGATGGTGGCCTCGGCCGAAGCACTGCAGGGGCGCTTTCCCACGCCCGCGGTGCTGCTGGTGGCCTTCCGCACGGGGCGCGATCGCCTGCACCACATGATGCAGTTGGGCGCACTGTATGCGGCAGGCTTCCTGGGCATCATCGCCATCTCTTCACTGGTCGATGGAGGCCAGTTTGCCCAAGTCTATCTGGGCGGTGCGCCACTGACCCAGGAAACCGCAGAAACCCCCGATTTCCAGGCCGCCATGTGGGTCGCCATGGCCTTGTACCTGCCGCTTTCGCTGCTGTTCTGGCACGCACCGGGCCTGGTGCACTGGCATGGCGTGCCGCCGGTCAAGAGCCTGTTTTTCAGCATCGTGGCCTGCGTGCGCAACATCGGCGCCTTCACGGTGTATGGACTGGGCTGGATGGCGGTCTTTGCCATTGGGGGGGTGCTGGTCAGCCTGCTCTCGGGCCTGCTGGCCGTGGTGGGGATACTGCCCCCGGGCAATGTGCCAGGCACCATGGGCAGCATCATGGTGGGGCTGGCCATGGTGATGGCCACCATGTTCTTCAGCTCCATCGTGTTCACTTTCCGCGACTGCTTTGACCCTCCCGGGCAGCCGGACGCACGTCTTGCCGATGACGCCCTCCCGCCCCCCACAGCACCCGGCGCCGACTGACGCCCCGCCCCTGTCACGGCGCAGCCTGGTGCAGGCGGCTGGCGCATGGGCAGCCACCGCTGGCTGGCAGGGCGCGCAGGCGCAGGCACCCGAAGCCCTGCACAGCCGCGTGGTGGATCTGCGCGGCGACGTGTTGCGCAACGGCACCAGGCTCCATGCCCAGGACCGCATCACCGCAGGCGACCAACTGGAAACCGGCCCGGGCTCCCGCGTGGTGCTGACCGTGGGCGACAGTGCCTTCCTGGTGCGCGAGAACACCCGCCTGGCACTCGAAGGCGACAGCCCGGTCACCGTTCGGCTGCTGCGCCTGCTCTCGGGTGCCGTGGCCAGCGTGTGGAGCCGGGGAACAGGCCGCCAGATCGTCACCCCCACCATGACGGCGGGCATCCGGGGGACGGGCGTCTACGCGGAGGTACTGCCCGCGCAGGACTTTCGCAGCTATTTCTGCAACTGCTACGGCACCGTGGACATTGCGGCGGGCAGCGACCGCCGGGTAAGCGAATCCACCTACCACCAGTCCTTCTGGGCCGAGGCCAGCCCACGCAAGGGGCAAAGCCTGTTCCCGGCCCAGGCCATCAACCACACCGACGAAGAAATGGAAATGCTGGCCGCCCTGGTGCGCCAGCGCACGGCCTGGCAGATCACGGGCATGAAAGGCCCCAAGGACGGCCGCGGCTACCAGTATGAAAAACGCCCGATACCAACCGATGAAGCGTATCCCGGGCACAGCAGCCCCAACTGAGGCTGCGCACCACAGGGGATTGTCAGCTCCCGATACGGCCGCCGTCGTTCTTGGTGATGACGATCGTGGCTGAACGCGGACGTTTGCCTGCGCCGTAGCCGGCATTGGCGGGCCACTGGCTCTGGTACTTGGCGGGGTCACCGATGTCGGACATCCTGGTGCTTTCGCCCGGGTGCTGGATATTCACAAAGATAGCTTTGCCGTCCGGCGTCTCCGCCAGCCCGGTGATCTCGCAGCCCTTGGGCCCGACCAGAAAACGCTTGAGCGTATCGGGTGTGGCCGCCTTGCCCACGTAGGTCGTCACTTCGAGCTTGCTGCCATCGGCCTGGGTGTAAGCCAGGGTCTTCTTGCCGCCATCGCCCACGCTGCCCGGCAGGGCGGCGAGCATCATGCAGTTGGACACATCGGTAAAGGCGCCGTCATCGGTCTGGATCCAGCAAATGCCGGTGGACTTGCTGAACGCCAGGCCGTCGGGGCTGGAGAAATCCTGTTCGGCGGTCAGCGCCGACAGATTGACCATGCCTTTGTCTGCATCGGCCTCGGCACCAAACAGGTACACGTCCCAGGCAAAGGCCTGGCCTGCACCTTCCTTCATGCGCACAAGGTGACCGTTGGGGTTGCCGCTTTGCCGGGTCGCGCCCTTCATGTCGGTATAGGCACGCGGGTTGGCGCCATCGGGCTGGTACTGGCTGCCCGTGGGATCGATGCTGCGGTTGCTGTTGTTGGTCAGCGTGAAATAAATTTCGCCATTGGCGGGGTTCACCGCATTCCACTCGGGGCGGTCCATCTTGGTGGCGCCCACGGCGTCGGCGGCCAGGCGGGTGTTGATCGCAATGTCACCGGCGTCGCTGAACGGGTAGGCCGCATACCCGGCAACGGCCGGATTCGACATGGACAACTCCATCCACTGGCCTGTGCCATCGGCGTTGAACCTGGCCACATAGAGCTTGCCGCTGTCCAGGTACTTGTCGCCCACGGCCATGCGGTCTGCCGCGTTGGCGTCCGCCGCATTCCACAGCGCAGTGGAAACAAACTTGTAGATGTACTCGCCGCGCGAATCGTCCCCCATGTAGACGGTCAGCGGCTGGCCTGCCACCACCTTGCCGAACGCCGCGCTCTCGTGCGCGAACCGGCCCAGCGCGGTGCGCTTCTTCGCCACGCGGGTTTTGTCATAGGCGTCAATCTCGACGATGTAGCCCATGCCGTTCATCTCGTTGCGGTAGTCGTCGCTGCCATCCACGGATGTGCCGGTCTTGCCGTTGTTCCAGCGCTGGTAGTGGTCGGCACTGCCAGCCGTTTCCCAGCCGTGGCGCGATGCGGCCCCCTGGGCACGGCCATAGCGCTTGAGGGCGGTGACGCCCTTGTCATTGCCGCGCGCCGCATCATCGGCAGCACTGCGCGTGAAATACCCCGCCCAGTTTTCCTCACCCGTGAGAAAGCTGCCCCAGGGTGTCTTGCCCGTGCCGCAGTTGTTGAGCGTGCCGCGGGTCCGGGTGCCAGCGGGCGCATACTTGGTGACAAGCTGCGCATGGCCGCGCGCCGGGCCGGCAATGTCGATGGGGCTCAGGGCCGTCAACCGGAAATTCAGGTCCGACTGGGGCACATAGCCCCACTTGCCCGCCGTGCGTGTCACCTCGATCACGGCGACGCCGTGCAGGGCAACTTCCTTGTCCACTTCCGAGGCAGGACGGGGCAGCGTGGAAGTGCCGCCATCAGCGTGAATGAAAAAGGACGAGAGCTTCTCGTCGGTAGTGGCCTCGTGGTTGATGGCCAGCAGACCGCGTTCGGTAGCCGTGTCGCTGCGCTTGCCATCGGCACCGAGACCAAACCACTCCATACCGTCGTGGTGGTCGCCAGCGCGTTTGTCGAAATCGGCATCGGTGCCATCGTTGCGATAGGCCGTGGCGCCCGCCACCATCGGATCGCCCAGGGCAAACAGCACGCTGGCGGTGTATCCCGCAGGCACGCTCACACTATCGGCCAGGCTCTTGGGCACGGCAGAAAAGCCCAACAGTTTCTCGGCCGGAGCCACCGGATCGTCACCGCCGCCACAAGCGCTCACACCAAAACCAGCCAACATGGCCGTACCCACCGTGCCTACACCGCCACGCAACAGCCCCCGGCGCGACAGCCGGGCGGTGAGGACAGCGCCAAACGTAGGATTGGCAGAAGTATTGGAGTCTTCGTCGTTGAAATCAATGGCCGCTGCGGGCACATCCAAACGCTGGTTCATGGGTTCTTTCTGAGGGTCGTTGCAAACCCCTGCAGCGTAAAAACCCGCCATGACAACTGCATGAAGGCAACGTGTCAGTTCTGTGGCGCTCCTTGAGGGCTATTCCACCACCGTCAGCTTGGCCACGGACAGCGCCAGCCACTTGGTGCCGTGGCGCGGGAAACTGACCTGCGCGCGTGCGTCGTCGCCCGTGCCCTCGATGGCCAGCACCTTGCCTTCGCCAAACTTGTTGTGGAACACGGCCATGCCCGCGCGCAGGCCATGCGATGGCGCCGCTTTCTGCACTGGAACGGGTGGGCTGGCGAAGGTCTCTGATTTAGAGCCAAATAGGCCTCTAGCGCTTGATGGATAAGCGCCACCAGCTCCTGAATGAGGAGCAAATGTGCCAAACCCCTGTTGTTTGGGCGTGATCCACTTGAGGGCGGCCTCCGGCAACTCGTCGAAGAAGCGGCTCTTGAGGTTGTAGCGCGTCTGGCCGTGCAGCATGCGCGTTTGCGAATGGCTCAGGTACAGGCGCTTGCGGGCGCGGGTGATGGCCACGTACATCAGGCGGCGTTCTTCTTCCAGGCCGCCTTTGTCGCTGATGGCGTTTTCGTGCGGGAACAGGCCCTCCTCCATGCCGCCGATGAACACGGCGTCAAACTCCAGCCCCTTGCTGGCGTGCACGGTCATGAGTTGCACGGCGTCCTGCCCGGCCTGGGCCTGGTTGTCGCCCGCCTCCAGCGCGGCATGGGTCAGGAAGGCGGCCAGGGGCGAGAGGGTTTCACCCGTGTCGATGTCCACGATGCCGGGGATCTCTTGTTTCAGCGGCTCGTCCAGCAGGGGGGCGTTGGGGTCCAGGCCCTGGCTCACGGCACCTTGCTTCAGAGGCGTTCCGTGTTCGTCCAGCGGAAGGGCCACGGCATCGCGGCCAAAACCTTCCTGCGTGACAAAGCTTTCGGCGGCGTTGACCAGTTCCTCCAGGTTTTCGATACGGTCCTGGCCTTCTTTTTCGGTGCGGTAGTGCTCCACCAATCCGGCGGATTCAAGCACCTGCTCGATGATGCTGCGCAGGTTCAGGCCCTGCGTCTGCTCGCGCAGCACATCGACCATCGCAACAAAGGCACCCAGGTTGGCGCCCGCCTTGCCGGGCACGGCGCTGACTGCATCGTGCAACGAGCAACCGGCAGCACGGGCAGCGTCCTGCAGCACCTCCAGCGTGCGCGCACCAATACCGCGCGGCGGAAAATTGACCACGCGGCTGAAGCTGGTGTCGTCGTGCGGGTTCTCCAGCAGGCGCAGATAGGCCAGCGCATGCTTGATTTCGGCACGTTCAAAAAAACGCAGGCCACCGTACACGCGGTAAGGCACGCCGGCATTGAAGAGCGCCGACTCGATCACACGGCTTTGCGCATTGCTGCGGTAGAGCACGGCGGTTTCCTTGCGCTCGAAACCGTCGTTTTTCACCAGTTGCCGGATTTCGTCCACCATCCACTGCGCCTCCTGCAGATCGCTGGCAGCCTCGTACACCCGCACCGGCTCGCCCGGCCCCTGGTCGGTGCGCAGGTTCTTGCCCAAGCGGCGGCTGTTGTGGCTGATGAGGTGGTTGGCCGAGTCGAGGATGTTGCTGTAGCTGCGGTAGTTCTGCTCCAGCTTGATCTGCTGGCGCACGTCGAACTCGCGCACAAAATCCTGCATGTTGCCGACACGCGCACCGCGGAAGGCGTAGATGCTCTGGTCATCGTCACCCACGGCAATCACGCTGCCATGCGCCTCGAAGTGCCCGTTCACCTCGTCACCGGCCAGTTGCTTGAGCCACAGGTACTGCAGGCGGTTGGTGTCCTGGAATTCGTCCACCAGGATGTGGGCAAAGCGCCGCTGGTAGTGCACGCGAATGGGATCGTTGTCACGCAGCAGTTCGTAGCTGCGCAGCATCAGCTCGCCAAAATCGACCACGCCCTCGCGCTGGCACTGGTCTTCGTAGAGCTGGTAGATCTCGACCTTCTTGCGGGCATCGCTGTCATGGGTTGGCACGTCACCTGGGCGCATGCCCTCTTCCTTGCAGCCCGCAATAAAGTATTGCAGCTGCTTGGGCGGAAAGCGCTCATCGTCCACGTTGTATTGCTTGCACAGGCGCTTGATCGCCGAGAGCTGGTCTTGCGTGTCCAGAATCTGGAACGCCTGCGGCAAACCCGCTGCCTTGTGGTGCGCGCGCAGCAGGCGGTTGCACAGGCCGTGGAAGGTGCCAATCCACATGCCGCGCACGTTGACCGGCAACATGGCCGAAAGGCGCGCCACCATTTCCTTGGCGGCCTTGTTGGTGAATGTGACGGCCAGGATACCGCCGGGCGTGGCGTGGCCGGTCGCGAGCAGCCAGGCAATGCGGGTGGTCAGCACACGGGTCTTGCCCGAGCCCGCACCCGCCAGGATGAGTGCGTGGCCCGCAGGCAGCGTCACCGCAGCGAGCTGCTCGGGATTCAGGTGGGCCAAGAGGGGAGATGCCGCCGAGGGCGCACCAGAAATCGGGTCTTGTGGGAACATGCGCCGATTGTAGAAAGTGTGCGCCATGACCAATCCCTTACCCGCCGTGATCGCCCTGCTGGCCCTGCACAGCCTGCCCTTGGCAGCACAGCCCGCCTGCACCGACGCGGACGCAGCGCAGCCCGTGGCGCTGTTCGAGCGATTCACCAGCGCCGACTGTGCCAGCTGCTGGCAAGACAGCACCACGCCCGCCCCCGGCCCGGAGGCCCTGGTGCTCGACTGGATCGTTCCAGGGCAGCAGGGGGACGACGCCCCGCTGGCGCCCGCCGCCACGCGCGACGCCCTGCTGCGGCTGCAAGCCCTGGGCCGCGCCATTCCGGCCGCCACCGACGTGTATACCGCCCCGGTGGAACCATGGACCGGCCTGCGCCTGCGCGTGGGGCAAGGCCCTGCTGTCAACGACTACATGGGCGCCACGGCGGAGTTCAGCGCCCGCCCGCCGGGCGCGGCATGGACTTTCCACCTGCTGCTGGTCGAACGCCTGCCCGCCGGCGCCGAAGGCTCCCCGGTGGCCAGGAATATTGTTCGAAACATGCTGCAGGGCACATGGGATCAGCGCAACGCGCTATCAAAATTACATAGCAACAAGTGGTCTGAACTGCGCCCCATGTTTTTCCCCGAAGGCGCACAACCTGAGCGCCTGCATACCGTGGGCTGGGTGGAAGGAGCCCAGGGCCGGGTGGTGGCAGCAGCCCGGTCCGTATGCGGGGGATAGCGCTGGCGTTATACCGCCCTGCGGGCAGGCGGGTAGAATCAATCACCGGGCCCAAGTTTCTTGCTGCCCGGTTTTTTTGTGCCTGCGCGCGCAGGGTTCGGTGGGGCCTCTGACGGCCTTGTCCACATAACCGGTCTCCAGGCCAAGCGCCCACCGCTGCAAAAATCGTTTTGCGGCGTCCTTCGATGGAGCTTGGAATCTCATGGAAATCTTTGACTACGACAACATCCTGCTGCTGCCGCGCAAGTGCCGCGTGGAGAGCCGCTCGGAATGCGATGCCAGTGTGGAACTGGGATCGCGCCGCTTTCGCCTGCCGGTAGTGCCCGCCAACATGAAAACCGTGGTGGATGAAAAAATCTGCATCTGGATGGCGCAGAACGGCTATTTCTATGTCATGCACCGCTTCGACCTGGACAACCTCCAGTTCGTCAAGGACATGCACGCCCGGGGCTGCTATGCCTCCATTTCGCTGGGCGTGAAAAAACCCGACTATGACACGGTGGACCAGCTGGCGGCAGCGGGCCTGTCGCCCGAATACATCACCATCGACATCGCCCACGGCCATGCCGACGGGGTAAAGAACATGATTGCCTACCTGAAGCAGCACCTGCCCGCCAGCTTCGTGATTGCCGGCAACGTAGCCACCCCCGAAGCCATCATCGACCTGGAAAACTGGGGAGCCGACGCGACCAAGGTGGGCGTGGGCCCGGGCAAGGTCTGCATCACCAAGCTCAAAACAGGTTTTGGCACGGGCGGCTGGCAGCTCAGTGCGCTCAAGTGGTGCGCCCGCGTGGCGACCAAGCCCATCATTGCCGACGGCGGCATCCGCAGCCACGGCGACATCGCCAAGAGCATCCGTTTCGGTGCCAGCATGGTGATGATCGGCTCACTCTTCGCGGGCCACGAGGAATCACCCGGCAAGACCGTGGAAGTCGATGGTGCTCTCTACAAAGAGTATTACGGCTCGGCCAGCGATTTCAACAAGGGCGAATACAAGCATGTGGAAGGCAAGCGCATCCTTGAACCCATCAAGGGCACGCTGGCCAGCACGCTGATCGAGATGGAGCAGGACGTGCAAAGCTCCATCAGCTACGCGGGCGGCAAGAAGCTGATGGACATCCGCAAGGTCAACTACGTGATTCTCGGCGGCGACAACGCGGGTGAGCATCTGCTGATGTAGCACGCTGCAGCGCAAAACACCTTGAACTTATAGGTGCGACTGCTGCAAGCCAGTTGACAGCCAGCAGCCCGCCCGGGGCGTGATGATGGGGGCTTCACACTGTTTTTCGGAACACACCATGCAAGCACCGTCGCAAACACGCATCGCCCTCCTGGGCATTGGCATGATGGGCCTGCCCGTGGCCCAGCGCCTGTGCGAGGCCGGCCACGAGGTTCACGTGTGGAACCGCACGCGCGCCAAGGCCGAGCCATTGGCCGCCTCAGGCGCCACGGTGCACGACCGGCCCACCAGCGCCGTGCGCCAGGCCGACATCACCATCAGCCTGCTGGAAAACGGCTCCGTGGTGGGCGATGTGCTTTTTCAGCAAGGTGCCGCCGCCGCCCTGCGCAAGGGCAGCCTGTTCATCGATATGGCCTCCATCCAGCCGCGCGAGGCCCGCGACCATGCCGCACGCCTGGGCGAAATAGGCGTCGCGCACCTGGACGCCCCCGTCTCGGGCGGCACCGTGGGCGCGCAGGCCGGCACCCTGGCCATCATGGTGGGCGGCAAGGCCGCAGACTTTCAGCGTGCACAAGGCGTTTTCTCGGTACTGGGGCGCGCAACGCACGTTGGCCCCCACGGCGCGGGCCAGCTCGCCAAACTGGCCAACCAGATGATTGTCGGCATCACCATTGGTGCCGTGGCCGAGGCCCTTCTGCTGGCCGCCAAAGGCGGTGCGGACATGGCCAAAGTGCGCGAGGCCATCAGCGGCGGTTTCGCCGACAGCCGCATCCTGCAACTGCACGGCCAGCGCATGGTCGAGCGCGACTTTGCCCCACGCGGGCGCATGGGCGTGCAGCTCAAAGACATGCGCAATGCGCTCGCAACAGCCCAGGAAATCGGCTTTGACGCCCCCATCACCACCCTGTTCGAAACCCTGTACGCCGAAGGCGTGCAGCACGGACTGGGTGAACTCGACCACAGCGGCCTGTTCGTAGAACTGGCCAGCCGCAATGCCATGCAATGAGCGGCCCACAGACAAAAAAATGGCCGCAATGCTTGCAGAGCTCCAAAAAAATAAGGCATAATTCAACTCTCTGCTGCAACGCAGAAACGGTTTCAAAAGTGGGTTCTTAGCTCAGTTGGTAGAGCAGCGGACTCTTAATCCGTAGGTCGAGTGTTCGAGTCACTCAGGACCCACCACTCACAAGCCGCAAGGCACAAAGCGCCGACGCTATTAATTACATAGCGGCGGCGTTTTCTTTTTGGGCTCATGGGACACTGGTGGGACATTTCCTGTCAACACGGTGCAACCGACCACAAAACAGCACAGCACAAGATCCGGTAATATCCGGCTCGTGCAACAAGCAGCACAGCGATGAAGCTCATGGCCAGCCTGGCCGGGAGTGGAGCAACGTTGCTGGCACCCATGCGCGTTTCCACGCCCGTAGGTGCCAGCCATGTCAATCCACTTTGCAGAAAGGCATCGCTCATGGCTACCATCGAAGTCCGCCGCGCAGACGACGGCACAGTCTCCTACCGGGCCAAGGTCCGGCTCAAGGGGCACCCTCCTGAACACGCCACCTTCAAGCGCAAGACCGACGCCACGAAATGGGCGCACAGTGTCGAAGCGGCCATGCGCGAGGGGCGGTACTTCAAGACCGCCGAGGCCAAGAAGCACACCTTTGCCGACCTCGTGGATCGCTACCTGAAGGAAGTCCTCCCCGACCGCCCGAAGAACGCGGCGAACACGCAGCGCCACCTCCAGTTCTGGAAGCAGAAGCTGGGTACGCTGGCACTGGCGGACATCACCCCCGCGCTCCTGGTGCAGCTGCGCAACGAGTTGCTGGCAGAGACCACGCGCCGGAACAAGCCCCGCTCCAATGCCACCGTGGTGCGCTACCTGGCATCCATCTCCCATGCCTTCACGGTCGCCATGAAAGACTGGCAGTGGGTCACCGACAACCCCGTCAGCAAGATTTCCAAGCCCCGCCAGGGGCGGGGGCGTGAACGCTACCTGTCCGATGACGAGCGGGAGAGCCTGCTGGCGGCCTGCCGCGCCTCCACCAACCGCTACCTCCTCCCCGTGGTCGTTCTGGCCATCTCCACCGGCATGCGTCGCGGTGAAATCATGAACCTGCGCTGGCAGGACATCGACTTCCAGCGCGGCACCATCCTCCTGACGGCCACCAAGAATGGCACCTCGCGCTCCGTCCCGCTGACGGGCCTTGCGCTAATGCTCCTCCAGGACCTCGCCAAGGTGCGCCGACTCGACACTACCGTGGTCTTCTACGGCTCCCTGCCGAACAAGCCCATGGACCTAAAAAAGCCCTGGGAAGCGGCTGTACGCCACGCGGGCCTGGAGAACTTCCGCTTCCACGACCTGCGACACACCGCCGCCTCCTACCTGGCCATGAACGGTGCCACCACGATGGAAATCGCCGCAGTGCTGGGTCACAAAACACTCCAGATGGTCAAGCGCTACAGCCATCTGGCCAACAGCCACACGGCGAAGGTAGTGACCGCCATGAACGACAAGATTTTTACTCAGTCAATAGGTGCAATACACACCACCAACACGGGCAAGCCGTGACGGTTATTCACACGACTTGACGGAAAACTACAAGGCTCGCTAAACTATCTCCCGTGCGATAATTACGCACATGTGATGTAGAAGCCATTTGCCTCCGGCACATGGTGGACCCCAAGCTGCTTCGGTTTAACAACCGGGGTGACCAAAGTCCACCAACGTGAAGGAATGCCAAATGGCTTTTCTCATTTCCGCTCCTGTTGCTGACCTGCCGCAGCGCAAGCCTCGCCGGAATGCGCGTTTGCCGCAAACAGGTGAAATCCACGCCACGACAAGTGCGCAGCTAGCTGAAGGCTGCGACGTCAAGGCGAAAGCGCTGCTCAACACGCCGCCATCCACCACCCCACACACCCGGCTCATCCCCCTGACCGACTGGAACCAGTACCACGCGTGGCCCCCCATCGGCGGTCTGCGCCACCTGGTCTTCTTCGAACGCACCAACGGCTTTGACAAAGTTGTGCGGCGCGTCGGCCGCCGCGTGCTGATCGATGAGGCTTCATTTTTTGCATGGGTTGACAGCAACAACGGGAGCGCAGCATGAGTCGCCCGCGCAAACCATTGAGCACGCCTAGCAACCCGCCAATTGCAGATGGCTGCGTGATGACAGCTGCCAGCCCCAAGAGCGTCCTCCGAAAAACCCGTGCGGCGACGATGCTGAAACGTATCCCTTCGGGCATCCGACAGCATGTGTTGGCAATCTCCGTAGGCAGCCACTGCCGGGATACTCATCCCATTCAACGCGAACTCACCATCTCCGCCCTGGTGCGAGAATGGACCAAGCCCGACCTCACCCGAGGAAAACTCTCCCTTGACCAGTATCTAGAACTGGACCAGAAGGACCCTACGCAGAAAGCGACGCGCAATGCAGAGAAGGACGGGCCTTACTTCATTCCCGCGACTTTTCGGGACGACGGCTTCCGTCAAGCGACAGATGTAGTGAGCCTCTGCGGATTCGCTGGAGACCTCGACAACGGAACGCTCACCAAGGCCGACATCGAGGCCAAGCTGCACGGCACATTCTTCATTGCATACAGCAGCTACAGCCACAGCACCCGCTTGCCGAAATGGCGTTTTTTGGTGCCGTATCAGGAGTCAATCCACCCATCCGCGCACGCCAAAGTTTATGCGCATTTTCAGGGCCTCTTCGACAACCAGTTGGACACACGCTGCGGCACCACCGCCCAAATTTGGTACACCCCTGCGTGCCCGCCGGATGCTGCACAGCACTACGAGTTTTTTGTCGGACAGGGTGATTTGCTTGACGTTGCTGCAATACCTGAGCCAGTGGCCACGCCCAAAAAGTCGATCACGTCCAAGCCCTGCAATATCACTGCTAACGAGCATGAAAGGGTTCAGAGCGCATTGGCCATCATCCCCTCGGACGACCGAGAAATGTGGATCAAATTCGGGATCGCCCTCAAGCAAAATTTGCCGCAAGACGTGGCGCGGCAACTGTGGGACGTTTGGTCCCAAAAATCTGACAAGTACGACCCCGACGACTGCGACCGCACGTGGGACAGTTTCAAAGACAGTCCGGGCGGTGAGGCAATCACCCTCGCTTCGATCTTTTTTCACGCCAGAAACCTTGGCTGGACGGATGACGTGCAGCCCATGTCCCGGGAAGTCGAAGTGCTCAACTCCACCCACTTCGTCGCTGTTGAGGGAGCGAAAACATGGGTGTTCAAGGAAGACTACGACCCCGAGCTCCAGCGCCAAGTATTGAAACGTTTGGGCTTTGACGACTTCAAAAAGCTGCACTCCCACACCAGAGTGCAAATCGCCCAAGGTGACCTGGTGAAAAAGCGACCCATCGCTCAGGTATGGCTCGAGCACCCGCTGCGCCGAACCTTCGACAGCATTGTTTTCTTGCCCAACCAGCCAACCCCACCCGGCACCTACAACACTTGGCGGGGGTTTGCTTGCAGCGCCACTCAAGGGAACTGGTCTCTGATGCAAGCGCACATTCGCGACGTCATCTGCAGCGGAGACACACTCGCTGCGGAATATCTGATGAACTGGATGGCATTTGCAGTTCAGCATCCAGAAAAGGCTGCCGAGGTTGCAGTCGTCCTGCAGGGCAATCGCGGCACTGGCAAAGGCAAATACGCCAACGCCATGACCGCCTTGTTCGGCCCACACGCGACAACCGTATCGCAACCCAGCCACTTGACCGGCCACTTTAACGGTCACCTCAAGGATTGCACGTTCCTCTTCGTTGATGAGGGCATGTGGGCGGGGGACAAGGCAGGTGAAAACGTTCTGAAAGCGCTCATCACGGAGCCTGTGATCCAGATGGAGAAAAAGTTCCAGGACCCGACGCCCATCAAAAATCGTCTGCACATCATGATCGCGTCAAATAGCGAGTGGGTGGTGCCTGCGGGCGCCCATGAGCGCCGCTACTTCGTTCTGCACGTCAGCGACGTACAAATGCAGGACAAGGCGTACTTTGCCGCCCTCGACCGCCAGATGTACGAGCTCGGCGGCCTGGAGGCGATGCTGCATGACTTGCTCCGTCGCGACCTCAGCACCTTCGACATCCGCGCAGTGCCACGCACCGCCGCGTTGGACCAACAGGTGATCAACTCACTCGACGCCATGCATACGTGGTGGCTCGATCATCTGGGTTCTACAGTGCCTGATTGGCAGTACCAATGCCGGCGCACCCTGGTGGAAGCATGCGCCCACAAGTGCAGTACGCCCAGCCAGCGCTCGATGGAAACAAAGCTGGGAAATTTCCTCAAGAAGGTGCTGCCCGGGGGCTTGAAGAAGGTGTCACACACTCCCCCTGGGCGCGGCAAGGCGATAGAGTGTTATGAGTTTCCGACGCAGGCCCTATGCCGCCAGGCGTTCCAGAATCTCCTCGGCATACAGCACGATCCGTGGGCCTAGAGATCATCAAGGACATACCTCCCCTACCTTTGACACCTCTTTTCTATAAAACAGAAATCAGGAAAAATGGCAAAGGTAGGGAAGCAGGTAGCGAAGGTATTCCAGCCCCCCCCCACTCTAGCTCCTGTGCGCCGCACTATCGATTACTGCATGGCCTTCATCATGGCCACCAG
This sequence comes from Burkholderiaceae bacterium, assembly GCA_023954095.1. Taxonomy (GTDB): domain Bacteria; phylum Pseudomonadota; class Gammaproteobacteria; order Burkholderiales; family Burkholderiaceae_C; genus Simplicispira. Next base: position 16,091 of record JAMLIQ010000019.1, on the reverse strand, counting down.
CTCCGCGTCACTCAGCCCCTCCAGTCGCCGCATCTCCTGCTCGGCCGGAGGCCCCAGCGCCATCTTCACACGCTCCGGCGCATAAAAGCCCATCAGCTTTCCAATCTCGCGCAGCCCCGCCACCATCCCCGCCGGGTTCCGCTGCCCCCGGGCCATCTGCACGGCCTCCAGAAGGCCCGCCAACACGCGTTCACGGTCAACAGCCAACCGAGATGCATCGGCGCGTTGGCGAGCCTCTATAGCGCTCGAAATGGCTACATTCGTTAGCAGCCGGTGCGCCGCAACCCTGGCGCCAGCCGCGCCGTAGCCCGCCCGCGTCGCAGCCTGGGTGCCATTGCCGTCAATCAGGTACTCATCCACAAACCTGGCTTGGCGGGGTGTCATTGCGCTGGTGTTCATGGTGCCTATATTTTAATCAAATTGACGGTACTTGCTTAAAAAATAGGCAAATCGATTCCGGGCATTTTTGGGGCAGCGCAAACGTGCCCACTGACACCAGCAGCACACCCTATTTGCCAAGGCGCCAGCCAATGGCCCTGCACATCCAAGGCACGCGCAGTGCGGCTGGCATACTGACCCTGGTAAGCAATTGTCAGTTTCCAATCCGCATGAACCAACAAACCCTCTCCGCCTTCATCTGGGCCGTGGCCGACCTGCTGCGCGGTGATTACAAGCAATCCGACTACGGCAAGGTCATCCTGCCCTTCACCGTGCTGCGGCGCCTGGACTGCGTGCTGGAGGCCACCAAGCCTGCTGTGCTGGCCGAGCTGGCCGCCAAGCAGGCACAGGGCGTCAACCCCGAGCCCTTCCTGCTGCGCAAGGCGGGCCAGAGCTTCTACAACACCTCCACGCTTGACCTCCAAAAGCTGCGGGGCGACCCGGATCACATCGCGCAAAACCTGTTCAGCTACGTGCAGGCGTTCTCGCCCGCCGTGCGCGATGTGTTCGAGCGCTTTGAATTCCACACCCAGGTCGAGCGCCTGGCCAAGGCCGGGCTGCTGTACCAGGTGGCCGAAAAGTTCGCCCAGATCGACCTGCACCCCGAGGTGGTCAGCAACATGCAGATGGGCCTGGTGTTCGAGGAGCTGATCCGCAAGTTCGCTGAAATCAGCAACGAGACCGCCGGGGAGCACTTCACCCCGCGTGAGGTCATCCGCCTCATGGTCAACCTCATCTTCATTGAAGACGACGCCATCCTCAGCAAGCCCGGCGTGGTGCGCACCATTTACGACCCCACCGCAGGCACCGGCGGCATGCTCAGCGTGGCGGGCGAATACCTGGCCGAGCACAACCCCCAGGCGCGCCTGACAGTGTTTGGCCAGGAGCTCAACCCCGAGTCCTACGCCATCTGCAAGGCCGACATGCTCATCAAGGGCCAGGACGTGGCCAACATCGCCTTTGGCAACACCCTCAGCGACGACGGCCACGCGCACAAGCGGTTCGACTACATGCTTTCCAACCCGCCGTTTGGCGTGGAATGGAAAAAGGTCGAAAAAGAAGTGCGCAAAGAGCACGAGCAACAGGGCTACAACGGCCGCTTCGGCCCCGGCCTGCCGCGTGTGTCCGACGGCTCCATGCTGTTTTTGCTGCACCTGCTGAGCAAAATGCGCCCGGCGGCCGAGGGCGGCAGCCGCTTCGGCATCGTGCTCAACGGCTCGCCGCTGTTCACCGGCGGCGCAGGCTCGGGCGAATCCGAGATCCGCCGCTACGTGCTGGAGAACGACCTGTGTGAGGCCATCGTGGGCCTGCCCACCGACATGTTCTACAACACCGGCATCAGCACCTACGTCTGGATCATCAGCAACCGCAAGCCCGCAGCGCGCAAGGGCAAGGTGCAGCTGATCGACGCCAGCGGCATGTGGCAGAAGATGCGCAAAAGCCTGGGCTCCAAGCGCAAGGAACTGAGCGACGCGCACATCGAGCGCATCACCCGCCTGTTTGGCGACTTTGCCGAGGCCCAGGATGACAACGGCACCCCCATCAGCCGCATCTTCGACAACGAAGCCTTTGGCTACCACAGCATCACCGTCGAGCGCCCGCTGCGCGATGAAAACGGCCAGATCGTGCTGGGCCAGAAGGGCAAGCAAAAGGGCAAGCCCCAGCCCGACGCCAGCCTGCGCGACACCGAAAACGTGCCCTACACCGAAGACGTGGGCGAATACTTCAAACGCGAGGTGCTGCCCCACGCGCCCGACGCCTGGATCGACCCTGACAAGACCAAGGTGGGCTACGAAATCCCGTTCAACCGGCACTTCTACGTGTTCAAGCCCCCGCGCCCGCTGGCCGAGATTGACGCCGAACTCAAGCAGACCACCGACCGTATCCTGGACATGATCAAGGGGCTGTCGGCATGAGTTTTGCGCGATACCCGGAATACAAGGCCAGTGGGGTTCAGTGGCTGGGGGAGGTGCCTGCCCCGTGGCGCTTGCGTCCGTTCTGGACATTGTTTCGGCGAACGAAACGCACCGGCTATGTAGATGAGCAGTTGTTGTCCGTCTATCGCGACCACGGGGTAGTCCCAAAGGCAAGCCGCGACGACAACAATAACAAGCCATCCGATGACCTGAGCCCATATCAACTGGTGGCTCCTGGGGACTTGGCGATCAACAAGATGAAGGCTTGGCAAGGCTCCGTGGCGATTTCCGAGCACCGTGGAATTGTCAGCCCTGCCTACTTCGTCTATGAGGCAACGCATTCAGAAAACCCAAGGTACCTGCATTACCTCTTCCGCTCGCCGCGGTACATCACAGGGTACCTATCACTTTCCAAAGGCATACGTGTCAACCAGTGGGACTTAGAGCCGCAAGACCATTCGCGCATGCCCGTGGTGTTGCCCCCATCAGTTGAACAAACCGCCATCGCCACCTTCCTCGACCGCGAAACCGCCAAGATCGACAGGCTGGTGGCCGAGCAGGAAAAGCTGATCGCCCTGCTGCAGGAAAAGCGCCAGGCCGTCATCTCCCACGCCGTGACCAAGGGTCTGAACCCCAATGTGCCAATGAAGGATTCGGGCGTGGAGTGGCTGGGGGAGGTGCCGGGGCATTGGGTTGTTTCGTCCCTCAGGCACTCCTTGGCGGATATCTTTAACGGTTTGACCGCAGATCAAATTGACCCTAGCGATGCCACTGTGCCCGTCACACGCATAGAAACCATTTCAAATGGAACGATCAACTTTGAAAAGGTTGGCTTCATCTCCCAAAGTGATGCTCGCTCAGACCGAAAATTAAAATTCGGCGATATCTGTTTTTCAAATATTAACAGCCTAAAAATGATCGGCAATTGCGCGATATATTTGGGTGGAGAAGATATTTACGGCGGAATGAATCTTCTGGTTTTGCGACCTGTAGACGCAATACATCCCCGGTATCTGTATTGGATTATCAGGTCCGATGGATTCAGAGAGACAGTTGAAAGCCATGCAAAACCGGCAATCAATCAGGCAAGCATTTCGCAAAGTTCTCTTTTGAGCCTTGGTATTTGCAATCCTAGTAAAGAAGAACAAACCGCCATAGCCACCTTCCTCGACCGCGAAACCGGCAAACTCGACACCCTCATGGTTCAAGCCCGCACCGCCATCACCCTCCTGCAAGAACGCCGTACCGCCCTGATCTCCGCCGCCGTCACCGGCCAGATCGACGTGCGCGGGCTGGCTGGCGGCGCCAACGCTCCTGATTCAGTAGCTGCTAGCGCTTATCCAGCAAGCGTTTGAGGCTAATTTTGCTTCAAATCCACCCACTCCCCTTGCCCCATGAAGCCTTAAAGGCAACAATCGTCGCCTTATGAGCAACACACAGGACGCCATGAACCTGCTGTTCCCCGCCCAGCGCCAGCAGGTGCTGGCGGCGCTGCTGCTGCAGCCGGGCCACAGCCTGCACCTGCGCGAGCTGGCGCGGCTGACGGGCAGCCATGCGGGCACGCTGGGGCGCGAGCTGGGCAAGCTGGCCCAGGCGGGGCTGCTGGTGCGCAGCGACCAGGGCAACCAGGCACGCTACAGCGCCAACATGCAGCACCCGCTGTTCCCTGAGCTCTCTGCCATGTTCCGCAAGACGCATGGCGTGGTGCCCGCGCTGCGCACCGCGCTGGAGCCGCTGGCGGGGCAGATTGCGCTGGCGTTTGTGTATGGTTCGCTGGCCAGCGGCACCGCCACCCAGCACAGCGATGTGGATGTGCTGCTGGTGGGCAGTGTGGATTTTGTGGCGGTGGTGCAGGCGCTGTACCCGCTGCACGAGCAGCTGGGGCGCGAGGTGAACCCGGCGGTCTGGGCGCCGCAGGAGCTGGCCGACAAGGCCCGGGCGGGCGATGCCTTTGTGCGCGACGTGTTGCGCAAACCCAAACTGTGGATTCAGGGAGACGACCATGAGCTTGAGCAACTTGCAGGCCATTGGCCGCCTGCAGGCGCAGCCGCCTGACCCGCCGGCCATGGCCAAGCTGCTGGGCCACACGCTGCGCTGGCTGCAGGCCCAGCACCCTGAATGGGGGCTGGTGTGAGCCTTTGCACGGCGTTTAACTATCAATTTCATAGCTGCTTGCGCTTATATAGCAAGCGCTAGAGCCCTGTTTTATTAAAAATTGCCATGGCCCTGCACAACGAAATCGCGTTCGAGACCGACATCTGCAACCACCTGGCAGCGCAGGGCTGGCTCTACGGCGCACCCGGCACCGAGGGCGACGCCAGCGGCTACGACACGCCCCGCGCCCTGTACCCCGCCGACCTGCTGGCCTGGGTGCAGCAGACTCAGCCGCAAGCCTGGGACGCGCTGGTCAAGAACCACGGCGCCGCTGCCGAAGCCATGCTGCTGGACCGCCTGCGCAAGGCGCTGGACGACCGGGGCACGCTGGAGGTACTGCGTGTGGGCATCGACCTGCTGGGGCTCAAGAGCCCGCTGAAACTCGCACAGTTCAAGCCCGCGCTGGCCATGAACCCGGACTTGCAGGCACGTTACGCCGCCAACCGGCTGCGCGTGGTGCGCCAGTGCCGTACCGGGCACGACGACATCATCGACCTGGTGCTGTTCTTGAACGGCATTCCGGTGGCCACGGCCGAGCTGAAAACCGACTTCACGCAAGACATGAACGCGGCGGTGGACCAGTACCGCTTTGACCGCATCCCCAAGCCCAAGGGCCGGCCGTTTGCCGAGCCATTGCTGGACTTTCCGCGTGGTGCGCTGGTCCACTTTGCCGTGAGCAACCGCACGGTGATGATGGCCACGCGCCTGCAAGGCCCCGCCACGCGCTTTCTGCCCTTCAACCAGGGCGACCACGGCGGCGCGGGCAACCCGCCCAACCCGGCAGGTCACCGCACCGCCTACCTGTGGGAGCAGGTGTGGCAGCGCGACAGCTGGCTGGAGATCATTGGCCGCTACCTCGTCACCCAGCGCGACAGCAAGAAGCAGGTGACCGGCTTCATCTTCCCGCGCTACCACCAGCTCGACGCCACGCGCAAGCTGCAGGCAGCCGTGCTGGCCGAGGGCGCCGGGCACAAGTACCTGATTCAACACAGCGCGGGCAGCGGAAAGACCAATTCGATTGCCTGGACGGCGCACTTTCTGGCCGACCTGCACGATGCGCAGAACCACAAGCTGTTCGACAGCGTGCTGGTGGTGAGCGACCGCAATGTGCTCGATGCGCAACTGCAAGAGGCCATCTTCGACTTTGAGCGCACCAAGGGCGTGGTGGCCACCATCAAAGGCGAAGGCGGCAGCAAGAGCGGTGAGCTGGCCGAGGCGCTGGGCGGTGGCAAGAAGATCGTGGTCTGCACCATCCAGACCTTCCCCTTCGCCTTGAAAGCCGTGCAGGAGCTGGCAGCTACGCAAAGCAAGCGCTTTGCCGTGATTGCCGACGAGGCACACAGCAGCCAGACGGGCGAGGCCGCATCCAAGCTCAAGCAGTTGCTGAGCGCCGAAGAGCTCAAAGACCTGGCAGACGGTGGCGAGGTGGGCACGGAAGACCTGCTTGCAGTGCAGATGGCGGCCCGGGCCAACGACAAGGGCATCACCTACGTTGCGTTCACCGCCACGCCAAAAGCCAAGACGCTGGAGCTGTTTGGCCGCCGCCCCAACCCCGAGCAGCCCGCCGGGCCGGGCAACCTGCCCGCGCCGTTCCACATCTATTCCATGCGCCAGGCCATCGAGGAGGGCTTCATCCTCGATGTGCTGAAGAACTACACGCCCTACAAGCTGGCCTTCAAGCTGGCGAACGAGGGCAAGGAGTGGGACGAAAAGCAGGTCGAGCGCAGTGAGGCCATGAAGGGCCTGATGCGCTGGGTGCGCCTGCACCCCTACAACATCAGCCAGAAGGTGGCCGTGGTGGTGGAGCACTTCCGCGAGAACGTGCAGCCCCTGCTGGACGGCCACGCCAAGGCCATGGTGGTGGTGGGCAGCCGCCAGGAGGCGGTGCGCTGGCAGCTGGCCATGCAAAGCTACATCCAGGACAACGGCTACAAGCTGGGCGCACTGGTGGCTTTCTCGGGCGAGGTGAACGACCCGCAGAGCCTGCCCGACCCGGTGACGGAGAACAACACGGCACTGAACCCCCACCTCAAAGGCCGGGACATGCGCGAGGCGTTTGCCACCGACGAATACCAAATCCTGCTGGTGGCCAACAAGTTCCAGACCGGGTTTGACCAGCCGCTCTTGTGCGGCATGTACGTGGACAAGCGCCTGGGCGGCATTCAGGCAGTGCAGACGTTGAGCCGCCTGAACCGTGCCTACAGCGGGCCGTTTGGCGTGAAGGACACCACGTACATCCTTGACTTTGTGAACGAGCCCGATGACGTGCTGGCAGCGTTCAAGACCTATTACGAAACCGCCGAACTGGCCGGGGTGACCGACCCCCACCTGGTGTACGACCTGCGCGCCAAGCTCGATGCATCAGGCCATTACGACGACTTTGAAGTGGAGCGCGTGGTGCAGGCCGAGCTGAACCCCAAGGCCACGCAGGCCCTGCTGGTGGCCGCCATCGAGCCCGTGGCCGACCGGCTGCTCAAGCGCTACATGGCGGCGCGGCAGAACCTGCAGGACGCAGAGGCCAGCGCCATCCCAGACGGCCCCGCAGCGCAGGCCGCCAAGGACGAACTGGCGGCCCTCACCCTGTTCAAGCGCGACCTGGGCACCTTCGTGCGCGTGTACGCCTTCCTGGGGCAAGTGTTCGACTACGGCAACACCGCCATCGAAAAGCGTGCCCTGTTCTTCAAGCGCCTGCTGCCTCTGCTGGATTTTGGCCGCGAGCGCGAGGGCGTGGACCTGTCGAAGGTGGTGCTGACCCACCACCGGCTCAAAGAACAAGGCCCGCGCAGCCTGGCGCTGCACGACACCGACGGCGATTACAAACTGCGGCCATTGACTGACACTGGCGGCGGCGCGGTGCAGGACAAACAGAAGGTGCTGCTGTCAGAGATCGTGGCCAAGGTGAACGACCTGTTCGACGGTGAGCTGAGCGACGACGACCGGCTGGTGTATGTGAACCACGTCAAGGGCAAGCTGCTGGAGTCCGACATCCTGGTGCAGCAGGCCAGCAACAACAGCAAGGGCCAGTTCGACAACTCCCCCGACCTGGACAGCGCACTGACCGATGCCATCATTGACGCCTTTGATGCCTACACCTCGATGAGCAAACAGGCGCTGGACAGCGAGCGGGTGCGGTCCGGGCTCAAGGCTGTCTTGCTGGGGCCGGGGCAGTTGTATGAGGCGTTGAGGGCGCGGGGTGCTTTAGCACCGCCGAACAGCATGCGCTGAAAGACCAAGCGGGAGAGGAGAGGCTGGATGTCACTCATAGTTTTTCTTATTGCAGCGCTTCCTGCCGTTGGCGTTGTTGTGGTTGCAGAAAAAACCCGTAACAAAGGCGCTGTTGTAGTTGCGGCGCTCGTTGCGGCGGCACTGGGAGCACTGACAGGCAACGCTGCATACCTGGGGGTCGATCTTTTGTGCGTTGGTATCGCCGTCTACATCTCGTGGAACATTACGAAAACGCCGATTTACCGCACGCCGCAAGAAATCGCTGCCGCCCAAGAAAAAGCACACCTTGAACGTATCAAGGCTGCAGAGGCTGCTGCGAAACGAGACAAAGCAATCGCCGATTTTCTCCAGGGAGCCGTTGGTATCGTTGCCATCGGTGGTTTCCTTTTGTGGAAGTTCTGGGAACCATCCGTACCGCGACACGCCCCCCCCAGCGCTGCGACACAACCTCAGCCGCAACAGGCCGTTGTACAGCCTGCGCGTGCTGCAGTGAAGCCCCAAAGCACCCAAAAGACGAACAGCAAACGGCAGTCTGTGAATACACAAGGAACCGTTAAAAAAACCACTCCAACTAAAAAGCACCCCGTTGAAAACTGCCTGCAAAATCCTAACGAGCAGGCAATGGTTCGTTGCCTGGAGAACACCCAATAGGTGGTTACGAGCCGATCAACTTACGAAGTTGCAGAACAGGAATGGGAACTAATTTTTGAAGCCTAGTTGCAGCTTCGGTGCAGGCAACACGGTTTGACGCTCCTGCATCACCTCCAAGGCCTTCTTGAGCGCCTCGTATTGCTCCCGCTTCCCCTGCCCCCGAGCGGCAAGCCAACTTGTGGCCACACCGCCGAGAAGAGCAATCCACCAAGCCTGCGTGGCCACCAATGCCGCCTTGCCCACCCCCGCAGAGACACCCGCCTTGGCTGAGCGCTGACCAAAGTGCTCCCCCTTCTCTCGCAGCGAGGCGTCCTTCTTCATGAAGACCGACAGGGCAATCACGGCCAGCCCGATGCTGGAAGGAACTAAATCGCTAGCATCGAAAGCCGCATCGCTGTGGGCTGCTGCCGCTTCCACTTTGGCCTGTAGCGCTGCCTCGCTGATACCGCTGCCATGCACGTTTTCGGCCAGGCCCAGGGCTGTTAACTGGGCATGTACCTCGGTGGTCGTAGTGACGTCAATATCGGGGTAGCGCTGCAGGGCTTCCTGCACGTATTGGGCCGACTCAGTGGCTTTGGCCTGCAACAGCTCGCTGACCTGTCCATGCTCGTCCAGCACCCGAATGTCCCAGCCCGGCTGGGTAGCAGAGCCAGCAATTTCAGCGTGGTAGCCATCGGGCAAGCCGCCGCTGTTGAGGTGGTCCACCAGCTCCAGCTCAAACAGCTTTCCCTTGACACCGGACACCAAGCCCACCAGCTCATCGCTGGACATGCGCGCCACCGCGTCCGAGAAGATCTCCGTCTGGGCCAATCCGGGGTAGGCCAATGCAAATGCCTGCTGTACATTCTCTGGCACGCTGGCCGGATCGCGCAGCACCTGCGACAAGGTGACGCCCCCCACCACCAGCAGGTCCAGAAGTTCGTCTTTACGCCGACGACGTTGGGCCAACTCGATGGCCTGCATCCGCTGCTCCGATCGCGCCATCTCCATCTGGCCCAGCGTGCGCAACCGTCCACGCATTTCTTCGATGCGTGAGGCTGGCAATGCGACCGAATCCACCGCGTTCGAAGCCATGCTTGCAGCGCCTCGCACCAGACCAGCGGCTGTGCCCCCGACCGCCGGGGCAGATCTCTCTGCCAGTCGCCCGGTGGCAGCAACGGCTTTGCCACTCGCAGCTGTGGCGCGGGCAGCCAAGCCAGCGGCATGGACCAGCGTCTTCGTCGCTATCCACCCCAGGGCACCCGCAGCCTTGCGCACTGATCCAGCCGATTCAGATCCGGCGATGGAATCGCGCACGCGTTCGGCAGCACGATTGGCATTGCCATGCAGCGCCTGGCCCGCCTGTTGACTGGCTGATGCCAAACCTTTGCCAACCTTATCAAGGCCTGATCCGACAACACCCGTGACCGCCTGTGCACCATCTGCGATCCGGCCATCGTTGCACACCACAAAGTCTGTCGCCTGATAGATGCCGTTGGCGGCGACCTCTGCTCCGCGCTTGACCGCGTCGGTGGCGTTGCGCGTCCGGGAATTCGAACGGTCTGACATGTTCCGTGCCCTCTCGGTTTGCTCACACTCTGTCAGAGCAGCGTGGGTCGGTCAACCCAATCCGTACAAGCCAACTCATTCACGACTACAGATTCAGCCTGCAGAATTTTTCAGAAAAATTTTTGAGACTCCTGCAGAGCACCTTCACAAACGCCCCCGTGGACCCTCTACCCCGGCTTGATAGTTTGGCCGGGGCCACTTCGGATTTCGCTTCCCCCTTCCCAATAAGGAGTCCCTTCCCCCCCTGTGGCACGGGACTCCTTTTTGTTTCGCTCCCCCCTTTGAATCCCCCGGCGGCGAGCCGCCGGGCTATCGGCGTTGCGTGACCATTTCTCAGTCCCTTCCTGCGTCAGGGCCTGAGTCGTGCGTCTGCCCCTGTCTTTGCAGCATGTTCGCTGCAAGGGCTTGTCTCAACCACGCTTCAAGGAGTAGCTCATGTTCGAAACCGGTCTGGCCATCTTCCTTGGCCTTGTCTTCATCTTCATCAAGCTCAAGCGCCGCACCATGCTGCGGCTTCTGCGATACGACATGGCCATCGATGTCGCCGTCACGATCCTGACCTTGGCCATCCACTGGGGCACCTTTTCTGGTGTCATGGCGGCCACCTTTGCCGGGCTGCTGACCAGCGTGGGTACCTCGCTGGCCAAGAAGGCCTTTGGCTACATCGAAGGCAACCACTACCACCCCGGGTACATCCGCCTGGATGTCTGACCATGGCGCGCCGTCGCCCTGCGCGCCACTTTCGGCGCTACCGCCAACCGAGTCTGTGGAACACCCTGCGGTTTCGCGTCTCGCTGCATCCCCTGTTCAATCCTTTGTCGAGGTTTCCCATGTCTTCACGTCGCAATACCCTGATTCGTACTGTTGCCGCGCTCTGCGGTGACATCGCCGTTGGCGTGGGCTTGGCCATCGCCTGCGCCTGGATCGTTGAAGTCGCAGCGCTGGGCCTGTTCCTCAGCTTTCTGCTGTGGCTGGTGGGCACCTTGCTGGCGCTGGCGCTGAGCCAGTACCTGGTCCACCCAGCCGTGCAGTTGGTGCTGTCCGACCGCAAGCTCGATGCCGCCTGCAAGGCACTGGCCTCGCTCACGAAGTCCACCCCGAACACTGGCGCCCAGGTCGGTGAAGAGGTCATGAATTTCGGGCGCAAGTCCTGGCAGTCCATGGCCGAGCGCATGCGCAAGGCGGTCTGATCGTCCCTTGCCTACCTTTACCCCAACCCCTGCCCCGTGTGGTTCACCGCCGGGGCTTTTTCATTTCTGGAGTCCACCATGACCCAATTCACCCGTTCCAACACTGCCATCACCGTCGATCTCTACGCCGAGGTCACGAACCAGATCATTGCCGCGCTCGAAGCGGGCACCACGCCCTGGGCCTGCCCCTGGAACCGGCAGCATGGCAGCCTGCTGCCCGCCAATCTGACCACCGGGCGCCACTACCGGGGCATCAATGTGCTGCTGCTCAACCTGCGCCAGATAGCAGGGCGCTACCCCACCAACCGCTGGCTAACTTTCCAACAGGCGCACAGCGTGGGTGCCCATGTGCGCCGTGGCGAGTCCGGCACGCGCATCGTGTTCTTCAAGCTGCTGGAGCGAGACAACGCGCAGGACAGTCGCTTTCAGGCGGCCAATGACGAGCCTGCGCGCAAGGTCATCCCGCTGCTGCGTTCGTTCACCGTGTTCAACGCGGCCCAGGTCGAGGGCCTGCCCGCGCACCTGACCTTGCTGCCCGCCCCGCAACCCGAGGGCGCTGCCAACGATGCCGCCGAGGCGCTGCTGGCACGCTCGGGCGCCACGATTCAGCACGGCGGCAGCCGGGCGTTTTACAGCCCCAGCCTGGATCTGATCCAGATGCCGCCAGTGGAGGTGTTCGCCGACTTCCAGGGGTACTACAGCACTGCCCTGCACGAGCTGACGCACTGGACCGGGCATCCGAGCCGCTGCGGCCGCACCCTGGCCAACCGCCAGCACATCGAGGCCTATGCCTTCGAGGAACTGGTGGCCGAGATGGGGTCTGCCTTCCTGTCCAGCCACTGCGGCCTGCAGGGGCAGTTGCACCATGCCAGCTACATCGCATCCTGGCTGGAAGCGCTGCGCAACGACAAGCGTCTGGTGTTCAGCGCCGCATCCCTGGCCCAGAAGGCAGTGGACTTTCTCATGCCCGAGCTGGCCACCCCCGTGGCCGCTTCCCAAGCGGAGGACGCAGCATGAACCCGGCCACGCTCTACACCCGCGCCCTCGTGGTGCAGCAGGCCCTGGAGCTTCTGGAGTGCGAAGCCCGAGAGTCGGACGCGCTGGCTTCACCCGATGCAGTGCGCGACTACCTGCGCCTTCTGCTGGCCGACCGGCCGCACGAGGTGTTCGCCGTCGTGTTCCTCGATGCCCAGAACCGCGTCATCGAGACCCTGGAGCTGTTCCGGGGCACGCTCACCCAGACCTCGGTCTATCCCCGCGAGGTGCTGGTCGAAGCCCTTGCACGCAACGCCGCCAGCGTGATCCTGTGCCACAACCACCCCAGTGGCGTGGCCGAGCCTTCCCGTGCCGACCAGGCGCTGACACGAACCCTGACGTCTGCGCTGGCGCTGGTGGATGTGCGCGTGCTGGACCACTTCATTGTCACCCGTGGCGGCATCGTCAGCTTCGCGGAACGGGGCCTGGTGTAGCCAGCACCAGCCTACCCGTTCTATCCCCCTCGCCCGACCGCATCTCTGCGCACCGGGCGTTCTTGTTTCTCAACCCTGGAGGTTCACCATGTCCCATCCCACCGATACCGACAACTACTTTGCGCGCCTGAACGCCATCAACGTCAATGAGCGTGTCGAGAAGAAAGGGGGCTTCAGCTACCTGAGCTGGCCCTATGCCGTCGCCCAGCTGCGCTTGGCCGATCCCACCGCCACCTGGGAGGTGCGCCGCTTTGATGGTCTGCCCTACCTGGCCACCGAGGCCGGGGTGTTCGTCGAAGTGGCCGTCACGGTCAAGGGCGTGACGCTGAGCCAGATCCACCCGGTGCTCGATGGCCGCAACCGCCCCTTGCTGGCGCCTTCGGCCTTTGACATCAACACCAGCCTGCAGCGCTGTCTGGTCAAGGCGATTGCCCTGCATGGCCTGGGGCTCTACATCTACGCGGGCGAAGACCTGCCCCAGCCCGTGGGTACGGAGGCCGCCAACGACCCCATGCACCCACCGCCCCAGAAGGAGCGGCCCAGCCTGGCGAGCAACCGCCCTCCGGTGCGGCGCAACGATGGCCGCGAGCGCATCAACAAGACCCAGCAGGCCCAGATCCACAAGCTGGCCATCGAGGTGGGCGTGTCGCTCGACCGGTTGCTGTCGTACTTCGGCGTGGCCGAACTCGGGGACATCGCCGCCAACGATTTCCTGCGCGTCATCCGCAGCCTGGAGAAGCGCCGGCAAGCTGCCTGACGGCGCCGTCATCACGCCTCTGCACCTGCAGCACGCTGGTGCCCACCATCCCCCCAAGGCCCTGTCGGCATTCCCGGCAGGGCCTTTTTGTTTCAGCGAACGGAGATTTTCATGAACACGACCATGCACCCCGCACTGGCCCCGCAGGCCACCATCGTCCAGCTCGCTCAGGGCAGCCCCGAATGGCATGCCTACCGCCAATCCCGGCGCAATGCCTCGGAGTCGGCGGCCGTCCTGGGGCTGAGCCCCTGGATGACGCCCTACCAGCTGTGGCTGGTCAAGACCGGGCGCACCGAGACCCGCGTCACCCATGCCATGCAGCGCGGTACCGACCTGGAACCACTGGCCCGTGCTGCCTACGAAGAGCAGACCGGGCTGGTCATGCAACCGCTGGTGCTGGAGGCCGGAGGCTACAGCGCCAGCCTGGACGGCATGACGCTCGAAGGCGACCTGGTGCTGGAGATCAAATGCCCGCTGCGCGGCACCCGTTCCGACCTGTGGCAGGACGTGCAATCCGGGCAGGTGCCCACGCACTACGGCATCCAGGTGCAGCACCAGCTCATGGTGTCAGGCGCCGCCCTGGCCCATCTGTGGGTGTTCGATGGCCACCAGGGCATCCTGCATGCCATAGAGCCCGATACCACGGCCATGGAACGGATACAGGCGGGCTGGGACGATTTCCAGCAGTACCTCACAGGAGACACCCCGCCACCCCTCACCGAAGCCGACACCGTCGTGCGCCATGACCCCGCCTGGACCGCCGCCGCTGCGGCATACACCCTGGCCAAGCAGGAGGCCGATGCCCTGGCCGAACGCCTGGAAGCCGCTCGCCAGAATTTGATCGCACTGGCGCAGCACCCCAGAGAGCACGGCGCAGGCGTCAGCGTGACGCGCTACTGGAAGCAAGGCAATGTGGACTACAAGAAGGTGCCGCAGCTGCAAGGGCTGGACCTGAGCCCGTACCGGGGGAAGGCCAGGCAGGAGGTGCGTGTGACGGCGACTTGAACCGTTACGGCCAGTGTCCCATGGGACACTGGTGGGACACTAACCCGCAAAAAATGGCCATCAACAACAACTATGCACAACAATCAATTTTCGCTAAACTGTTGATTTCGTTGGCGCTATTTGTTGCTGAGTGTTGTGGAGGCTTGTTTTGCAAGCGACTCTTAATCCGTAGGTCGAGTGTTCGAGTCACTCAGGACCCACCACTTACAAGCCTTATAGGCACTGGCCCCGTAGCTACATACACGATAGCACGGGGCTTTTTCATTTCCGCCTCAGGTTGCCCGTGTGGCCAACGGGGCGGGTTATGCGCCTGCACTGTGTCCGCCGCTCATACCAAGGCCCGTATCACGCCCCCATCGCCAGGGAATCACACAGCGCCAGCAGCTGCCCCGCCTCGGGCTCAGGCAACTGGCCTGCGCGCAGCAAGGTTGCACGCTGCACACCACGCAGACGGAAGTACAGCTCATCCTCCAGCGCCTCCACCTCGGCAGCATCTGCACTGAGCAGGGCCGCAGGGTTCCACAGGCCACTTTCATTCCAGCCCATGCGCAAGCGGCCCAACAAGAACTGCGCCAAGGCCAGCGCGGTCTGCAGGGCGGGCAACTGGGCCACTTGGGCCAGTGCCAGCACACGCTGCTCTGCGCCCGCCAGCACGTCACCCAAAGCGGCCAGACGCTGCTCAATCTCGCTGGCCTGCAGCACGGCAGACAGCGGCGGCTGAGCGCCCGCCGCCTGGGTGATCTTGCCCACCCAATGCAAATCGAACTCGCCAGGCACCGCACGCAACGCAACGCTCGCATGCAGCAGGTGGCTGTACGGACTGCGCAACGCATTGAGCGTGGCCTCGGTCACCGCCAGCAAACGCCCCTGTGGCGACATCTTCCCGCCCCCCAGGGCGTTGGGATATCCGGACTGGTCCAGGCGCTCATGGTGTTCGGCAATCGCCCGCGCCACCTCAGCCGGGTAGCTGGTGAGCTGCGCCACCAACAAATAGCCCACATGGGGGTGCACGACCAATTGCTGGTAGCTCGCAAAGTCCAGATCGCGGTCCGCTTCGGCCTCACCATGCAGCGGATCGATGTACATCTCCCCCACATCGTGCAACAAGCCGCTCATCAAGGCCAAACGCACAGCCGCGTCGTCCCCGCCATCCGCCGCCATCAACGCCCCGTTGAGTGCCATGGCCGCCACGGCGTGCGCGTAATGCGCAGGCCGTGCCGTTTGGGCCGCCGTCAGCAGCAACTGGGCCACGGGGTGCAGCGTGAGCCCCCCTACCAAGGCAAGCAAACGCGAGGCATGGGGCTGCAACACAGGCACCAGCGGCGACGAACTCTGCAGCACCTCCTGCACGGCCTGCACCAAGCCCGCCACCGACACACCGTCCTCGGCAATCAGGCTTGTCTCCAGCGGCTGGCGCAATTCGCGGTCCAACAACCTGCGCTGCAACGCAGCAGACACAGGCTGGTTGCCCGCCCACAGCTTCACGCCGGAAATGTCGTAGATATCGGTGGCCGAGATGATGCGGCGGGTTTCGCCAGCTTCCAGAATCGTGGCCAGCGCATGGGGGTTGGCAGTGCCAAATGCGCTACCGCTTGCAGTCGTCAATGACGTCATGGAGAGTCTCCCCAAAGCTTGGTGCGCCGATTATCGGCCCGAGCACCGCAATTGCATCAACCATGCAGCGCAAATCACTCACACACCTTGCCGCACAACAACGGTTTGCCCCAACCAGCGCAAA
>JAMLIQ010000189.1 GCA_023954095.1 Burkholderiaceae bacterium | reverse complement strand
ACGTCCACATCGTCGTCCACCACCACGATGAACTTGGTGTACATGAACTGGCGCAGATGGCTCCACACACCCATCATCACGCGCCGCGCGTGGCCGGGGTAGGCTTTCTTGATGCGCACCAGCGCCATGCGATAGCTGCAGCCCTCGGGCGGCAGATAGAAGTCGATGATCTCCGGAAACTGGCGTTGCAGCAGCGGAATGAACAGCTCGTTGAGCGCCACGCCCAGCACAGCCGGTTCATCGGGCGGTTTGCCGGTGTAGGTGGAGTGGTAGATCGCATCCTTGCGCAGCGTGATACGGTCCACCGTGAACACCGGGAACTCGGCGCATTCGTTGTAGTAGCCGGTGTGGTCGCCGTACGGCCCTTCGAGCGCGTGCTGCCAGCCGCTGGGGTGTGCGGCATCGGCGTAGATATGGCCTTCGAGCACGATTTCGGCGTGTGCCGGGACGGAGAGCGGTACGCCCAGCGCGGGCGCCACCTCGGTGCGCGCACCGCGCAGCAGGCCGGCAAACTGGTATTCGGACAAGCTGTCGGGCACGGGCGTCACGGCGCCCAGGATGGTCGCCGGGTCGGCGCCAATGGCGACGGCCACCGGGTAAGGCTCGCCGGGGTGCAGGCGGCAGTGCTCGGCAAAATCGAGCGCCCCGCCGCGGTGTGCCAGCCAGCGCATGATGAGCTGGTTGCGGCCCAGCACCTGCTGGCGGTAGATGCCCAGGTTCTGCCGCGTCTTGTGCGGCCCGCGTGTGATCACCAGCCCCCAGGTGACGAGCGGCGCCACATCGCCCGGCCAGCAGTGCTGGATGGGCAGGCGCGCCAGGTCCACGTCCTGCCCTTCCCACACCAGTTCCTGGCAGGGTGGGCTGCTGCGCTCCTTGGGCGCCATGTTCCACAGCGTTTTGAGCAGGCTGCCCATGCCCACCATTTCCTTGAAGCCCTTGGGTGCCTCGGGCTCCTTGAGCGAGGCCAGCAGTTCGCCAAAGGGGCGCAGCCCGGCAATGCTGTCCACCCCCATGGCGCGGGCCACGCGCTCGGGCGTGCCGAACAGGTTGGCCAGTACGGGCATGGTGTGGCCTGTGGGGTTTTCAAACAGCAGCGCTGGGCCACCAGCGCGCAGCACGCGGTCTGCCAGCGCCGTCATCTCCAGGTGGGGCGAGACGGGCTCGGCAATGCGGCGCAGGTCGCCGGTGTGTTCAAGCTGGGCAAGAAAGCTGCGGAGGTCGTGCGTAGGCAT
>JAMLIQ010000188.1 GCA_023954095.1 Burkholderiaceae bacterium | reverse complement strand
GCGCCGGCCGGCGAGACGCTGAGATAGGAGAAGTCGGTCTTGCAGCCCGGGCGCCCAGTAGGCTCCGGCACATGCAGCCGCAGGGCTGTGTGCGATGTCATCCACGGTCTCCGCACGCGATTGTGTCGCGCGCTTGCGTTATGGGATTGGGATGCAACGCCGGGGTGTTGGCGCCGCATCCCCCTCTTTGCGCTGTAGCGCAGCCGTGGATTCTATGCCTGCGGGTGCCGTGTCGCCAGTCCGGTAAAACCCACCCGCAACAGGGTCAGCGCGTGATCTTGCCCTGCACGCCCTCGACCAGCCAGTTCATGCCGAGGATCTGGGCATCGCTGAGCGTCTGCCCCTTGGCGATCACCTCGTGCCCCTCGTTGTCGCGCACGGCGGCCTGGGCGGCCTGGAAGGGGTGCAGCTTGCCCGCGGCGATGTCCTTCTGGCGCGCCAGCACCTCCTGCTGCACGGCCTGCGGCACCTTGCTGCCGAAATCGCCCACGCGGATCATGCCCTCCTTCACGCCGCCCCAGACGTTGCCACTCTTCCAGGTACCGTTCTGCACGGCGCGCACGCGGGCCGTGTAGTAGTCGCCCCACTGGTGCGTGACCGCCACGATCTGCGCGTCCGGCCCCACGCGGCGCATGTCGGAGTGGTAGGCCACGGCCAGCTTGCCGCGCTCCTGCGCCGCCGCCATCACCGCCGTGGAGCCGGTGTGGAAGGCGACCACATCGGCGTCCTGGTTGAACAGCGCCATGGCGCCGTCGCGCTCCTTGGGCGGGTCGAACCAGACGTTGAGCCACACCACTTTCACCTGCGCCTTCGGTTTCACCGAGCGCATGCCCAGCGTGAAGGCGTTGATGCCCTGCAGCACCTCGGGGATGGGGAAGCCCGCCACGTAGCCGGCCACGCCGGTCTTGCTCATGCGGCCCGCCGCGATGCCCGCGAGGTAGCGGCCCTCGTAGTAGCGCGCATTGGCCGTGGCCACGTTGGCCGCCTGCTTGTAGCCGGTGATGGACTCGAACTTCACATCGGGGAAGTCCTGCGCCACCTTGAGCGTGGGCTCCATGTAGCCGAAGCTGGGCGTGAAGATGATCTTGTGGCCCGTGGCGGCCAGGTCGCGGATCACGCGCTCGGCATCCGGCCCCTCGGGCACGTTCTCGACGAAGGTGGTCTTGACCTGGCTGCCCAGCGCGGCCTCGACGGCCTTGCGGCCCTCATCGTGCTGGCGCGTCCAGCCGGCCTCGGTGATGGGCGAGAC
>JAMLIQ010000187.1 GCA_023954095.1 Burkholderiaceae bacterium | reverse complement strand
ATCATTCTTGCTGGGTTTCACCAGCAATTGCAGGGGGAGAATGGTCTTCATGGTGCAGGATTGTCGCGCGCCGGAAGCCATTGCACACGGGCACGCCCTCGCCCATGAACCACACACCACCATGATCCAAGCCCTGAAAGACCTTTTCGACCACTTTGCACTGCCCGCTCCTGACCGTGCCGACCCTGCACAGGCCGTGCAACTGGCGGCCGCAGTGCTGCTGGTGGAAGTGGCGCGCGCCGACGCCACGACCACCGCCGCCGAGCAGCAGGCCTTGCTGGCCGCATTGCAGCGCACCTTTGTCCTGGCGCCAGACGCATTGACCCGGCTGGTGGAGCTGGCCACCACCACAGCGCACACGGCCTACGATTACCAGCGCTTCACCGGCATGCTCAACGACCACTTCACCCAGGCCCAGAAGATCGACCTGGTCGAAGCCCTGTGGCAGGTAGCCTATGCCGATGACCACCTGGACGCGCACGAGCACCACACCATCAGCAAGGTGGCCGGGCTATTGCATGTCACCCACGGCGACTACATTGCGGCCAAGATGCGGGCCAAAGAGGCAGCGCAGGCGCACTGATGCCTTTGCTGCACATTCTTTGGCGCGACGACGCTATGGTGGCGGTGTACAAACCTGCAGGCTGGCTGGTACACCGCACCGGCCTGGACGCCGGGGAAACCCGTTTTGTGATGCAGACGCTGCGCGACCAGCTGGGTCAGCACGTATACCCCGTGCACCGGCTCGACAAGGGCACCTGCGGCGTGCTGGTGATGGGCCTGCACCCTGCGGCGGCGCGCGCGCTGTCGCAGGCTTTCGAGCACCATACCGTGCGCAAACGCTACCTGGCCCTGGTGCGCGGCTGGTTTCCCGACAGTGCCGTGGTCGACCATGCCCTGCGGCCCGACGATGCCCCTCCAGACGCCCCCGCACAACCCGCGCAGACCCGGCTGCACTGCATGGCCCGCCTGGAACTGTCCGCGTCCAGCGACCCCCGCTTTGCCAGCACGCGGGCTTCGCTGGTGTGCGCTGCTCCGCTGACCGGGCGGCGCCACCAGATCCGCCGCCACCTCAAACACCTGGCCCACCCCATCATCGGTGACGCCACGCACGGCAAGGGGCCGTTGAATCGCTGGTGGGCCACCCAACTGGGCCAACAGCGCCTGTGGCTGCATGCCTGGCAGCTCGCACTGCCCCACCCGATCTCCGGCGAATGGCTGGAACTCGACAGCGGGCTCCTGCAGCCGCATGCCAGCACCGCC
>JAMLIQ010000186.1 GCA_023954095.1 Burkholderiaceae bacterium | reverse complement strand
GAGACGCCCTTGTCCTCGGTCTTGCGGCTCCCGCTTTCCTGGTACAGCGCAGGATAGGCCTCGGATTCACGCTGCCGGAAATCGCTGCTGCTCCTGAGCGGCCCTTCTTCCACGATGACGACCTGGAGGCCTGCGCGGGTCAGCAGTTCGGCGGTAATGCCGGCTCCCGCCCCGGAACCCACAATGGCGACGTCGCAAGTGATTTTTTCAGGCAGCGGGCCGTGCGCACCGCCCAGGACTTTCCAGCCGCGCTGCAAGCCCTCGCGAATGGGATCAGGAAAATTGCTCATGGGATGTGACGTTCAAAGAGCGAGAGGACCTGGATAGCCCACAACGGCCCAGGCACTCTCATCGGACAAATAGGCACCGCCCACGATTTCGTGCAGCGCCTGGTAGGCCTGCTGACGCAAGGCCAGGCTGGAAAAGCGCATGCTTTCCAGGGCCGCCCGGACCTGTGTCTCCGTAGCATCGGCCCAGTCAGGCCCCAGGCCCGCCAGCCCCAGACGCCCCGGCGCCGTGCACAGCAAACCCAGAAGCTGCGACAGCTCGGCCTGCACCGGCACGGGCAGATTCACAACCAGTGTGTCGATGCGCTCGACCATGGCTTCCAGCGCGCGGCTGCGCGCCTGCGCATCGGCCGGCAGCGTGCCCTGCAGGATGGCACGGCCCAGGCTGGCGAACAACACACGGGCCGATGCGCTCAAGCGGCCCTGCTCCAAACCAGGCTGCAGCAGCACTGCCGCACCACCCGCCAGCGCCAGCACCGCGCCCGATACCAGGCCCAGCTTCAAAAGGGATCTTCTTTGCATCTTTTGACTATCGCATGCGATGCAGCACACCCTCTAGAGGCAGCCGCCTAGAGGGAATGGGGGTTTTCATCGATGCCCAGACCGGGTTTTACGTCAACCCAATGCTCCCCCGGGAGGGCTACGGAACCCCGAATTCTTTGCCAAAATGCGCCCATGACCCGCGCCCCCCGCTACTGGCTGATGAAATCCGAGCCCGAGGAATGCTCCATCGACGACGCCCTGGCCGCGCCCGACGCCACCGTGCCCTGGACCGGCGTGCGGAACTACCAGGCGCGCAACTTCATGCGCGACGCAATGCAGGTGGGCGATGGGGTGCTGTTCTACCACTCCAGCTGCCCCGAGCCCGGTATCGTGGGCATCGCCCGCGTGGCCTCCGGCACCCGCCCCGACCCGACGCAATTCGACCCCGCTTCGCCCTACCACGACCCCAAATCCAGCCCCGACAAGCCGCGCTGGCTGCTGCTGGACGTGCAGGCGCTGCACAAAACCCGGCTCATCGGCCTGGCCGAACTGCGCGAGCACCCCGAGTTGGCGGGCATGCGCGTGCTGCAGCGGGGGAACCGGCTGTCGATCACGCCGGTGGA
>JAMLIQ010000185.1 GCA_023954095.1 Burkholderiaceae bacterium | reverse complement strand
CAGATTGACGCGCATGGATCAAGACTCGCGGGGAGATATCAAACAAACCGCACCAGCCCCCGTATCCCTCGGGCCTCCCAATGCACCGGAACTGTGCGTACATACTCTTTTTATCTGCAAGCAGAAGAAACGCATAGTCACATATTCCGCAGGATGTTGCTTTGTAGGCACAGCTTGACGGGCATCATGCAATCCACTTTCTTGATCTAGAACAAATCTGCCGTCCTGGGGCCCGTCGACGAGGAGGCTCCTGCGGAGTTTGCGGCAGTTTGCTCGCCCGGTCGCACCAGCCCCCCCACGCGCACGCCCAGCAGCCGCAGACGCCGCTCCAACGGCACGCGCTTGAGGCACAGCCCCGCCACACGGCGGATGGTGGCAGCATCCTGCGTGGGCTCCGCAATGGTCTGGTCGCGCGTGGCAGCTTTGAAGTCGTCGTAGCGCAGCTTGATGCCGATCGTGCGCCCCGCGTAGCCCTTGCGCTGCAGGTCCTGCGCCACGCGCTGGCACAGGTCGGTGAAGATGCGGCCCAGTTCGGCGCGGTCGCGCACAGCGTGCAGGTCGCGCTCGAAGGTGGTCTCGCGGCTCATGCTCACAGGCTCGCTCTCGGTCACCACGGGGCTGTCGTCCTGGCCCCAGGCCGCGCGGTGCAGCCACGCCCCGGTGGATTTGCCAAACTGCGCCACCAGCCACTGCGGGTCCTGCGCGGCCAGCTCGCCAATGGTGTGCACGCCCAGCGCCGCCAGCTTTTCACCCGCCTTGGGGCCAATGCCGTTGATCTTGCGTACACCCAAAGGCCAGATCAGCGTCTGCAGGTCGGCCTCGTAGACGATGGAAATGCCGTTGGGCTTGTGGAACTCGCTGGCCATCTTGGCCAGCAGCCGGTTCGGCGCCACGCCAATGGAGCAGGTCAGCCCGGTGCGTTCAAAGATGCTCTTCTGGATGAGGCGGGCCAGCACGCGCCCGCCTTCGCGCTGGCCGCCGGGCACGTCGGTGAAATCGATGTACACCTCGTCCACCCCCCGGTCCTGCATGACGGGCGCGATCTCGGTAATGGTGCTCTTGAACAGCCGGGAATATTTGCGCACCTCGTCAAAATCCACCGGCAGCACGATGGCCTGGGGGCACAGCCGGGCGGCTTTCATCATGCCCATGGCCGAGCCCACGCCGAACTGGCGCGCCGCATAGGTGGCCGTGGTGATGACGCCCCGGCCCACATAGTCCTTGAGCCGGGGAAAGTCGGCCACGGGAATGAAATGGCGTTCGCGCAGACCGGCGCCATCCGGGCTTTGCAGCAGCAGCTCATCGACCGCGCGCCGCCCGCCGCCAATCACCACCGGCAGGCCCTTGAGCTGCGGGTAGCGCAGCAACTCGACGGACGCAAAAAAGGCATCCATGTCGAGG
>JAMLIQ010000184.1 GCA_023954095.1 Burkholderiaceae bacterium | reverse complement strand
TCCGGTGTTGAAAGTCAGCGTGGCTGGCAGTACCACGCCCACCGATTTTTTCGTCCCGTCGGGAAAGGTAATGCCGTGGCTGACGCACTTGCCGTCAAAGTACACATTGGCCTGGGTGGTGACGGACACGCCGTCGATTTTTTCGGTGGTCATGGAGGGTGAGGGGCTACAGGGACAAACCAGCGATTTTAGGCCACGCGACTGGTTGGCGCCTGTACTGCATGCGCAGGCGAAAAAAGAGCCCCGCGCGGGGCTCCTGTGGTGTGTCAGCGCGTGTAGGGGTTGTAGCGCGGTGGCGGGTAGGGGCGATGGCGACGGTAGCCGTCATCCTCGTAGCCATACTCGATGATCGTGACGCCCGAATTGCCCTGGGGCGCAGCATAGGGTGATGTCACCACGCCAGGCTGGGCGTAGCCATCCTGCTCGTAGTACTCAGGCCGGGTGGAATAGCTTTGGCCATAGGGGGCTGTGTTGCCTGCAGGTTGCACTTGTACCGCGATATAGCGGCCCGGATCGGTGGCGGTCTGGGTGGTGTATTGGCGCCCCGCATATTCGTAGACCACGTTGTAGCCCACGGTGCGGTTTTCATAGGTGGTTTCGGTGCCGCAGCGTTGCACTGTTTCGTACTCGGGCCGGCCCTGGCCCTCGATATGGTTGCCCAGCACGGCACCGCCGATCACGCCAATGGCGGTGGCTGCCGCGCGGCCATGGCCTTTGCCGATGGCATTGCCCGCAGCGCCGCCGGCAATGGCACCCAACACGGCGCCCCCTCCCGTATTGCGCTGACCACTGTAGACAGTCTCGTTGCTGCACACCTGGCGGGGATATGCCACTTGCTGCACGATGGGCGTGGCCGACAGCACACGTCCGCGCTCCTGCGCAGCGGCCAGGCCTGCGGTGCCAAGGAGGATGGAAAACAAAACCAGTTTTTTCATGGATAAGCCCTTTCAGCTTGTCTGCCCATAACGCGCCAGACTGGCGAAAAGTTTATCGGTGCAGCGCAAAGACGGGTCCCTCGCTCGGTAAACCTGCGTAAGCAAATGTGCACTATCCGACAGAAGGGTGGTTTTTCAGGCATTCCTGCCATGCAGTTTCGCTGAAACCGACGGTGACATGGACCGCGCTGCCGCTGCGCCACTCGACCACGGGACGCTTGATGATGCTGGGCTGGGCCTGCATCAGCGCGCTGGCGCTGGCCGCGTCGTGAATACCCGCTTGCGTGGTGGCGTCAAGCTTGCGCCAGGTTGTGCCCTTGCGATTGAGCAGCGTCTCCCAGCCTGCCTGTGTCATCCAGCGTGCCAGGAGGTCGGCGGGGACGCCCTGTTGCTTGAAATCGTGAAAGTGATAGCTGCATCCCCGGGCTGCGAGCCATGCGCGGGACTTTTTGACGGTGTCGCAATTA
>JAMLIQ010000183.1 GCA_023954095.1 Burkholderiaceae bacterium | reverse complement strand
GGTTCATGCCGTTACACTGCGCGTTCTGCCATTGAACGCTTCGAGTAGTGGATACGCCCCCCGTGACCTTGTTGACGGCCTCCAGTCCAGACCATCTGGCGGTGCTGCGCGAACTTTTCCAGGAATACGCTGAAAACCTCGCGGTTGACCTGTGTTTTCAGCAGTTTGATACCGAGCTGGCCACGCTGCCTGGCGACTACGCCGACCCCCGCGGCGCCTTGCTGCTGGCGCTGGTCGATGGTGAGCCCGCAGGCTGCTGCGCCCTGCGGCCGCTCGATGCCACCGACTACCCCAACGCCAGCGAAATGAAACGCTTGTATGTGCGCAGGGCCTTCCGGGGCTTTGGACTGGGGCGTCAATTGGCCGAGGCTACCCTGGACGCTGCCCGGCAACGGGGCTATGCCTGCGTACTGCTGGATACGCTGGACGACATGGAGTCGGCCCGGGCGCTCTATACCGAACTGGGGTTTGTGGAAATTCCACCGTACTACCACAACCCCATCCCCGGAGCGCACTATCTCAAGGTTGATATCCTTTAGCCAAATCTGCCGCCAGGGCAGTACCGACAAGCGCCATTAGCTATACTAAGAATAGCAAAAATACCAAGGCACGAACGGCGTCTCCTCAAAGAGCATCGCCGACAGCCAGCTTATGCCTGCGCCTGGGCCAGCAGTGTGGCGGCGTCGCTGACCTCGAACTTGCCCGGACCTTCGATATTGAGCTGAACCACCTTGCCATCCTTGACCAGCATGGAATAGCGGTTGCTGCGCAGGCCCAGCCCCTTGCCATGCAAATCCAGCGTCAGGCCTGTGGCCTTGGCAAAGGCAGCATCGCCATCGGCCAGCATGCGGATGACGCCACCGGTCTTCTGATCCCGCGCCCAGGCGCCCATGACAAAGGCGTCGTTGACGGCCAGGCACCAGAGCTCATCGACGCCAGCCGCCTTGAACTCGGCGGCCTTTTCCATGAACCCCGGCACATGCTTGGCCGAGCAGGTGGGCGTGAAGGCGCCAGGCACCGCGAACAAGGCGATGGTCTTGCCCGCGCAAGCCGCGCCGACCTGCACCGGGTTAGGACCCAGGCTGCAGCCATTGCCTTCCACCTCGTTGAATTCCATCAGGGTGGTATCGGGCAGGGTGTCGCCAATCTGAATCATGCGTGTCTCCGGTAGTACAAAGCGGGAAGAGCGTTCCAACAAAGGGCGCCCCAAAAAGAAAAACGACCCACATTGTGGGTCGTTTTTGCGAGGCGTGCAGTGCGATGCCGGGAAGGCTTACACCAGCGATGCCTTTGTGACCAGACGGGTCGCAACCCAGTTCTTGGTCTTCGAGAGCGGACGGCTTTCGGTGATCTCGATCACGTCACCCGTCTTGTACTCGTTGTTTTCGTCGTGCGCGTGGTACTTGCTCGACTTACCGACGATCTTGCCGTAGAGCTCGTGCTTC
>JAMLIQ010000182.1 GCA_023954095.1 Burkholderiaceae bacterium | reverse complement strand
GCATAAATCCCCAGCTTGCCGCGCGTGTCCACGATGTCGAGGTTGCGCATGGTGAGCTGGCCGATGCGGTCCTGTGGGGAGAAGGGGGCGTCTTCCACTTTTTCCATCGACAGGCGCTCGGGGTGGTAGGTCAGGTTGGGGCTTTCCGTGTTGAGCAGCGAGTAGTCGTTGCCCCGGCGCAGTTCCAGTGTGACGGTGCCGGTCACGGCACGTGCGATCCAGCGCTGGGCACTCTCGCGCAGCATGATGGCCTGGGGGTCAAACCAGCGGCCCTGGTACAAGAGGCGCCCGAGCTTGAGGCCGTTCATGCGGTACTGCTCGATGGTGTCCTCGTTGTGGATGCCGGTCACCAGGCGCTCATAGGCGATGTGCAGCAGCGCCAGGCCAGGGGCCTCGTAGATGCCGCGGCTCTTGGCCTCGATGATGCGGTTTTCGATCTGGTCGCTCATGCCCAGGCCGTGGCGGCCCCCGATGCGGTTGGCTTCGAGGATGAGCTCCACCGGGTCGCTGAACTCGATGCCGTTGAGTGCCACGGGCTGGCCTTCTTCAAAGCGCACCGAGACTTCTTCCGCCTTGACGGCCACGTCTTCCTTCCAGAAGGCCACGCCCATGATGGGGTTGACGATGCGGATGCCGCTGTTCAAAAACTCCAGGTCCTTGGCCTCGTGCGTGGCACCCAGCATGTTGCTGTCGGTGCTGTAGGCCTTCTCGGCGCTCATCTTGTAGCCAAAGCCGTGCTGCGTCATGAAGGCCGACATTTCGGCGCGGCCGCCCAGCTCGTCGATGAAGAGCTGATCGAGCCAGGGCTTGTAGATCTTGAGCGAGGGGTTGGTCAGCAGGCCGTAGCGGTAGAAGCGCTCGATGTCGTTGCCCTTGAAGGTCGAGCCGTCGCCCCAGATGTTGACGTCGTCTTCCTTCATGGCTGCCACCAGCATGGTGCCGGTCACGGCCCGGCCCAGCGGCGTGGTGTTGAAGTAGGTCAGCCCGCCGGTGCTGATGTGGAACGCGCCGCACTGCAGCGCGGCAATGCCTTCGTGCGCCAGCTGGGTGCGGCAATCGACCAGACGGGCTTTTTCGGCGCCATATTCCATGGCCTTGCGCGGAATGGCGTCGTAGTCGGGCTCGTCGGGCTGGCCCAGGTTGGCGGTGTAGGCGTAGGGCAGGGCGCCCTTGTGCTTCATCCAGAGCAGGGCTGCGCTGGTGTCGAGGCCGCCGGAGAACGCGATGCCGACCTTCTGGCCGAGAGGGAGGTGTTGGAGGATGGTGGCCATGTACAGGGGGTCCGTTGCGGTGTTGATTTAGCCGAAGTGGCAGATGTAGTGGTAGGCCTCGGCCACACGGATGTCGAACCTGGAGTTGCCAGGGACGCTGAAGCGGTCTCCGGCGGACGACCTCATCCAGGTGTCGCTGCCAGCGAGCTTGTATTCGCAGGAGCCCGCCACGCATTCCATGATCTCGGGCGC
>JAMLIQ010000181.1 GCA_023954095.1 Burkholderiaceae bacterium | reverse complement strand
ACGACGTCCAAGGGCGTTCACCAACATCCGGTGAACGCCCTTTTTCTTTGGTAAATCAATGGGTTACGGTGTGTAGACGTCCGGAGCGGTCTCCTGGCAGCCAGGCTGAGGCGGGGGAACAGACGGGGGAACAAAATCAGAAAAGGGTAGACTGGCGGTATTTGTTCCCCCGTTTCCGAGGGGAAATCCTTGTGAAACCTCTGGAGGTGTTCCCCCATGTTGACCGACGCACAGTGCCGCAACGCCGTCTGTTCCCCTGCATTGTTGGCGCAGATGGGGCTCTCGCAAAATCAACAACTTACGCGTGCCGGTTCACCGTCAACCAAGGTCGCCAGTCAGGCATCGAACGCCGCCAGAGCATTGCCAGCGGTTACTTGATCGTATCTCAATCGAGATACATAATTGCAGAAACGGAGAATTCGATCATGGCTCATTCCACGATGCTGCACGTCCGGGTGGACGACGAAATCAAGACGCAAGCCAGCGAGGCTCTGGCAGCCATGGGGCTGTCGGTGTCTGATGCCGTACGCATCCTGCTCAAGCGCGTGGTCAACGACCAGGCCTTCCCGCTGGAGTTGAAGGTGCCTAACGCCCAGACCCGCGCGGCGATGGAAGAAGCCCGCGCCATGGCCAAGGCGCGCACCGCCCGTTTTGAGTCTGCAGACGCCCTGATCGATGACCTCGAAAACGCAAGTTTCGGCGCAAGCCAAAAAGCCCGCCAGCAGTAAGCGGGCGCCGCTGCTCAGGGCGAGCGATTGCACCAAGACTTTCCTCAAAGACTGGGAGCGCCTCTCGCGTTCGGGCCGCTACGACCTGAAGCGGCTGAAGGAGGCGATGTTGCTGCTCATTGGCAACGATACGCCGCTGGGGCCTGAATGGCTGGATCACCCGCTGAAGGGTGATTGGGTTGACCACCGCGAATGTCACATCGGCGGCGACTTCCTACTCATTTACCGCCTGAATGGCAACGCCATCATCTTTGTGCGGGCAGGCTCGCACTCTGAATTGTTCGAGGAGTGATCCGTGGCGATTGAATCACTGCCCACTTTCACCAAGCCCGCCTGTCAGCGCTGGGAGTCGATTCCCGCCGACATCCGCCAGCGGCTGCTGTCCAACGTCTGGTGCGGCCAGTGCCGTCACGAAACAACGATCACCAATTTCAGCGGCACCATCAAGGGTGGCGACTTGCTGCTGGTGGGCCAGTGCACCGAATGCCGCAGTGATGTGGCACGGGTGGCCGTGGCAAATGGACAGCGCGTGCCGACCAGCAGCTTCTGCCGAGACAGATAGGCTGTTTCGTCTCTGGTGAGGGATCACACATCCTTGAAGGCGAACCTATCGATATTGGTCGCAAGCAGATTCTTTTTCGTTGAACGGTTGCGTACGAGTGCGTACTTGTCTGTTGCCCTTGTCTGCGATAGGTCGTAGGTGCCTGTCCATTCTTTCATTCTTTTTTTGCACCTTGGCGACCTACAAATCAAAACGCTCTTGGCACAGGGCTATAATCATAGGCTCCGGAGAGGTGGATGAGCGGTTTAAGTCGCACGCCTGGAAAGCGTGT
>JAMLIQ010000180.1 GCA_023954095.1 Burkholderiaceae bacterium | reverse complement strand
GTGCCGGCGAGCGCCCTCGAACGCCTCCGAAGTCGGCTCGTGCGGCTCTTGACGCTACCCGCGGTGCCATCAGCAGGCCGGCGGCATACACGCCCATCGCAGACAAGGCACAAAAGAGCGCCCCCAGGCCGAGACGGGCGATGGCCCGCAGCAGCCAGCGGATGTTGTAGCCCGCCGCGCAGCACAAAGCATGCAGCGCATCGCCCTCGGCGCCCGTCAGCCAGCACCGATCCATCCGGTGGTCGGCCTTGGTGTGGCCGATCAGCGGCTCGATGGCTTGGCGGCGCTTGAGCAGTCGCTTCTCGTGGACGCTGAGCGACTTGTACTTGCCGCGGTGGATGATCTGCACGCCGGGGTTGTCGGCGTCCACGCCCCGATAGCCGAGATCGACGATGACCTGCTTGGGCGCGCGTCCCAGGTCTTGCATCAAGTTGGCGGTCTGCTCGAGCTGGGCGTGGAGCACGTGGCCGTCGTACGGATTGCCGGGGAAGCTGCGTGCACCGACCATCAAGCCTTGCTTGTGGGTGACCGCCAGGCTGACCTTGACGCCGAACTCGTAAGGGTTGCGCGCCTTCCCCTTGGAGATGCACTCCACCTCCGGCGCATGCAGGGCGTAGAGCTTGTTCTTGGCGTTGCGCTGCTGGGTGCGGATGCGCTCGGCGCGCTCCAGCGATACGCCCAAGTCGCTGATCGCCTTGGCGCTGCTGGGCTCGTGCGCTGGGGCGCCTGCGGCGGCCACCGCGGCCTTGTCGGCGTCCAACTTGCGCTGCACTTCGCGCATCACCACCCCCAGGATCGTGCGCTGGCGCTTGACGGTCCTGTGCAGGCGCTTGAACTGCTTGGCATGCGCGTAGCCACCGGCCCTGCGGCGCAGCGTCTTGCCTTCTTGCGCGTAGGTCTGCTTCAGGTTGATGCCCGCTCGCTTGGCCGCGCTCACCACCTTGTGGCGGGCGATCTCCAGCAACCGGCTGTCCACCGGGTGGGCGATGGCCTTGGACTGCACGGTGGAGTCGACGATCACGCGCTCGAGATCGGCCGGGCGCACGGCCTTGATCTCCACCGCGCACTCGATGGTGGCCTTGAGCAACTGCTCGATGCCGTCTTCACCCAGCAGGCGCCGAAAGCGCCCGATCTGCGTGGCATCGCACGGCAGGCGCGGCTCGTAGTAGTCCATGCCGCTGAAAAACTGCCAGACCACGTTTTCGGCCCAGCGCTCGACGAGTTCCTCGTCGCTCAGGTTGAAGCTGTTCTTCAGGTACAGCAGGCTTGCCATCAGGCGCACCGGCAGCCGCGGGCGGCCCGCCGGGCTGACGCCGCCGCCGAACTCGACGTCGAAGGAGCCCAGCAGATCCTCACCACTCCTGCGCTTGGCAGGCAACACCTGATGGGCCAACTTCGGCGCCACCGCCGCTTCGATCGCGGCCCAAGGCAGGCGCGTGGACAGCACCGCCAGCGGGTGCTTCAGATCAATCATTGCATCCAGCCGCGAGCGGAAAAAGTCGGGGGTCGTCATGCCTCAAATCCCTCAAGAATCGCCTCTATCAATAACGCTTCTCGGGGGAATCGGTGCACGCCAGATCACC
>JAMLIQ010000018.1 GCA_023954095.1 Burkholderiaceae bacterium | reverse complement strand
GCACCCGCGCAGTCCAGGGCCTTGAAGTCCTCCAGCGCGTTGATCATCTTCATCGCGCCCGAGACCACGGTGTTGTACTGCATGCGCTGGTAGTCGTAGTCCACCTGCTTGAGTACGGTGTGGATTTCCAGGCGCAAGGCCTTGGCCTCTTTGCCAAAATCCACGTCTTTCAGGCTTGCAGCGCCCGCCACGCTTGCGTTAGCAGCTACACCATCCATAGCAGTCAGTTTGAACCCGAAGTTCCAGACACGGCGCAGGAAACGGTAGCTGCCTTCCACGGCGGCATCATTCCATTCCAGCGTGGCTTCGGGCGGCGCGGTAAACATGGTGTAGAGGCGTGCGGTGTCGGCGCCGTACTTCTCGATCAGGTCCTGCGGGTCTACGCCGTTGTTCTTGGACTTGGACATGGTGCCCACGCCCTCGTAGTCGATGGCCGTGCCCACAGGCAAATCACCCACGGCGTTGACCAGCCGGGCACCGACGATCTTGCCCGCCGCGTCGTGGACATGCTCCACATCGTGCGGCCAGAAGTATTCTTTGCCGCCCTTGTCGGTGCGGCGGCTGTAGATGTGGTTGAGCACCATGCCCTGCGTGAGCAGCTTGGTGAAGGGCTCGTCGACCTTGACCAGACCCAGGTCGCGCATCACCTTGGTCCAGAAACGGGCATACAGCAGGTGCAGGATGGCGTGCTCGATGCCGCCGATGTACT
This sequence comes from Burkholderiaceae bacterium, assembly GCA_023954095.1. Taxonomy (GTDB): domain Bacteria; phylum Pseudomonadota; class Gammaproteobacteria; order Burkholderiales; family Burkholderiaceae_C; genus Simplicispira. Next base: position 39,900 of record JAMLIQ010000018.1, on the reverse strand, counting down.
GGTCCATCGGCATCCAGTAGTCGGCGCCTTCGGCCACCATCGCTTCCGTGTTCTTCGGGTCGCAATAGCGCATGAAGTACCACGAACTGTCCACAAAGGTGTCCATGGTGTCGGTCTCGCGGCGCGCCGCCTTGCCGCACACGGGGCAGGTCACTCCGGCGTGGAAGCCCTCATGCTTGTGCAGTGGGTTGCCCGAGCCGTCGGGCACGCAGTCGGCGGGCAGCACCACGGGCAGGTCTTTCTCCGGCACCGGCACGGCGCCGTGCTCGTCGCAGTGGATGATGGGGATAGGCGTACCCCAGTAGCGCTGGCGGGAAACGCCCCAGTCGCGCAGGCGCCAGGTGGTCTTGCGCTCGCCCAGGCCCTTTTCGCCCAGCGCGTGGGCGACGGCCGCCACGGCTTCCTTGTACGGCAGACCGCTGAAACTGTCCGAGTTGACGGTGACACCGCGCTGCTTGTCGGCGTACCAGTCGCTCCACTGGCGGTAGTCGAAAGTCTCTCCATCGACCAGCACCACCTGCTTGATGTCGATGCCGTACTTGAGGGCAAAAGCAAAATCGCGCTCGTCATGGGCGGGCACGCCCATCACGGCACCATCGCCGTAGCCCATGAGCACGTAGTTGCCTACCCACACGGCGACCGGCTCGCCGGTCAGCGGGTGCGTGACGAACAAGCCCGTGGGCACGCCCTTCTTCTCCTGTGTGGCCAGTTCGGCTTCGGTGGTGCCACCGCTCTTGCATTCTTCGATGAAGGCGGCCAGCGCAGGGTTGGCTCGGGCGGCATGCTGGGCCAGCGGGTGCTCGGGTGCCACGGCGCAGAAGGTGACGCCCATGATGGTGTCGGCACGGGTGGTAAAGACATACATCCGGCCGCCGCCAATCAGCGCGCCATCGTCCCCCGCAATATCGTGCGTGAACGCAAAGCGCACACCTTCGCTCTTGCCGATCCAGTTCTCCTGCATCAGCTTCACACGCTCGGGCCAGCCGGGCAGCTTGTCGCCGGTGACAAAGTCGAGCAACTCCTCGGCGTAGTCGGTGATCTTGAGGTAGTAGCCGGGAATTTCGCGCTTTTCCACCACGGCGCCCGTGCGCCAGCCCTTGCCGTCAATCACCTGCTCATTGGCCAGTACGGTCTGGTCCACCGGGTCCCAGTTGACGACCTGCGTCTTGCGGTAGGCGATGCCCTTTTCCAGCATCTTCAGGAACAGCCACTGGTTCCATCGGTAATAGCTGGGGTCGCAGGTGGCGACCTCGCGCGACCAGTCGATGGCCAGGCCCATCGCCTGCATCTGCTGCTTCATGTACGCGATGTTGTCGTACGTCCACTGTGCGGGGGGAACACCGTTCTTGAGCGCCGCATTCTCGGCCGGCAGACCGAAGGCGTCCCAGCCCATGGGCATGAGCACGTTGTGGCCGTTCATGCGCAGGTAGCGCGTGAGCATGTCGTTGATGGTGTAGTTGCGCACGTGGCCCATGTGCAGCTTGCCGCTGGGGTAGGGCAGCATGGAACAGGCGTAGAACTTCTTCTTGCCGCTGTCTTCGGTCACCCGATAGGCGTCACTGGCCGTCCAGTGCGCCTGTGCTGCGCGTTCGACCTCGGTGTGTTGGTATTTGTCTTGCATGGATGCCCGGAAATAAGAAGGTGCAGACGCAAACCGCTGCGTTGCCGGGATTTTAGGCGCTGGCAGTGCTGCGTCCGGTTCAGCGCACCGAAGGAGTGGGCCCGGCCGCTGCGGGCTCGGCCACGAAACCGATGCGCTGCAGCCCGGCGGCATGCGCCGCGCCCATGATTTCGACCACCCGGCCATAGGGAACGGCGGCATCGGCGCGCAACTGCACTTCGGCGTCTGGCTGGCTGGCGGCGGTTTCTGCCAGGCGCTGCGTCAGTTCCGCCTGCGTCAGCGGCTCGTCTTCCAGGTACACCTGCCCGGTCTTGTCGACCACCAAGCTCACGGAGTGGGGTGCAGCCCCGGGCACAGCGCCCTCGGCGCGCGGCAGATCCAGCCGGATCGCGCTGGCCAGCAGCGGCGCAGTAAGGATGAAGATGACCACCAGCACCAGCATCACATCGACCAGTGGAGTCATGTTGATGTCGCTCATGGGCTGCGGCGCAGCATTGCGCTCCAGTCGTCCAAAGGCCATCCGTCAACCCTGCGGCGGGGACGCCCGCCAGTCGCGCAGGTCCAGCGCAAAGCCTTCCAGGTCGGCCTCGATATGGCCGATCTCGCGCCCAAACCAGTTGTAGGCCAGCACGGCGGGAATGGCCACGGCCAGCCCTGCGGCAGTCATCACCAGGGCTTCGCCCACCGGGCCGGCCACCCGGTCGATGCTGATCTGCCCGGCCCCCGCGATGGCCGTGAGCGCATGGTAGATGCCCCACACCGTACCCAGCAATCCCACAAAAGGGGCGGTAGAGCCGACAGTGGCCAGCAGCACCTGGCCAAACTGCAGCCGGGCCAAGGCGCCATGCAAGGCGCCGCGCAACACGCGCGTCAGTTGCTGCGCCAGTGGGCCGGACGCGCCCAGACTGCGGGCGGGGGCGTTCTCTTCGACAGACCGAACCGCCTCCACCATCGGCAGCACCAGCGCGCCCCGGTCAAAAGAGGCCAGTGTCTGCTGCGCCGCCTCCAGCGAAGGGGCCTGCCAGAAAGCCGCCATGCAGCGCACCACATCGCGGCGAGCGCGGCGCAGGAACAGCAGCTTCCACACCACCACCACCCAACTGGCCACCGACATGGCCAACAGCAGCAGCGCCGTGGCCTGTGTCACGGCGTCTCCCTGGCTCCACCAGTGCAAGGGCTCCATGGCGGATGCTGTCAGCGCAGTCCCAGCACGTCGAACATGTCGAACATGCCCACCTTGCGTCCACACAGGAAACGCACGGCGCGCAGGCTGCCCTGGGCATACGTGGCCCGGCTGGACGATTTGTGCGTAATCTCGATGCGCTCACCGGTGCCGGCAAACAGCACGGTGTGGTCGCCCACAATGTCCCCGCCACGGATGGTGGCAAAACCAATGCTCGACGGATCACGCTCGCCGGTGACACCCTCACGGGCATAGACAGCGCATTCCTTCAGGTCACGCCCCAATGCTTCGGCAATGACCTCCCCCATCTTGAGCGCAGTGCCCGAGGGGGCATCCACCTTGTGGCGGTGGTGCGCTTCGATGATCTCGATGTCGTACCCCGTCGCCATGGCCTTGGCCGCCATCTCCAGCAGCTTGAGCGTGACGTTCACGCCCACGCTCATGTTGGGCGCCATGACGATGGCCGTGCGCTGCGCATGGCCAGCGATCACCGTTTTTTGCGCCTCCGTAAAACCGGTGGTGCCGATGACGGCCTTCACACCCAGCTCGCTGCAGACTGCCAGGTGGGCCAGCGTGCCTTCGGGGCGCGTGAAGTCGATCAGCACATCGGCGTGCTGCAGCCCGGCGCGCAGGTCTGCCGTGATGGGTACGCCGCTGGCCACACCCAGAAAGGCGGTGGCGTCGGACCCGATGGCGGGACTGGAGGCCACATCAAGTGCGCCCGCCAGCACGCAGTCATCACTGGCGCGCAGCGCCTCGATCAGCATGCGGCCCATACGGCCAGAGGCTCCTGCCACGGCAACGCGGCATGCGGCGGGAAGACGGTCGGAGGAAGAAGGCCCGGTCATGGTGTTCCTTGGTCAACAGGGGGCAGCGCAGCGCTGCAGCACTCAGCGTGCTGGGGATTCGAGCGGGGGATAACGGCGCGCAGGTTCTGCCGGCGCAGGCTCGGCCTTGGCGGCGGCAGGCGCCGGATACTTTGCCAACTGCGCTTCGGTCGCCTCCAGCGAGGGTATGGCGTGCTTGCCCTTGCGGGTGTCCAGCCCCGCAACGAAATCGCTCTCCGTGGGCATTTCATCGCCCTCGTACCGCTCCAGGGCATCGCCCTTGAAGAACACCGTGAGCTTGCGTGTCTGCGCTTCGACGTCCGGGCGTTTGAGTGTGAACACATATTCCCAGCGGTCGGCATGGAACAGGCTGGTCACCAGGGGCGTGCCCAGAATGTCCCGGACCTGCTGGCGGCCCATGCCGGGCTGCAAGGCCTGTACCTGTTCGTGCGAAACGAAATTGCCCTGCACGACATCCACGCGGTAGGGGGTGACCACACTGACCAGGCGACTGCTGGCGCCGTCGAAGCTGCCGCAGGCAGCCACACTGGCGCCGATCAACAGGAAAAACCCCAGACGGGCGCTGCGATGGGCTAGGGCGTACATGGGAAAAAGCTTGAGGATATGATCGGCCCATTGTAGCGGCAGGCCCCCAGGGACTGCCGCCCCCAAGAGCCCGTCGCCCTGGTATGCGGCGCACCACGGATCTGCCATGACGAACATCGACGAACTCAAGAGCACCGGACTCAAGGCCACGCTGCCCCGGCTGAAGATTCTCGAAATCTTCCAGAAGGGCGCACAGCGCCACATGACCGCCGAAGATGTGTTTCGTGTGCTGCTGGAGGAGCGCTCGGACATCGGCCTGGCGACCGTCTACCGCGTCCTCACACAGTTCGAGCAGGCAGGCATCCTGATCCGCAGCAATTTCGAAAGCGGCAAGGCGGTGTACGAGCTGGATGAGGGCAAGCACCACGACCACTTCGTCTGCACCGCCTGCGGCAAGGTCGAGGAGTTCTACGACCCGGAAATCGAGAAGCGCCAGCAGTTGGTGGCCAAGACCAAGGGCTGGGTGGTGCAGGACCACTCGATGGCCCTGTACGGGCATTGCGCCGAGTGCGCCAAGGCGCGCGGCAGCCGTTGAAGCCGGCTCAGCCCTGCTCCATGGCGCGGCGGTGGCGGTCGACGAACTCCTGGTAGGTATCGATGCCCCGCAGCTGGAGAATGGTGTTGCGCACCGCCGCCTCGACCAGCACAGCGATGTTGCGCCCGGCGACCACCTGAATCACCACCTTGAGGATGGGCACCCCCAGCACATCCTGCGTGAGGGGCTCGTAGGGCAGGCGCTCATATTCGCGCTCCAGCGTCTCCTTGCGCACCAGGTGCACGATGAGCTTGAGACGCATCTTTCGCCGCACCGCCGTCTCGCCAAAGATGGCGCGGATGTCCAGCAGGCCGATGCCGCGCACTTCGAGCAGGTTCTGCAGCAGATCAGGGCACTTGCCCTCGATGGTGGTCTGGTTGATGCGAAACAGATCCACCGCATCGTCCGCCACCAGCCCATTGCCGCGCGAAATCAGTTCCAGCCCCAGCTCGCTTTTGCCCAGGCCTGATTCGCCGGTAATCATCACCCCCAGGCCCAGGATATCCATGAAAACGCCGTGCATGGTGGTGCGGTCGGCAAAATGCTTGGACAGGTAGGCGCGCAGCACGTCGATCACAAAGGCCGACGACTCGGTCGTGGCGAACATCGGAATCTGGGCGCGCTCACACATGGAAAGCAGTGCGTCGGGGGCGGTCTGACCGTCGGCCAGCACCAGCACCGGCGGCTCCAGGGTCACGATGCGCGCAATACGGCGTTGGCAATCCTCGGGTGTGGCATTCGAGAGGTAGTTGATCTCGCGCTCGCCCAGAATCTGCGCACGGTAGGGATGGATGTAGTTGAGATAGCCGACCAGGTCAGCGCCCGAGCGGGCGGAGCGCACTGCCACCTCGTCAAAGCGCCGCTCCGAGGCCCCCAGACCGGCGACCCATTCCCACTTCAGGTGACCGCGGAATTCCTCAAACAGGACATCAGCACTGACAACGTTGGGTTTCACGGCAGCGCAGCGGCGTCCAGCGCATTCAGGCGGTCTGGGTGGATTGCCAGCCGGCGATCATGCCGTGCAGTTCGGCGGCGTCGGTACTGGCCTTGATCCGCTCACGCAGCACACCATCACTGAGCAGTTCGGCGATTTCCGAAAGGATCTCCAGGTGCTTCTGGGTGGCAGCCTCGGGAACCAGCAGAAAGATGAGCAGGCCCACGGGCTGCTCATCCGGGGCATCGAACCCGATGGGCTGCGCAAGCTGAAAAACGGCCGCCATCGGCGCCTTGAGCCCCTTGATGCGACCATGCGGAATGGCCACGCCATGGCCCAGGCCCGTGGAACCCAGCCGTTCACGGGCAAACAGACTGTCGGTGATCAAGGCACGAGAAAGACCGTGCAGGCTTTCAAACAGCAATCCGGCTTCTTCAAAAGCGCGTTTCTTGCTGGTGGCGTCAACGCTCACGAGCACTTGGGCGGCGGGCAGGATGGAAGAAAGACGGTTCATGGCAATTGTGGGGGCCGATTATGCACCGCTTGGCACCCGCCCCGAGAAATGGCGTGCGGGGCACAAAAAACCGCCTCTGCAGGCGGTTGACAGAAACCGGGCGCCCGCGCCCGGCAAGAAGGCCAAACCGTCATGCGACCAGTCGGCGACGCGCATCGGAGTGATGGTCCTGAATTCGATCCTTGTGGCGCACCACCTGCCGGTCCATCTTGTCCACCAGCTCATCCACGGCGGCATACAGATCGGCATGGGCGCTTTCGGCAAAAAGATCGCTGCCCTTGACATGGATGTTGCACTCTGCACGCTGGCGCTTTTCCTTTTCTTTCTGCTTTTCCACGGACAGCAGCACCTTCACATCAACCACCTGATCGAAGTGCCGGGTAATCCGGTCGAGCTTGGAGGTAACGTAGCTGCGCAAGGCGGGGGTAACTTCAAGATGGTGACCGCTGATCGTCAGATTCATATACAAGTCTCCTGTGTCACTCGGTGAAAGAACGCCGCCCCCAAGGGCGGCCCGGCCGACAGCACGCACTGCCGCCGCCGTGCTTTCACTATGCCGCTGCCCCGCGGCAAAAGCAATCCGATACCGAACTGCCTTGGCGGGTTATGGGCCGCCAGGTGCCAAGGGGCCAAAAAGCGCGCACAATGGCCCGATTGCCCAGCCTGCGTGCCCCCTGGCGCCTGGTGTCGGCGCCCCCATCGCCTAAAATGGCCCCCTGCCGCAGCCCGCGGCGCTTCACTCCCTCCGGCCTCCGCCCCCTTCCCGTTCCGTTCGCGCGCGCCCACCACCATGACACAGTCCAGCTCCCCCGCCCTGCACACCTCCGCCCTGGCTTCGCTGCCCCTGCTGGCACGCGGCAAGGTGCGCGACAACTACGCCGTGGGCGACGACCGCATTCTGATGGTGGCCAGCGACCGCCTTTCGGCGTTTGACGTGATCATGGGCGAACCCATCCCCGGCAAGGGCGAACTGCTGACGCAAATGGCGCTGTTCTGGTTCGGCAAGCTGGGGCACATCTGCCCGAACCACCTCACCGGCGAAAATCCCGAGAGCGTCGTCAGCCCCGAAGAAGCGGCACAGGTGCGCGGCCGTTCCATGCTGGTGCGACGGTTGCAGCCCATTCCGGTCGAAGCCGTGGTGCGCGGCTACCTGGCGGGCAGCGGCTGGAAGGAATACCAGGAATCGCAATCGGTGTGCGGCGTCCCGCTGCCCACGGGCCTGACCAACGCCGCCAAGCTGCCCGAGCCCATCTATACCCCGGCCGCCAAGGCCGCGATGGGTGAGCACGACGAGAACATCACCTTCGAGCGCACGGCGGAGATGGTCGGCCTGGATCTGGCAACCCGCATCCGCGACCTGAGCATCGCCATCTACAAGGCCGCGGCCGAGATCGCGCTGGCCAAAGGCATGATCATTGCCGACACCAAGTTCGAATTTGGCCTGGCCCCCGATGGCGCGCTGGTGCTGATGGACGAGGTACTGACCCCCGACAGCTCACGCTACTGGCCCGTAGAGGGCTACGCGGCCGCCCTGGCCGCCGGGCAGAACCCGCCCAGCTACGACAAGCAGTTCGTACGCGACTGGCTGGAGCAGGCCAAGGTGGGCGGCAAGCCCTGGGACAAGACGGCCCCGGCGCCACGCCTGCCGCAGGACGTGATCGAGAAGACGGCCGCCAAGTACCGCGAGGCACTGGAACGGCTGACGGGCTGAAGCGCCCCGGCCCTGCGGGCCATGTAGTAACGGGCTAACACCACGCCCGGCCGGTACGCCGGAAGAATGTCTCCTGCCTTTTCACTACCCAGGAGACAACCATGGCTGGCAAGAAGATTCTGATGATTTGTGGCGACTACTGCGAGGACTACGAAACCATGGTGCCGTTCCAGGCACTGCTGGCCGTAGGCCACCAGGTGCACGCCGTGTGCCCCGACAAGAAGGCGGGTGAGCACATCAAGACCGCGATCCACGACTTTGAGGGCGCCCAGACCTACAGCGAGAAACCAGGGCACAACTTCACCCTCAATGCGAGCTTTGCCGATGTGAAACCCCAGGACTACGACGCACTGGTGCTGCCCGGCGGACGCGGACCTGAGTACCTGCGCACCTACCCGGCTGTCGTCGCAGCGGTACAGCACTTCTTCGAGGCCAACAAGCCCGTGGCCGCCATCTGCCACGCCGCGCAGTTGCTGGCAGGCGCGGGCGTGCTCCAGGGGCGCAGCTGCTCGGCCTACCCGGCCTGCCGCGCCGAGGTGGAGCTGGCCGGCGGCCGGTATGCCGACATCGCCGTGGACAAGGCCCACACGGATGGCAACCTGGTCAGCGCCCCGGCCTGGCCCGCGCACCCGGACTGGATTGCGCAGTTCCTGGCCGTGCTGGGCACGCGCATCACGCACTGAGAAGCCGAGCCCTGCGGGCTTGCCCGCTTGCACGCTCCTGGGCAAGGGCGCAAGATAACGCCTGTTTTCTGTCCCTTCCGTGGAGATACCCGCCATGTGCCAGGTCTTTATCAGCGCCGACCCTGCGCTTTACGACTGCCGCGCCCGCTCGGTGCGGCTGCACGGCGCAGCCACCAGCATCCGGCTGGAGAACCTGTTCTGGCAGGTGCTGGAAGAAATTGCCGGGCGCGACGGCATGAGCGTGCCCCAGCTGTGCGCCCGGCTGCACGACGAACTGCTGGCCGAACGCGGCAGCGTGGACAATTTCGCGTCGTTTCTACGGGTGTGCTGCGGGCGGTACATGGCGCTGCAGCTCTCGGGCGGCATTCCGCAGGACACGTCGATCTCCATCCGCAGCCTCAATGCGACGCGTGTGCTGGCAACCGAGCATCGGCACGCCACCCCCGGCCATCGGCCACGGCAGGCCGCCTGACCGGGCTGCGCGATTCAGCTCAGCACCACGCTGGACAGGCGGCGGCGGTAGGTAGCCACCACGGGGTCTTCAGGCGGGATCTGGCCGTCGGCCACCTTCACCTTGGGCGGCTCGATGATTTCGAGGATGGCGACATACACCTTGCGCGCAGCCTCGTCGTTCCATGCCTTGTCGCGCATCAGGATTTCCAGCAACTCGTCCATCGCATCTGTCCAGCGCTGCTGTGCCATGAGCCAGCGGGCACGGCCCAGGCGGGCTTCAAAATCCCGTTTATTGGCTGCGATTCTTGCATCAAATTCGGCTCCAGCACCCTCTCCATAAGCGCCAACAGCTACGAAATCAAGAGCATCCATCCAGGCTTTGAGTGCCCCCAGCTTGCGCGAGCCCGCGGCCTTGGCAATCACCGGGGCAAACGCCACCTTGGCGTCGTCGTCGCGGCCCAGTTGCAGCAGGAGCTTGACGTAGTCGAAGCGCGCATCGTCGTTGGCGGGGTCGGTGGCCACAGCGTGCTGGAGCTTCTCCAGCGCAGTGTCGGTATCGCCCTCGGCCAGCGCATCAAGCGCCTGCTCCTCTTCTTCTTCGGCCAGGGCCTCGTCGGCGCTGGGCACATGCTTGTCCAGGAACTCGCGCACCTTGCCTTCAGGCAGGGCGCCGGTGAAACCATCGACGGGCTGGCCGTTCACCAGCAGAACGCAGGTGGGAATGCTGCGGATGCCGAACATGGCGGCGAGTTGCTGTTCCTGATCCGAGTCGATCTTGGCCAGCTTGAAGCGGCCTGCATACTCAGTTTCGAGCTTTTCCAGCACGGGTCCGAGGGACTTGCAGGGCCCGCACCAGGGCGCCCAAAAATCCACCAGCACGGGGATGTCCATGGAGGCGGCAACCACCTCGGCTTCAAAGTTTTCTACGGTGATGTCGATCATGTGGCAATGGCCCCTTTCAGGCAGCGGGCTGCAAAAAGTAAAATCACGGGTTCACACTCGCGGCAAGCGGCCCAGCATGGCGCTTTGCCCCTCACACTATGACACCCATCCAGATCGGTGTGGTCATGGGCTCCAGCAGCGACTGGGACACCATGCAGCACGCAGTGGAGATTCTCCAGCAATTCGGCATCGCGCACGAGGCCCGCGTGGTTTCGGCCCACCGCATGCCCGACGACATGTTCGCCTACGCCGAGGCCGCCGCAGGCCGGGGCCTCAAGGCCATCATCGCGGGCGCAGGGGGCGCGGCCCACCTGCCGGGCATGCTTGCCGCCAAGACCACGGTGCCCGTGCTGGGCGTGCCGGTGGCCAGCCGCCACCTGCAGGGGGTGGATTCGCTGCACAGCATTGTGCAGATGCCCAAGGGCGTGCCGGTGGCCACCTTCGCCATCGGCACGGCCGGTGCGGCCAATGCCGCCCTGTTTGCCGTGGCATTGCTGGCCAACGAGGATCCCGCGCTGCGCCAGCGCCTGGAGGCGTTCCGCACCGTGCAGACCGACGCGGCCCGCGCCATGACCTTGCCGCCCGCCGCATGACCGCGCACCCCATCCGCCCGCTGGCGCCCGGCAGCACCCTCGGCGTGCTCGGCGGCGGCCAGCTCGGCCGCATGTTCGTGCATGCCGCGCAGGCCATGGGCTACTTCACCGCCGTGCTCGATGCCGACCCCGCCAGCCCCGCCGGGCTGGTGAGCCACCACCACATTCAGACCGGCTACGAAGACCCTGACGGCCTGGCCCAGTTGGCCGCACTGTGCGACGCGGTGACCACCGAGTTCGAGAACGTCCCTGCGGTCTCCCTGGCCGCGCTGGCCGGGCAGCTCCCGGTGGCACCCGCCGCGCGTGCCGTGGCCGTGGCGCAGGACCGCGCCCAGGAGAAAGCCCATTTTGTGCGCTGCGGCGTGCCCTGCGCACCCTATGCGGTGATCGAAACGGCCGAACAGCGGGCCGCCGTGCCGCAGGACTTGCTCCCGGGCATCCTCAAGACGGCCCGCATGGGCTACGACGGCAAGGGCCAGGTGCGCGTCACCAGCGCGGCCGAACTGGCCGCCGCCTGGGAGTCGGTCGGCGGCGTGCCCTGCGTGCTCGAAAAAATGCTGCCGCTGGCGCTGGAATGCTCGGTGATCGTGGCGCGCGGGCACGATGGGCACGTGGTGAACCTGCCCGTGCAGCGCAACCTGCACCGGGACGGCATCCTGGCCGTTACCGAGGTTTATGAGGAAAATATGCCTCCAGAGCTTGCCAGTCAAGCGGTAGCAGCTACAAAATCAATAGCTAACGAATTGCAATACGTCGGCGTGCTGTGCGTGGAATTCTTCGTCTTGCAGGACGGCAGCCTGGTCGTCAACGAGATCGCCCCGCGCCCGCACAACAGCGGCCACCACAGCCAGAATGCCTGCGATGTGTCGCAGTTCGAATTGCAGGTGCGCACGCTGGCCGGCCTGCCTTTGGCGCAGCCGCGCCAGCACAGCCCCGCCGTCATGCTGAACCTGCTGGGCGACCTGTGGTTTGCGCACGGCGATACGGCCCAGACGCCCCCTTGGGCCGAGGTACTTGCCCTGCCGGGCGTACACCTGCACCTGTACGGCAAAACCCTGGCCAAGCATGGCCGCAAGATGGGGCACCTGAACATCACCGCGCCCACGGCCGCTGCGGCACGCGCCACGGCCTTGCAGGCAGCCGCGCTGCTGGGCATCGCCCCGTTCTGAAGGCCCGCATGATTCTGGATGGCCACCTGCCCTCTGCCATTGCCCGCGCGGCCCACGCCTTGCGCAGCGGCGGTCTTGTCGGCCTGCCGACCGAAACGGTCTATGGCCTGGCTGCGGACGCCTCCAACGATGCCGCTGTGGCGCAAATATTTGCCGCCAAGGGGCGCCCCAGCGACCACCCGCTGATCGTGCATGTGGCCAATGCCACGGGCGTCGCACGGTTTGCCCGCGATGTCCCCGCTTTTGCCCAGGCGCTGGTCAATGCCTTCTGGCCCGGCCCACTCACCGTGATCCTGCCGCGCCAACCGGGCGTGGCCGCGGCGGCCACCGGCGGGCAGGACAGCGTCGGCCTGCGCTGCCCCGCCCACCCCGTGGCCCACGCGCTGCTGACCGCGTGTGCGCAGCCCGGCGAAACCGGCGCCGCGCCTGTGTGGGGCCTGGCCGCACCCAGCGCCAACCGCTTTGGCCGCGTCAGTCCCACCACCGCGCAGCATGTGCAGGACGAACTGGGCGAAGCCCTGCTGGTGCTGGACGGCGGCCCGTGCACCGTGGGCATTGAATCCACCATTGTGGACTGCACCCGCGGCGTGCCGGTACTGCTGCGCCCCGGCGCCATCACGCGCGAGCAGATCGAAACGGCCTGCGGCCTGCGCCCCCTGTCCCGCGACGAGTTGCCGGCGCTGACCCCGCGCGCCTCGGGCACCCTGGAGGCGCACTACGCACCGGCCGCCACCGTGCGGCTGATGGATGCGAAGGCCTTGCAGACGGGGCTGGATCTGCTGGGAGCCGAGGCCGCACACCTGGCGGTCTATGCCCGCGCTGCGCTGCGCTGCGCATCGAGTCGCGTACTGGTCCGCCGCATGCCCGACGATCCTGCGGCGGCGGCCCAGCAACTGTTTGCGGCGCTGCGCAGCTTCGACGACGCGGGCGTGCGCCTCGTCTGGATCGAAACCCCGCCCGACACGCCCCCCTGGGAGGGCGTGCGTGATCGCCTGCAGCGTGCGGCAGCGGCCGCCTGACGCACTCGTTACACTAGCAAACCCTGATTGGAGAACACACCATGGCAGCAAATTGGATGCGCCGCACCGCCCTGGTCGCCGCATGCGCGTCGGCCCTACTTTTGGCGGCCTGCGGCTCCAGCACGACTGAATCGGCCATCACGCCCGACCGGTTCATTGCATTTGGAGACGCCTACAGCGACATCGGCCAGAAAGGCAGCCGCTACACCGTCAACAACGACACCGTGAACAACTGGACGCTGCAGCTGGCATCGCACTACCAGAAGACGCTGGCGCCGGTATCGGCCGGGGGTCTGAGCTATGCACAGGGCAATGCCCGCATTGCGGCGCAGCCGGATGCCGCAGGCGATGCCACCACCCCGACCATCACGGCGCAGATCGATCGCTTTCTGGCCAGCCAGACCTTCGCGCCCAACGACATCGTGCTGCTCAACGGCGGCATCAGCGATCTGATCGTGGGCATGGCCGCCGTGCGCGCCGGCACCCTGAGCGCTGCCGACTATGTGGCCCAGGCCCGCCAGAACGGCAAGGATCTGGCGGCGCAGATCCTTCGGCTGGTGAACGCAGGCGCTCCCCATGTGGTGGTTTCCGGCTCCTACGATCTGGGCAAAACGCCTTGGGCGATCGCCATTGGCCAGGAAGCCCTGCTCAGCGAGGCCAGCAGCCGCTTCAACGAAGCCCTGCTCGTGGCCATCAACGACCTCGGTGCGCACGTGCTGTACATCGACTCGGCCTACTACGTGAACCTCTACACCTCGGCTCCTTCGAGCTTCTCGTTCTCTTATCCGAAGACGGCCGTGTGTACCTCGGTCGATGCAGGCAACGGCATCGGCACTGGTACGGGCCAGGTCAACTCGGCCCTGTGCACTCCCTCCACGCTGCTGGCGGGGGCCGATGTCAATCTGTACGTCTTTGCCGACAATGTGTATCTGAGCCCCTCGGCGCATCGCCAGCTGGGCACCTACGCTTACGACAAGCTGCGCGCCCGCTGGTAGGCGCGGCAACGGGCCTGCCCAATCAAGAAAACCGCCCTCGGGCGGTTTTCTTTTGTTCGCACCAGCCTCTGGATCAGAAGCGGTAGCCCACCCCGACGGTCAAGGTATTGGGGTTGAGCTTGACGTCGATATGCTGGCCCGTCGACAGTGTGTTGCGCGTCTTGACGAAGGTCTTGTAGTAGGCGAGATCGACGAACCAGCGGTCGTTCAAGGCGATGTTCACCCCGATCTGCGGCGTGAGGCCGAACTTGGATTCAGCGCTGAGCAGCGTGGGATTGGCCGGGGTGCCGCCGGTCAGGCCGGTCAGGGCCGCCGTGCCGCGCTCTTTGAAGAACTTGGCATAGGTCAGCCCCAGGCCGACATAGGGGCGGATCTTGGCGTCGGCCTCCAGAAAGCGGTACTGTGCAAACACCGTGATGGGGAGCGCCTTGACTTCGCCGATCTTTCCAACGCCCGCAATCGCTCCGGCGCCTACCGTGTCGTGCTTGAAAGGCAATGCCAGGGGCACATCGACCGCCCAGTGGTTGGTGAGCATGTAGGTAATGCCACCGGACAACTGCGTATCCGACAGCACATCGACCTTGGTGTTGGTAAAGCTCGGGGCTGTCAGGGTGCCGCTGCTGACCTCGGGCGAGATGTGCGTCACACCGCCACGCAGCAGCCAGCTACCGGCGGTCTGGGCCTGCGCAAGACCGGCCGTGGCCAGCAGCGCTGCGCCAGCGATGCCCAAAATGCTTGTGTTGGTTTTCATGGATAGTCCTTGCAACGGCATTTACAGCCAGCCCGCCTGGGCCAGCGAACGTGAAACCAGTTGGCCCAGCAGCTGGTGGCCATAAGGCGTGGGGTGGAAACCGTCAGAGAAGGCGTAGGTTTTCCACCAGTCGGCCCCACCGGTGGCCCCTGCGGGCGGCGCCATGGACGACAGCGCAGTAGCGGTACAGGTGGGGAAGGTGTAGGTGGGCAATCCATCGCCTCCCACGCCGGTGATCGGACAAGCCGTATCCTTGGCATTGGTCAGGCTGAACTGTTCCGGATGCGCGACCTGGTCGTTGAGTGAGGTGTAGAAGTCCACCACCACCACCTTGCTGTTGTCGGCAAAGCGCGCGGCCAGCTGCTTGTTGAAGGCTTCAACCCAGGCCTTGACCAACCCCTGCACCTGGGCACTGGCAGCAGCACCCGCCGAGGCCGCGATACCGCCGAGCAACTGCTGCAGGCGCGGTGTCTTGTCGATTCCCGGCATGTTCAGCACGGCCACACGCATCGCGCCCTTGTTCAGCGCATTCGCGTCAATTGCGCCATGAAATTTGTCTGCCAATGCCATCATGTAGGCGCCGCCCACCTGGGCCATGCCGGCGGCACCCCCGGCCAGCGCGGCGTCCACCGTAGCCGGTGGCAGCAGCGTCTTGAGGAACGCGCTGTAGCCGGCGCCACCGTCCTTGGAGGCCGAAAGATAGGCTCCCACAAGGTCTGCAGCATCATTGCCGCCACCATCGATCAGCAGCAAGTCGCTGGCGGCAAAGCCGTCGGCGCCTGCATCGCTGATCTGCTTGGTGATCGACACCGGTGAGGTCGGTGCCGTGAAGTTATTGATGCGTCCGCCACCGACCGCATAGTTGGTGCAGCCCGCCGCGTTATTGAAGGCGGTGCCCGTGAACACATAGCGAGGACACAGCGTTGCGCCATAACTGCTGGCCACGCGCTCGGGCCAGATCGGCGTGGACCCGGCACCCGTGGGCGCTGCGCCCTGCACCGTGAACTTGAGCCCGAAGGTGCCGCTGTCGGCCAGGCTGTCACCCATGACCTTGATGGCCTTGACCGGAGCCAGCGGCTCGGTGTCCGCCCCGCCGCCGCCGCATGCGGCCAGCACCCATGCTGCCGCCAGAGAAATCCACAATGCCTTGCGCTGGGAACCCATGCTTTTCACTCCTGAAAATGAAAAATAGAACGACCGTTCTATTTGTCGCAAATGTTACAGCGAGCGAAGGGAAAACTTCAGCGGGTAAGTACGGATGTGGTTTTGCACCCACGCGCCGACACACCCCGCTGGGGTGTGTGGCCGTGGGCGAAGATGCCAGGCTGCGCGGGCTGGCGCCCCGAAGCTACTTCACCGCGTCAAACAGCACGCGCGCCTGGGCGTGGCAGAAGGGCGGCTCATAGGTGCCGTGGTAGTTGCCATAGTAGGTGGCAAATGCGGCGGACGTCGGATCGGTCGGCGCCTTGCCGCCAGGGCCAAAGACCGACTGCACCATGGCATCGACGTCCACGGAAGTGACGTTGGTCAGGCCGCGGCTGTCAAAGTCGGCTTTCATCACCTGCTGGTGCACCGCCGGAGGCACGGTGGGATCGCCGGCGCCACCGCACAACATGACCCGCGCCTTCGGACTCCAGCCCAGGAGATCGTTTTTCTTTGCCGCCACATACAGCGGGTGCGTGACACTGGTTCGCGCGCCCAGCAGGAAGTCGGGCTGGAAAATGGCATCGCGCGCCTGGTTGGGCGTGACACCGGGCCCGCCCGGCAGTGCGCCCGTGGTGACCAGCGTGGTGTAGTTCAGCGTGGGGCTGGGGAGCAGGTTTTCGATGTAGCCCGAATACGGCGTTTTGAACACGGTTTTCACATCGGTATAGACATTGCCATAGACCTTTTGCCATGACGTGACCAAGTAGGGCACAAAGAACTGGAAACCGGCGATGGCATCGGTCAATTGGAGCGAGCCCGACAGGTTGTAGGGCCCCGCAAGGTGGGCGCCCGCCACGACGTTGAACTCGGTGGCATGGTCCCGCTCGGCTGCCCGCTGGGCGGCCATGGAGGCATGCCCTCCCTGTGAATACCCCGTGAACATGACCTTGCCCGACAGGCTGGCGCCCACCGAGGGGGCCGCAGCCCGAGCGGCACGCACCGAGTCGATCACGGTGCGGGCCTCTGAATCGGCATGCAGATAGGGATGGTAGGCGTAGCCCGACTTGGCAAAGCCCAGGTAGTCGGTCGCGACCACGGCATACCCCTGGGCTGCGTACATCGCAGCCAGCAGGAAGGTCTCGTTGTCCTGCGGGTTCGCCAGGGTCCGCGGTTTTTGCATGTCCGTGCCCTTGGCGTAGGCCACCAGTGCGGCGGGTGCGGCGCACGCGGCGCCCGCAGGCACCAGCATCACGCCCGAGGCATTGGTTTCCTCGGTGCCCTGCGCTCCCACGGTGATGTAGTTCAGTGCAACCACCTTGACATCGCATTTCGCCTTGCCACTGAGCGCCTGCAAGCCCGCCGCAGCAGTCCCCGCGTCGATCTGCGCTGCCGTGAGCGTGGTCACAGTAACCGGCGCGTCCTTGAGAGCGCCCCGGTCAGGATCGTCCGAGCCACCACAGGCCACAAGCAGGGCCGCTGCAGCGGCAACACAGGTATAGCGGAAATACGTCATGGAGATGCCCTCTTCCAAAAAGGGACCATGCTGCCTGTACCTGCGCCCCTGGCCATTGGGGATAACGAGGGAGAAGCGCGCAGACAAGACACCTGTGCGACAGTCGCGGAGGGTGCGCTACGGGGTGTCCGCCGTCCAGTCAATGAGCGCATCCAGTACCGGCCGCGCCGCTGCAGCCTGGGCATGGTTGACGATGGCCACCAGCACATAGCGGCGACCATTGTCGGCGTGCACATACCCGGCCACGGCCAGCACATCGCGCAGGCTGCCGGTTTTGAGGTGCGCGCTCCCCGCCCGGCTTGTGCTGCGCCGCAGGGTACCGTCGATACCGGCCACCGGCAGGGATGCCACCAGTTCCGGCATCACGGACGACTGCCACGCCGCCTGCAGCATGCGCCCCAGTGCCTGGGCGCTGATGCGTGCCTCGCGGCTGAGCCCCGCGCCATTGTCGGTGACGGGCCGTCCTTCGGCACCAAAACGCTGCAGCCACCATTGGCGCAACACGTCACGGGCCCCTTCCCAGGTAGCCACGCCGTTTTTTTGCAGTGCCATCGTCAGGAAGACATGCTGCGCCATGACGTTGTTGCTGAACTTGTTCACATCCCGCACCACCGCGGCCAGCGGGGGAGACGTGACGCTGAAGGCCGGCTGCAGTCCGGCAGGCACCTGGCCGTCGCGCACACTCCCGGTGAGCTTGCCTCCCTGCGCACGCCACATCCCTTCTACCGCCCGGGCGGCAAAGGCCTGCGGATCAGCATAGGCAACGGCCCAGCTGCGTTCGCCACAACTGGCCGCGTAGGAACCCTGGAAGGTGGTGCGAAGCGGATCACTCAATTCGGCACGCAGCGCCCCGCGCCAGTCACCGCAGCCCGTGCCGGAAGCCGCCAGCGCGACGCTGTCCGGACGCTGGACACCGGCCATCGGCGGGTCGTACTGGATATGCGCCACCCCGGCGCCGGGATCAGGCACAAAGCCCATCACCACCGACTTGAAATTGAGCAACAGCGCATCGGGTGCGGCGTTGTAGGGGCGCAAGGGCTCGCCATCAAACTGCGCCGGGTCATGTCCGGCCAGATCGAAGGCACTGCGGTCCAGCACGATATCGCCCACGATGGCGTGGATACCCTGGCCTTGCAGGCGCCGCATCAGCAGCCACAGGCGCTCCACCACCAGCGTGGGATCGCCCTGCCCACGGAGGTAGACATTGCCCTTGAGACTGCCCGCGCGCACCGGCCCATCCACATAGACCGGTGTGTTCCAGGCATAGGCGGGGCCCAGCTGGTCCAGCGCTGCGTAGGTGGTCACCAGCTTCATGACCGAGGCCGGGTTGACCGGCACCTGGGCACGGTAGGACAAACGCACTGGCGCTCGGCCGTCCTGGGCATCGGCCACGAACACCGACAACGCATCGCGCGGCAACCGCGCGCGGGCCACGGCCGCCTCGACAGCGGGCGGCAAGGGCCCGCGCGCTGCCAGCGGCTGCGCTCCCGCCATCCCGGCACAAGCGGCCGGCAGCAGGCAAAGCAACGGCAGGGATGGTCGCCAACGGCGGCGGCTTGCTGAATTCATCCGGCAAGTCTATCGCCGCGTCCACGGATAATCGACACTCGGCCGTCCGTCTTCGCACCCGGACCGCACTGCGACAGAGTGCGGGTATCCTGCGGGGTGTTGCATGCCCCGGGCGCACCTTCCCATTCCGGCTTCATGAATCTTCTTGCCTTCGACACCAGTACCGAGACCCTGTCCATCGCTGTGCAGTGCGGCGACCGCGCGTACGCGCACAGCGGGCCGGGCGGAGCCCAGGCCTCGGCCACCCTCATCACCGCCGTGCGCAGCTTGCTGGACGAGGCCGGGCTCGAACTGGGCCAGCTCGACGCCCTGGTCTTTGGTCGGGGGCCAGGCTCATTCACCGGCCTGCGCACCGCCTGCGCCGTGGCGCAGGGACTGGCCTGGGGCGCCAATGCCGGACGCGGCATCCCTGTGCTGCCGATCGACACCCTGGCCGCGGTGGCAGAGCAGGCACGTTTCGCACACGGCTGCAGCAATGTGGTGGCAGTGCTGGACGCCCGCATGGACGAGGTGTACATGGCCCACTACCAATGGATGTCCGGCACCTGGGAAAACCCCAGCGCGCCAGCCCTGAGCGCCCCTGAAGACGTGCAGGTGCCGTCCGGCTGGACTGTAGCGGGCAACGCCCAGACCGCCTATGGCGAACGGCTGGCTCCTGGCACGCACCATGTGCATGCCCTGCCTGCCGCCACCGCCCTGCTGCGCCTGGCGCCCGGGCTGATCTCGGCTGGCCTGGCCGTACCGGCGGCAGACGCCCTGCCGCTCTACATTCGCGACAAAGTGGCGCGCACCACGGCCGAGCGTGCTGCCGCCCCATCATCGGCACTGGTAACACCTGCATAGCCCATGAGCGCATCGCCCCTGCCCCACGACGCGCCCCCCGCGCGCTTTGAGCCGCTGACCCTGGCCCGCCTGGATGCCTTGCTGGAGGTGGAGCAGCGCGCCCACTCCCATCCCTGGACGCGCGGCAACTTCACCGATGCCATGGCCAGCGGCTACCAGATCCAGTTGCTGATGGGCGACGAACAGATCCTGGGCTATTTCGTGGGCATGCTCGGCGTGGACGAGGTGCACCTGCTGAACCTGACCGTGGCGCCCGCATTCCAGCGCCAGGGCTGGTCGCATGTGTTGCTGGACGCACTGGCCCTGTGGGCCCGCAGCCAGGGCGCACAGTGGCTGTGGCTGGAAGTTCGGACCAGCAATCAGCGTGCACGGCATGTCTACGAGGCCAACGGCTTTCGGCGCGTGGGCGAACGCAAACGCTATTACCCCTCCACCACCACCGAGCGCGAAGATGCCGTGGTGATGAGCCGCGCTCTATGACTCTGCGCCTCGACACCCGCCAGCGGGCCATGCTGCAGGAGATGGGCATCCGCATCTGGTCGCCCGCACAGAGGCCTGCAGCCCCTGCCGCCGCGAGTGCGCCACCCCCCCCGCCCGTGGAGCACAACGACCCTGTGGCAAGCGCCCCGTCCCCTGCCGCACGGACCCCGGCGCCTCGGACGTCGCCGCCTCAGCCCGCACCAACGACCGTGGAACCGGGGGCGGTACTGCACCCACCGCGCGCGCTTTACCCTGCGGCAGATCCGCAGCAAACGCCTGCAGGCCTTGGCGCCTGCTGGTTGATCGTGACTGAAGGGCTGGCCCATGGTGATCCGCTGGCCGGTGACCCGGGTCGCCTGCTGGGAAACATGCTCCGGGCCTTGCAACTGCACCGGCATCCACGCGTATTTTTGTGCGCCCTGTCGACACAACCCGGTACCGATGCCCAGGCTGCCGATGCCGCCCTGGAGCAGGCGGTGGCCCATATCCAGCCATCGGTGCTGCTGCTCATGGGGCGGGCGGCTGCCCGTGCGGTGCTGCAGCGCAGCGAACCCCTGGGCCAGTTGCGCGGCCAAGCCCACAGAGTGGCGGGAACCCCCTGCGTCGTGACCTACGACGCGCCCTACCTGTTGCGCGCCCCCCACGCCAAACCCGCCGCCTGGGCCGACCTGTGCCTTGCCCGCACGCTGGCAGGTGCCTCTACGGACGGCCACTGACACCACACTCTTGCCATGCAGATGTCACAGGCGAGTGCGATAATCCGTTGTTCGGATTTTGGAGAATATTCCATGGAAGCCTATCCCAGTCGATAGCTTTCAGCTCCCAGGCCAGTGGCGGGGCTGAAAGCGTCCCAACCCCCGCTGTCAGCCGCCATCCACAGGGAGTGAGCCATGCTCAACATCTTCACGCTTGCCAACGGGCGCCTCGTTCAGGAAGAAATCGAGTCGCTCGAAGAGCTCTCCAGATTCCAGCCCATCTGGGTCGATCTCGAATCGCCCACGCTCGACGAGAAACGCTGGGTCACACAGTATTACGGCCTGTCCATTCCCGAAGATGCCATGGACGAAGACATCGAGGAGTCGGCCCGCTTCTACGAGGAAGACAACGGCGAACTGCATATCCGCAGCGACTTCCTGATCGTCGATGATGAGGATTCGCGCTCGGTGCGCGTGGCCTTCATCCTCAACCTCACCAACCCCAGCCTGCGCAGCAAGGGCGTACTGTTTTCCATCCACGACGAGGATATTCCCGTTTTTCGCCTGCTGCGCCTGCGCGCACGCCGGGCGCCTGGCCTGATCGAGGATGCGCGCGAAGTGCTGCTCAAGCTGTTCGACGCCGATGCCGAATACTCGGCCGACACGCTGGAGGGCATCTACGATGATCTGGAAAAGGTCAGTTCGCAGGTGCTTTCGGGCGACGTGACCGATACCCGCGCCGGCGAGGTGCTGGCCGCGATTGCGCGCCAGGAAGACTTGAACGGGCGCATCCGCCGCAACGTGATGGATACGCGCCGTGCGGTCAGCTTCATGATGCGCAGCAAGATGCTCAACGCCGAGCAATTCGAGGAAGCCCGGCAGATCCTGCGTGACATCGAGTCGCTCGACAGCCACACGGCCTTCCTGTTCGACAAAATCAACTTCCTGATGGACGCCACCGTCGGTTTCATCAACATCAACCAGAACAAGATCATCAAGATCTTCTCGGTGGCCAGCGTGGCGCTGCTGCCCCCCACCCTGATCGCCAGCATCTACGGCATGAACTTCAAGTACATGCCCGAACTCGACTGGAGCCTGGGCTACCCCTATGTGCTGACGCTGATGGTGGCCAGCGCGGTGGGACCGATGTGGTACTTCAGGAAGCGCGGCTGGCTCAAGGGGTAGGTCCAGATCGCAATTTACGTCAAATTAGCCCCTGACGCTTTACCATCAGACGTCAGTAGCTACTATTTTTATAGCGATTCAAGCAAATGGCGCACAATATGGTCGGCATATCGGCTGGCCACGGTCTGGATGAAAACAGGAAAATCCACATGGGCATCGTCGTCGGCCCGGTCCGAGATGGTGCGCATGGCGGCAAACGGCACACCATAGTCCAGACACACCTGGGCCACGGCAGCGCCCTCCATCTCCACGGCCAGCACATCGTGTCCGGCCGCCACCAGCGGTTCGCGCAGCGCGCGAGACACCTGGGCGCAGGTGACGAAACGGTCGCCGCTGGCCATCAGACCCCGGTGCAGGCGCGGTGGCGTTCCGTCTGAATTCTCATAAAAACTGGCTCCATCGCCCGCCAGGCAAGCGCTTACAGCTCTGAAAAGATGAGCAGACAATCCGGCATCGCAGGGCAGGCGGACGCCAGGATAACCCGGCACCTGCCAGCGCTCGAACAGGGGCGAGACATCCATGTCGTGCTGCACATAATCGTGTGCCACCACCACATCACCTACGCGCACCCCTTCGCCCACACCACCCGCGACGCCCGTGAAGACAATGCGCGCCACTCCAAAGCGCTCGATCAGCGCAGTAGCCGTGGTCGCCGCGGCCACCTTGCCAATGCCCGAAAGCGCCAGCACCACCGGTTGGCCATGCAGGCTGCCCCACCAAAAAGCACGTCCCGCATGCTCCACCCGCCGGGGCTGCTGCAGATGGGCCAAAAGGCCGGCCTGTTCTTCGGGAAGGGCGCTGAGGATGGCTGTTGTCATAGGATTCCAGAAATGCAAGAAGCGGCCGAAGCCGCTCCGTGATTGTGGCGCATCGGGGCCCTGGACCCGGAGCTTACTTCTTGTCGCGCAATTCACGCCGCAGGATTTTGCCCACGGGAGTCTTTGGCAGTTCTTCGCGGAATTCGATGACGCGGGGCTGCTTGTAACCCGTGAGGTTGGCGCGGCAGAACTCGCGCACCTGCGCTTCGGTCAACTCCGGGTCTTTCCGGACGATGACCAGTTTCACAGCCTCACCCATCTTCTCGTCGGGAACACCGACCACGGCGCACTCCATCACGCCCGGCATGGCTGCGACCACTTCCTCGACCTCGTTGGGGTAGACGTTGAAGCCGCTGACCAGCACCATGTCCTTCTTGCGGTCCACGATCTTGAAGTAGCCACGCTCGTCCATCACCCCCACATCGCCGGACTTGAAGAAGCCATCCTCGGTCATGACCTTGGCGGTTTCGTCCGGACGCTGCCAGTAGCCTGCCATGACCTGCGGGCCCTTGATGGCGATCTCGCCGGGCTGGCCCAATGTGGTGACCTCATGGCCATCATCGTCCAGGAGCTTCAGATAGGTGCTGGGCAAAGGCACGCCGATGGTGCCGGAGAACTCCTTGACCGTGACCGGATTGCAGGTGGCCGAAGGGCTGGTCTCGGACAGGCCATAGCCTTCGCAGATCGGACAGCCGGTCTTTTCCAGCCAGAGCTTGGCCACTGCGCCCTGCACAGCCATGCCGCCACCCACCGACACCTTGAGGTGGCTCCAGTCCACGGTGTTGAAGTCCGGGTGGTTGGCCAGCCCGTTGAACAAGGTGTTGACGGCGGGGAAGCTGTGGAACCGCTGCTTGGACAGTTCCTTGAGCACGGCGGGCAGGTCACGCGGATTGGGGATCAGCAGGGTCTTGCCCCCCATGCGCATGGACAGCATCATGTTCACCGTGAAAGCGAAGATATGGTAGAGCGGCAGCGCGCAGATGCTGGTGGGCTGCTCGCCCTGCGGCACCTTCTTCATCACTGGCTCGTTCCACACCTCGGACTGCAGCACGTTGGCAATGATGTTGCGTTGCAACAGCACCGCGCCCTTGCTGACCCCCGTGGTGCCGCCCGTGTATTGCAGCAAGGCAATGTCATCGGGCTTGATGTCCGGCTTCTTGAGCGTGCCGCGCGTGCCCTGGGCAACGGCTTCATTGAACCGCACGGCGCCCGGCAGGTTGTAGGCTGGCACCATCTTCTTGACGTTGCGCACCACGTAGTTGACCAATGCGCCCTTGAGCAAGCCCAACTGGTCACCCATGGCGCACAGCACCACATGCTTGACGGGCGTATGGCCGATGCACTGCTCGAGCGTGGTCGCAAAGTTCTCGATGATGACGATGGCCTTGGCGCCAGAATCCTTGAGCTGGTGCTCCAGTTCGCGTGGGGTATACAGCGGGTTGACGTTCACCACCACAAAACCTGCACGCAAAATGGCCGCCACCGCCACGGGATACTGCGGCACATTGGGCATCATGATGGCGACGCGGTCGCCGCGCGCCAGCCCCAGGCCCTGCAGGTAGGCAGCGAAGGCCTTGCTCAGCGAATCGGTCTGTGCATAGGTGATCTCCTTGCCCATGAAGCTGTAAGCCACCCGGTCGGCATACTTGCTGAAGGCCTCCTCCATCAAGGCCACGAGGGACGGGTACTGCCCAGCGTCAATGTCGGCGGGCACGCCAGCGGGGTAGCTGCTAAGCCAAATGCGGTCGGTCATCTCCGGGTCTCCTGATATGTTTTTGCGTATGAGTTACCGTGCCAGAAAATTCTGCACGATCGTGCTTTTTTATCGTTGGAATTATGCCTCGTCAGCTCTTGAGCACGACCAGCACCTCGTCCAGCATCTTCTTGGCATCGCCAAACAGCATGCGGTTGTTCTCTTTGTAGAAGAGCGGATTGTCCACGCCCGCATAGCCTGAGGCCATGGAGCGCTTCATCACGATCGAGGTCTTGGCCTTCCACACCTCGAGCACCGGCATGCCGGCGATCGGGCTGGACGGATCCTCCAAGGCGCTGGGATTGACGATGTCATTGGCGCCGATGACCATCACCACGTCGGTTTCGGGGAAGTCGTCATTGATCTCGTCCATCTCCATCACGATGTCGTAGGGCACCTTGGCCTCGGCCAGCAGCACATTCATATGGCCCGGCATGCGCCCTGCGACCGGGTGGATACCGAAGCGCACATTGACACCTTTGCCGCGCAGGGTCTGCGTGATCTCGTACACCGTATGCTGCGCCTGTGCCACGGCCATGCCGTAGCCGGGCACGATGATGACGCTCTTGGCTTCGCGCAGCATTTCGGCCGTCTCGGCAGAACTCACGGGCACCGCCTCACCCTGGGGCTCGGCGGCCTCGCCTTTCTGCACGGGCTTGCCACCGCCCGAGCCGAATCCACCGGCGATCACGCTGATGAAATTGCGGTTCATGGCGTTGCACATGATGTAGCTCAGGATGGCGCCTGACGATCCGACCAGCGCACCTGTCACGATCAGCAGGTCGTTGCTCAGCATGAAGCCGGTCGCCGCAGCCGCCCAGCCCGAGTAGCTGTTGAGCATGGACACCACCACCGGCATGTCGGCCCCGCCGATGGCCATGACCATGTGGATGCCGAACAGCAGGGCGATGGCGGTCATCACGACCAGCGGCAGCATGCCCTGCTCGATGGTCTCGGCGCGCAGGAACTCGCGACCGAACCAGACCACCACCACCAGCGCCACGAGGTTGAGCCAATGGCGCGCGGGCAGCAGCAGCGGCTTGCCGCCGATCCTGCCGTTGAGCTTGCCGAAGGCGATGAGCGAGCCGCTGAACGTGACCGCGCCGATCAGGATGCCGACGTAGATCTCCACTTCGTGGATGACCTTTTCCACGCCTTGCAGTTGAATGGACGTATCGACGTAGCTTGCGAACCCGACAAGACAGGCCGCCAGACCCACGAGACTGTGCATGAGCGCGACCAGTTCCGGCATCTGGGTCATCTTCACGACCTTGGCCGCATACAGGCCAATGCCACCGCCAACCACCAGCGCGCCGACGATCCAGGCCATGCCTGCGGGACTGACACGCGGGCCGAACACCGTGGCCAGCACGGCCAAAGCCATGCCGACCATGCCGAACAGATTTCCACGCCGCGAGCTTTCCGGGTTGGACAAGCCGCCCAGGCTCAGAATAAAAAGAATGGCGGCGCCAATATAGGCCACCGTGGCGAGACTTTGGGACATGGTTGTCTTCCTCTTTCTTCTTGTTCTTATTTGCGGAACATGGCAAGCATGCGGCGCGTCACGGCAAAGCCACCGAACATGTTGATGGACGTGAGCACGATTGCGGCAAACGCGAGCCAGAGGATCAGCCCATCTGGACGGCCATGGGCACCTGCCTCCGGAGGAGCGATCTGCACCAATGCACCGATGGCGATGATGCTGGAGATCGCGTTGGTCACGCTCATCAACGGCGTATGCAGCGCGGGCGTGACGTTCCACACCACCATGTAGCCAATAAAGCAGGCCAGCACAAACACCGTGAAGTGCCCGAGGAAAGCGGCAGGCGCGTAGGCACCAATGAACCAAAAGACCAATGCAGCCACGGCAAAGAGGATGGCGAGGTTCTTGGCCGGCAGCGGGCCGTGGCTGCCATGGCCATGCCCGCCTTTCTTTTCAGCCACGGGTGCAGCAGCCGGTTTTGGTGTCGGAACGGGAGCAGCCTTGAGCGGCGGGGCAGGCCAGGTGATGGCGCCATCTTTGGTCACCGTGAGGCCACGGATGGCGTCGTCTTCCATGTTGACCACGGCAACCCCGTCCTTGGCCTTGCACAATTCCTCGATCAAACGCAATAGATTGGTGGCGTACAGCGTGGACGACTGCTTGGCCAGCCGCGAGGCCAGGTCGGTGTAGCCAATGATGGTCACGCCGTGCCGTTCGACGGCTTCGCCGGGCACGGTCAGTTCGCAGTTGCCGCCCTGCTCGGCAGCCATGTCCACGATCACACTACCGGGTTTCATGCTTTGCACCATCTCGGCGGTGATGAGCTTGGGCGCCGGCTTGCCCGGGATCAGCGCGGTGGTGATGATGATGTCCGCGTCTTTCGCCTGGCTTGCGTACATTTGGCGCTGCGCCGCCTGGAAGCCCTCGCTCATCACCTTGGCGTAGCCACCTCCGCCCGCCCCATCTTCTTCGTAGTCGACCTTGACGAACTCGCCGCCGAGCGACTTGACCTGGTCGGCCACCTCGGCACGCGTGTCATTGGCGCGCACGATGGCGCCCAGGCTGGCCGCCGTGCCAATAGCAGCCAGACCCGCCACGCCGGCACCGGCAATGAACACCTTGGCCGGGGGCACCTTGCCCGCAGCCGTAATCTGTCCGTTGAAATAACGGCCAAACGCATTGGCCGCCTCGATGACAGCGCGGTAACCACTTACGCCGGCGGTGGAGGTCAGAGCGTCCATCTTTTGCGCGCGGCTCAAGGTACGCGGCAGGCAATCGATCGCCAGCACGGTGGCATTCTTGGCGGCAAGTTGCTGCATCAACTCCGGGTTCTGGGCAGGCCAGACAAAGCCAATCAGCGTACCGCCGTCACGCATCAGCGCCACTTCATCGCTGCTGGGGGGGCGCACCTTGAGCACGATGTCAGAGGCAGCCCAGAGTGCGGCGGCATCTGCCAGTACCTCGGCACCGGCGGCGCGGTAGGTATCGTCACTGCAATGGGCCGCATCGCCCGCGCCCGATTCGACAGCGACCTTGAAACCGAGCTTGACCAGTTTTTCCACGACGTCCGGCACGGTCGCCACACGCTTTTCTCCGGGAAAGGTCTCCCTGGGCACGCCGATGCACTGGACCGGCGGGGTTGGGTTTGTCTGCATGAATGGTCTCCTCCTGATTCCTGGTTGTTGCGCAAGCCGCGCCCCGGGAGCCTGTCGGACTTGGCAATCTTCGGCTGCAAATCGACCGCAGCAGCCCATTTTTCACCGTCTTTTTGCCCAATAGCTCAGCTATTGCACTGCAAATCCGGCAAGAACTGGCCTCGCTGGGGTCGATTCTCGCTTTCGACGCCCCAAACCCGACAGACTCCTGGCTCGCGTGCGCTGCAGGACAGGACGGGAATACTCCTCGACGCGTCCGCGCAGCTTTGCTGACCCCGAGCTTACATGAAGAAAATTTATATTCGTATCTTCTACAGGACACGCTTGGGTAGAGAAGAGCCCCTAAACAGAAACCGGCAGCCCATAGGCCGCCGACGGATGTTGGAGACAGGGCGGTTGTCAGTTCACCACTTGCGCCAGCGCGCCGGCAGCATACTGGGCCGCCATCACTTGCAGGCTGGCGCCCTTGATCCTGGCACCCTGGCCCTCGCACCCAAACTCCATGTAGCGCTGCTTGCAGATGGCCTTGGCGGCCTCGCGTGCGGGCTTGAGCCATTCGCGGGCATCAAATTTTTCGGGATTCTCTGCCATGAACTTGCGCACCGCACCGGTCATGGCCAGGCGGATATCGGTGTCGATGTTGATCTTGCGCACACCAAACTGGATGGCTTTCTGGATCTCTTCGACGGGCACACCATAGGTTTCCTTCATCTTGCCGCCATACTGGTTGATGATTGCCAGCAGATCCTGCGGCACGCTGGAACTGCCATGCATCACCAGGTGTGTATTGGGAATGCGCGCATGGATCGCCTGGACACGGCTGATCGCCAGGATGTCGCCCGTGGGCTTGCGCGTGAACTTGTAGGCGCCATGGCTGGTTCCGATGGCAATGGCCAGGGCGTCAAGCTGGGTGGCCTTGACGAATTGGGCCGCCTCCTCGGGATCAGTCAGCATCTGGCTGTGGTCGAGCTTGCCTGCGGCGCCCACGCCATCTTCCTCGCCCGCTTCACCGGTTTCGAGCGATCCCAGACAGCCCAACTCGCCTTCCACGGTAACACCCACCTTGTGGGCCATTGCGACGACCTTGCGCGTTACGTCGACGTTGTAGTCGAAGGACGAGGGGGTCTTGCCGTCCTCCATCAGCGAGCCGTCCATCATCACCGAGCCAAAACCCAGATCAATGGCGCCCTGGCAAATGGCGGGCGACGTTCCATGGTCCTGGTGCATGACCAACGGGATGTGCGGGTAGGCTTCGCACGCTGCCTGGATCAGGTGTTTGATGAAACTCTCGCCCGCATACTTGCGGGCACCGGCACTGGCCTGAAGAATGACCGGCGCGCCCACTTCATCGGCAGCGGCCATCACTGCCTGGACCTGCTCCAGGTTATTGACGTTGAAGGCAGGAATGCCGTAGCCATTGCTGGCAGCGTGATCTAGCAGTTCGCGCATCGAGACAAGAGACATGGTGTGAGGTCCATTCAAGGTTGAGAAGAGAAGCGCGTGGTAACCGCTTCGTAACTGTTAATTTTAGCTGTCCTGCCCCACGTGCTGCGCCCCCGGGCGATGAACCGGTCCTCGGCCTGCGGGACATGCCCCGGTCCAGCCCATCGTCACAGCACTACCGGGGAACGTTAAGGAGGTGTTAAGTGGGGTGCGATAGCGTCGCCCCATGCTTGATGCCACAGCGACTTCCGTCCCCCCCCGCTCTGATCACCTCCGCCTGCTGGCATGGACCTTGACCGCCTTCCTCGGCCTGGTTGCATGGGATGCCTGGGGGCAGGATCGGGCGCTGGCCCATGTCTTTGGCTCGGCGACCGGCTTTCCTTTGCGCGATCACTGGTTTCTCGTGCAGGTCATGCACGAGGGGCCGCGTCGCCTTGCCTGGTTGATTGTGCTGGCGCTGGTGGTTTTCATCTGGCGCCCCGTAGGGTTCTTGCGGTACGCGCACCGGAGCGAGCGCGTGCAGCTCGCCTTGACCACGCTGCTGTCACTGGCCGTGGTGACCGGCTTGAAATACGCCAGCACCACCAGTTGCCCCTGGGATCTGGCCGAATTCGGCGGTGTTGCGCGCTATGCTTCTCACTGGGCGCTCGGCACGCTGGATGGCGGTGGCGGCAAGTGTTTCCCGGCGGGACACGCTTCAGCGGGGTTTGCTTTTGTCGGCGGCTATTTTGCGTTGCGGCACCACCAGCCGCGCGCGGCACGGATCTGGCTTGTCTGTACGCTGGTCGCTGGCTTGACGCTCGGCGGTGCGCAGCAGGTGCGCGGCGCCCACTTCCTGAGTCACACCCTTTGGACGGGTTGGCTGTGCTGGACGACAGGCTGGATTTGCGACATGGTGGCCCGCACCCTGCTGCGGCATAAGCCCAGGCACCAGCCCCCTGGCACCAGGGCACCTGTTGATGCTGTCTCTTGATCTGGTCCTTTTTCAGGCGCTGAATGCGGGGCCTGAAACACCCGCCATGGTGCTATGGCTGGCGCGTGCGGCCTCCCAGGGTGAAGCCATCGGCATGCTGGTTTTGCTGGCGATTTCCGCAAAACGCCCGGCGCACCCTTCAGGACGAACATTGCTTCTGTGCCTGACAGCGGTCTTGACGGCCTGGTGTATTGTCCGAGGATTGCGCATGTGGGCGCCTTTTCCAAGGCCCGCAGAACTCGGGCTTGGCATCCAATGGGCAGTCCAAGGCCATCGCCCCGGTTTCCCCAGCATGCACACGGCAACGGCCTTTGCGATGGCGGGTGCCCTCTTTTGTGCTGGTCAACGCCCTATTGCCTGGGCCGGGCTCAGCTATGCTGCCCTCATTGCCTGGAGCCGCCTATGCCTGGGTTTGCACTTTCCTTCGGACGTACTGGCCGGGGCATTGACAGGAGTGGGCTGCACGGCAATTGCCGTACGATTCTTGCCTCTCCAACTCAGATGGCTCGGCAAATTTTCAGCATATTGGTTCCGCCTGGCGCCCCCATGGGCTCGCCACAAGTGATGGCATAGACATCCCCGCTGCTGACAATATTGCGCAGTTTGAGCTGGCTCTCTGCCTGATCCAGCGCCGTATCCCGGTCGGCGCTGGTATCCATGAGCAGCGGACGCACATTGCGAAACAAGGCCATGCGGCGTTGCGTGGCGACCTTGGGCGTGAGGGCATAAATCGGAATATGAATACGGTGGCGGCTCATCCAGAGCGCCGTAGAACCGCTGTCCGTCATGGCGACGATGGCCTTGGCACCCAAGTGGTGCGCAGTGAACAGCGCACCCATGGCAATGGACTGATCAATACTGGAAAAGGTACGCCCCGTGAAATCCGCATCCAGTTGCGCGTCCTCCGCCGCCTCGGCTGCAGCGCAAATCTTGGCCATCTCCTGCACGGTTTCCAGGGGATACCTGCCTGCCGCCGTCTCTGCACTGAGCATTACAGCATCCGTGCCGTCGAGTACGGCATTGGCCACGTCGCTGACTTCTGCCCGCGTCGGCACCGGGTTGGTGATCATGCTTTCCATCATCTGCGTGGCGGTAATGACCACCTTGTCCATATCGCGCGCCATGCGGATCATCTTCTTTTGCAGGGCCGGCACGACGGCATTGCCCACTTCTACAGCCAAGTCACCCCGGGCTACCATGATGCCATCGCTGGCTTTCAGAATTTCCTCCAGACGAGGAATAGCCTCCGCTCGCTCGATCTTGGCAATCAGCCCCGGTTTATGACGGTAAGGCGCCGCAGCAACATTGCACAACTGGCGCGCCATCTCCATGTCGGTCGCGTTCTTCGGAAAGCTCACCGCCACATAGTCCGCCTGAAAGCTCATGGCGGTACGAATGTCCTCCATGTCCTTGCCTGTCAGGGCGGGTGCCGTCAACCCCCCGCCCTGCTTGTTGATGCCCTTGTTGTTCGAAAGCTCGCCACCGATTCGCACCGTGGTGTGCACTGCATCGCCGCGCACGGCATCTACGGTGAGCACAATCAGTCCATCGTTAAGCAAAAGCATATCCCCCGCGCGGGTATCCCGGGGCAGTTCCTTGTAGTCGAGGCCCACTCCGCTCAGATCACCCAACTCCGTGCGCGAGGCATCAAGCACGAAGGATGCACCACTCTCGAGCATCACCCGCCCGTCGGCAAACTTGCCCACCCGGATTTTGGGCCCCTGCAGATCGGCCATGATGGCGACTTCCCGCCCGGCACGCTGGGCCGCTTCACGCACCATTTGCGCCCTGTCGATATGGTCCTGGGCGGTGCCGTGGCTGAAATTCAAACGTACGACATTCACCCCTGCGTTGATCATTTTTTCAAGAATGACCAGATCGCTGGACGCGGGGCCCAGGGTGGCAACAATCTTGGTAGCACGACGCTGCGACATGGAAGGCTTCTTTCAGATTTGTAATCAGGTTTCAATTCTCACACGGAAGCAGTTACATGACCACAACGAACTACAGCCGTCTTGTCGCTTGGGTAGCGCCCATGAAAAAGGCCGTCATCAGACGGCCTTTTTCATGGGTGGGTTTAGAACCCCCAACGATTTCCACCAACGTTAACGAGGCACCTGCAGGAGACGCTGGACATCGCGATCGTTCGGCAGTGCGTAGTCATGCCCCCGCACGATGCGGCTGTCTTCGGTACGCACCAATTTCAGGCTGACATAGGTGAAATTGGCGGCGGCCGAATAGGTTCCCACAAGCACCAGTGCAGCGTTCTGATTGCGCGCGATGTCCTTGATTTCGCGCGACAGCAGCAACTCGCCTGCGCCTTCCTTCACGAACACCTCGCCACGGAGCTTGATTTCCTTGACGTTAAATCCCTTGCCCGCCATGACAGAGGCATATTGCTCGGACAGTGTCCGGCCCAACGGAGCGGAGCGGCTCATGTCGTTGACGTTCACCACTGTAGCCACCAGCACAGGGCCACTGCCCAGCGTGGACATGTCAAACCCTGCCACCAGTTTGGAGACAGCGTCCCCATTGCTTTGCAGGAACAAGTTGCTGGCTGCCTCCTGGTAGGTGGGCTCCACACGCACAGGTGCGTTGTTGCTGGCGCAGCCGACCAGCAGAGCGCCAGCGAGTACGGTCAAAAGTGCATACGATTTCATTGCGAGACCACCTTCATGTTGACGCTCTTGTACGAAGGACGCATGAACAGGGGTGTATCGGCGTTTTCAAGGTAATACACATCCGTCTTGCGAGCAATGTACTGACCGCCCCGGGCGACCGTGGTGGTCAGAATCATTTCGGTGTTGGTCGGGCCACCAGAATTGATGCTGGCACCGTAATCGGCAGCTACGGTCAATCCCAGCGCCCCCAGCATCTGTGCATCAATATGTTCATGGCGCAAGCCATAGGCGGCCATCAGCCCTGCGGCAAGCATGGTGAACTGGCCGGGAATGAAATGCGGACGCTCGCTGTTGTGGCGCACCAACTGCGCGTGGTAGGTGACATCCAGCGTCTGCCCAGGCATTTGCTGCACGGGAGCACCGCTTTGCACCAGTTTGGTAATCAGGAAATCGCGGAACGCCAGATCAAAGGAACTGGGGTTCAGAGGAAGCGCAACGTGCAATTGCGTGCCCGGGGCCACACCGGCCTTGTCGAGCGTGGCCAGGGTTTGCGCCACTACATCACGCGACACCAATTCCCAGTGCCCTGCCGAGCGCACCTTGGGTTGCACCGTCAATTCAAAATTTTCAGCGAGGGGGATTGGCGCCCTCGTTGCGCACCCCACCATAGTTGCCACAGCGCCAGCCAGCACGGCCAGGCTGATTGCCTTTGAAAACACCATGATTTCCCTCCTACGGACTTGAATGGCGGGGCCGCACAAAACGACAACCCGCACGACTGAAAATTATTTTGGGCGCTATCCTCAACAAAAACAAGAAAAAGATGCGCTAACTGCGCCGGAGTGCAGACGCTTTGTTGTTTTTGTCACAGTCTGCGGTATTGCGCACCGCAAAGCGCGATTCAGCTTGTCGCGCGTTTTTCGAGAATATCGAACGCAGGCAGAGTCTTGCCTTCCAGCACTTCCAGGAATGCGCCACCGCCAGTGGAGATATATCCCACCTTGTCTTCGATACCATATTTGGCAATCGCGGCCAAGGTATCTCCGCCCCCCGCGATACTGAACGCCGACGACTGCGCAATGGCATTGGCAATCGTGCGCGTGCCATTTTCAAAAGCGGCAAACTCAAAGACACCCACAGGTCCATTCCAGACAATGGTGCCGGCCACATTGAGCTGACCCGCGAGCCGGCGGGCCGTTTCAGGGCCAATATCGAGTATCAAATCGTCGTCGGCCACATCGGCAGCGGCTTTGACGACTGCGGCTGCATCCGCAGCAAAGGCTTTGGCCGTCACCACATCCGTAGGAATCGGCACTTCGGCGCCACGCGCCCTCATTGCCTCGATCACTGCGCGTGCCTCCTCCACCAAACTGGGCTCGGCCAGGCTCTTGCCAATGGGCAGGCCTGCCGCCAGCATGAAGGTGTTGGCAATGCCGCCGCCCACGATCAGCTGGTCCACGTTGCGGGCCAGGCTTTGCAGGATGGTGAGTTTGGTGGACACCTTGGAGCCCGCCACAATGGCTACCAACGGACGCCGGGGCTTGGCCAGCGCCTGGGTGATGGCATCGATCTCGGCGGCCAGCAACGGGCCTGCGCAGGCGATCGGTGCAAACTGGGCGATGCCATAGGTCGTGCCTTCGGCGCGGTGTGCAGTGCCGAAGGCATCGTTCACAAAGATATCGCACAGCGCTGCCAGCCTGCGCGCCAGGGGCTCAGCGTTCTTTTTCTCACCCACATTGACACGGCAATTTTCCAGCAGCACCACCTGGCCCGGCTGCACCTGCACACCGTCGATCCAGTCGGACAGCAAGGGAACTTCCCGCCCCAGCAGGCTTGCCAGCCGCGCGGCCACCGGTGCCAGCGAATCTTCGGGCTTGAAGGCCCCTTCCGTCGGCCGCCCCAGATGGCTGGTGACCATGACGGCGGCGCCAGCATCCAGCGCCATCTGGATGCAGGGCACCGAGGCGCGGATGCGGGTGTCCTCGGTAATACCGCCCTGGTCGTCCAGCGGGACGTTCAGATCGGCACGAATGAAAACGCGCTGGCCACGCACACGGCCTTGGGCGCACAGATCGGAAAAACGAATGATGTTCATGAAAAGAGCTCGACAGCGGGCCGCTTCTGCGGCGAATCGGCCATTGTAGGCACCCTGCTGCGCCGGCAACCGGCACTGGCCTGTTACCAGCCCCAACCGATATGCAGCGGCAGATAGACCAGCATCCCCACAACGATGGTGCCCAGGATGCCGCGCCGCCAGAAGTAGTAGCCGGTTGCGCACAGCACGGCCGGCAGACGAGCGTCCTGCCATGTGCCGATGAGCGCGCCTTGCACCATGAGGATCTCGGGAGCGATCACGGCCGTCAGCGCGGCCAGAGGAGCATATTTCAGGCCGCGCCGCAGCCAGTCAGGCATCGGGATTTCGCGTTCGGGGATCATGAAAAAGGCGCGTGCCAACACAGTGATGAACGCCAGCCCCAGAATGGCCAGCAAGGCCTCGATGGTGTCCCCGCTCATACGCGCTCATCCCTCCCGGAGTCCGGGAGATCGTCGCCAGCGGCCTCCACGGGTTCAGCGGCGTTTTTCAGGATTTTCTGACGGCGCTGGCGTTGCTGCTCCACCGCCTCCATGAGCAGGCCTGCAGCTACTGCGGCAGCGATGGCCACGAGAATATTGAGCTTGAGCGGCAGCGCAAAAGCGGCCATGGCGGCAGTGGCGGCTACCCCCGTGGCCAGCCAGGTGGCGCGGTCAAACAGCAACGAGAGCAGAACACCCAGCAGCGCCAGCACACCGGCAAAACCCAACCCCCAGGACAGTGGAATGGCATTGGCCAGCACAATGCCCACGATGGAAGGGACCTGCCACGCAAGCCAGTTGACGCAAGCCGCTCCCCAGAAAAAGGGCACCTGCTCCGGCGCTGGCCGGGGTACGGCAAAACGCTTCATGAAGGCCACAAAGATCACATCCCCGCTGAAATACCCGATCGCCAGCCGCTGGCGCAAGGGCAGGTGCTGGAAATAGCTGCGCCACATGCTGCTGAAGATCACGAAACGCAGATTGACGCAGGCCGCAGTAAGCCAAACTACCCACAGCGGCGCACCGACCGCCAGCAGCGGAATCACTGCCAGCTGCGCGCTGCCTGCATACACCAGGATCGACATCAGGAGCGCAAGTGGCACCGACATGCCGCTCTTGACCATGGCCACACCGGTCACCAGCCCCCAGGCGCCGACCCCCACCCCCGTCCCCAGCATGTCGGCCACCCCCTGGCGGAAGGACGGATGGCGCACCGTAGCGCCAACCGCACGCCAAGTCACCCGCCGCCCCCGGCCGAGGCGGGCTGGCCCAGCACCATGCCGACGCTCAACGGGAAGCCCCGGACAAAATCGGCCGCCGCCAGGCGCTTGCCGCCGGCACGCTGCAATGCCGTCAAACGCAGCGCGCCTTCGCCGCAAGCAACGGTGATGCCCTCAGGGCTTACAGACAAAATCTGGCCACAGCGCTTATTTGCAAAGCGGCTTAAGCTATCAATCTCATAGCTTATCAATTTAATGAACTCGCCCTCGAGGGTGGTACTTGCACCCGGGAAAGGGGTCAGCGCACGGATGTGGCGGCCAATGGCCTCAGCCGACTGC
Source organism: Burkholderiaceae bacterium (assembly GCA_023954095.1). GTDB lineage: Bacteria > Pseudomonadota > Gammaproteobacteria > Burkholderiales > Burkholderiaceae_C > Simplicispira. Next base: position 3,555 of record JAMLIQ010000018.1, on the reverse strand, counting down.
GTCCAGTCCACGCTGCTCTCCGCCTTGTCGATCTTGTGGGCGTAGGTCACACCTTCTGCAGGCTGGGGCACCCGTGTCAGGCCGACGCCTTGCAGCTGCGCCAGGGCCTGCACAATCAAGCGGCCGCCCTGCTCGGCCAGCCGGTCGTGCAGGCTGGCGGTGGTGTCCGTGGGCAAGATGTCCATGGCCTCGCTCAGCAACATGTCCCCAGTGTCCAGGCCCGCATCCATCTGCATGATGGTGACGCCCGTCTGCGCATCACCGGCCTCGATGGCGCGATGGATGGGCGCCGCCCCCCGCCAGCGCGGCAGCAGGCTGGCGTGGATATTCAGGCAGCCCAGCGGCGGCAGATCCAGCACCCATTGGGGCAGGATCAGGCCGTAGGCGGCCACCACCATCACGTCGGCCCGGACGCTCCGCAGTGCCGCCTGGGCACGTGCCGCGTCGTCCGGAAACTTGCCGTCCAGGCGCAGGCTGCGGGGCTGCTCGACCGCCATGCCCTGCTCCAGTGCATATTGCTTGACGGGTGACGCCTGCAACTTCAATCCGCGTCCGGCGGGACGGTCTGGCTGCGTCAGCACCAAAGGCACGCTGAATCCGGCCTGCACCAGCGCCTGTAATGCAACGCGGGCGAACTCCGGCGTACCGGCAAAAACAATGTTCATAAGGACCTAGCGATAGCGCAGGTCAGCCGCCGGGTCATCGGCAAAGTCCACCCGCAGCACAACGCCCGCAGCATCCAGGAAGATACGCGCCCGCCGATGCGTGCCATACGACTGGAAGAAATACGTCCACACACTGCCTTGCTCACCCTCTGAAGCACGGCGTGCTGGAGGGCCGAATGTCTGCTGCACATCGGTCGCGCGCCACTGGCCCGCGACGATGGCGCCCAGCCGCTGCTCCGTCAGCACCTGCTCCATCCCGACCAGCTTTCCTGAGGCGTCGAAATCCAGGCTTTGCACCTGCCCCGGCTGGGGGCGGTACAACAGCCGCTGGCCCTTGGCTAACTGATATATCGCAACAGGCTCACCCTGGCGCGCCCGCACGTCTTCCACGGTGTCGCCCAAATGCACGGCCGTGGAAGTTGCGCAAGCAGATACCCACAGGGCCATCGACACGCCAGCCAGACCAGCGACGAGACGGCGCATCATGCGCGCTCCTCGCGCTGGCGCTTGAGCATCTTGGATTTGATACGGTTGCGCTTGAGCGGCGACAGGTATTCGACAAACACCTTGCCCTGCAGGTGATCGAGTTCGTGCTGGATGCAGACAGCCAGCAAATCACTGGCCTCAATGGTGCGCTCCTGTCCCTGGGCATCCAGCGCTTGCACGCGCACCGCATCGGCGCGCTCCACACCATCGTAGATCCCCGGCACAGACAGACAACCCTCATCGCCCCGGTGCCTTTCGGCGCTGTACCAGACAATTTCGGGGTTGACCAGGACCAGGGGCGCATTGCGCTCCTCGGAGACATCGATCACGACCACTCGCTCATGGACGTCGACCTGGGTCGCCGCCAAACCAATGCCATGGGCGTCGTACATGGTTTCCAGCATATCCGACACCAGTTGACGCACACGATCATCGACCTGCTGCACAGGCTTTGCCACGGTGTGCAGACGGGGATCGGGATAACAAAGAATAGGAAGAATTGCCATGGGCGCACTTGAAAGATGTCGCTATTTTCGCCACTTTTTCGGGTCTGCGCAGCCCGCATACCCAATAATCATTGCCGAATCAAGGGCTTGAGCAGAGAATCTCAGTTGATTTGTAATGTATTTTGCCGCACGTGCCCTTCTCTGGGGTGTGCTGCGGCGCCAGCGAGGGGGCCTTCAGCAATGCAAGAAAACAGGAACAATATGGCGGCAATCACCAGCGTGCGACGGGCTGCGGCAGGCGCGATCGCCCTCCTCTGCTCCGCCCTGGCTGCCACGGTGGTCCAGGCACAAACCCCACCCGTCACGGCGGTCCAGCGCAGCACCGCCGAACAGGTTGCGCACCAGGGGGTGCCGCTGGCCGAACTCGCCGCCGATGCTCCCGACATGTACGTCGTCAAACGGGGCGACACGCTCTGGGATATCTCGGGCATGTACCTCAAGCGCCCCTGGCGCTGGCCGGAACTGTGGGGCATGAACCTGCAGGCCATTCACAACCCGCACCTGATCTTCCCTGGCCAGACCCTGTACCTGGACAAGACGGGAGGGGTTGCCCGCCTGCGCACCACGGCCTCTGGCGAACCAGAAACTGTCCGGGTATCGCCGCGCACCCGTTCGGACAGCCTGTCCGAAACAGCCCTGCCCACACTCAAACCCCACCTCATCGAGCCTTTCCTGGCAGAGCCCCTGGTGGTTGACGCGGAAACGCTGAAACAGGCGCCACGGATCGTCGGTACGTTTGAAGAACGTGTGCTGATGAGCACCGGCGACCGCATTTATGCCCGCGGCGATGCCGCCAATCCGCTACGCACCGATCCGGGAGAACCCCGCCAGTTCCGCATTTTCCGTGACGCCATTGCGATGAAGGATCCGCTGACAGGCGACATCCTTGGCTACGAAGCGCAGTACCTGGGCAAGGCGGTTCTGGTACGCGGGGAAACCTTCGAAGACAGTTCCAACGGCAAGGGCGGCATGGTTTCCGAATACGTTCCAGCGTCCCTGGACATCACCGGCATCAAGGAAGAAATCCGGACAGGCGATCGTCTGTTGCCCGCACCCGCCCGCACCTTCACCAGCTACCTTCCCCATGCACCGCAACTTGACGTCGATGCGCGCGTGGTGTCGATCTATGGCAGTTCTGCCATGGCCAATGCCGCACAAAACAACGTGGTGGCCATCAACCTGGGATCGCAAGACGGTATTGAAGTGGGCCATGTGCTCAGCCTGATGACCAAGGGCAACCGCGTCCGGGACGTGAACGATGGCGTGCGTACCGAGATCAAGCTTCCGAGCGAACGCAACGGCATGGTCATGGTATTCCGCACATTTGATCGCGTGGCATACGCTCTCATCCTGAATGTCAGTGTCCCGGTGCGCGTAGGCGACCGCCTGGTCAATCCCGACTGAGCCCCCTGCTGCCTGACACCCCGAGCCGACACGGCCAGGCCTTGCCATGGAACGTGATGAACTCGCTGCGTGGCTGCGGCTTTCGCTGACACCGGGCGTTGGCAATCTGTCCGCGCGGCGCCTGCTCGCCGCGTTTGGCCTGCCTGCTGACATTTTTGCGCAGCCGCTATCCATGCTGCAGTCCTGCTGCAGTGCGGCACAGGCCAGCGCGTTGCAAACCATTCCCGCGGGCTACGCGCCCTTGCTGGACACCACCTGGCAATGGCTCCATGCAGCAGCCCCGCCCGGAAGCCCTGCGCGTGCCATTGTTCCTCTGGGCGACCCGCGGTACCCCCAGGCCCTGCTCGAAACCGATGATCCGCCCTTGATGCTCTACCTCATGGGGCCCGCACATTTTCTGCAGCCGTCGGTTCTTGCACAAATGCGCTGCCTGGCCATGGTGGGCAGCCGCAATCCCACGCCCCAAGGGCGGGAGAACGCCCGCCAATTTGCCA
>JAMLIQ010000179.1 GCA_023954095.1 Burkholderiaceae bacterium | reverse complement strand
TGGCGGCGCGCAGCACTTCGCCGACTGCATCCGCGCCGTGCGCGCGGCCTCGCCATCAACGCGCATCGAGATCCTCGTGCCCGACTTCCGCGGCCGCCTCGACATTGCCGTGGGCATTCTCACCGCCACGCCGCCGGATGTCTTCAACCACAACCTGGAAACCGTGCCGCGGCTGTACAAGCAGGCGCGGCCCGGTGCCGACTATGCGCATTCCCTGGCGCTGCTCAAGGCCTTCAAGGCGCGCAATCCCGCCATCCCCACCAAGTCCGGCCTGATGGTCGGCATCGGCGAGGACGATGCGGAAATCCTCGCCGTCATGCGCGACCTGCGCGCGCACGAGGTGAACATGCTGACCGTCGGCCAGTACCTGGCGCCCTCCGGCCACCACTTGCCGGTGCTGCGCTATGCGCATCCCGATGTCTTCACGATGTTCGAGCGCGAGGCGCAGGCCATGGGCTTCTCGCATGCCGCCTGCGGGCCGATGGTGCGCTCGAGTTATCATGCCGACCAGCAGGCCCACCTGGCGGGCGTGTCATGAAAGGAGTTGTCGTGCTGAAGAGGCTTCTGCTCGTTGCGTTCCTGTGTTTTTCCGCTGCCGCGCAGGCGCAGGTCAAGGTCGGGGAGACGGTGCCGTCCTTCGACACCCGGTTGCTGGATGGCAAGACCCTGTCCGCGCAGGCGCTGAAGGGCAAGGCGGTGCTGGTGGTGTACTGGGCAACCTGGTGCCCGCCCTGCCAGCGGGAACTGCCCGAACTGCAGTCGCTCTACGAAAAATACCGCGACAAGGGCTTCGAGATCCTCGCCCTCTCCATCGACGCCGACAAATTCACCGTCGAGGAATTCTGGAAGGATCACGACTACCACTTTCCCGTCGCCATGATCGCGCCGGCGCACACCCAGGCCCTGGGCAAGGTCAAGGCCACGCCGACCCTCCATCTCATCGACCGGCAGGGCAAGCTGAACCTCGTTCGACTCGGCCCCATGGGCAAGGACAAGCTGGAAGCGCGATTGCTGCCGCTGCTCTAGCGAGGCCCCTGTGCTGCTGCCTGGAAGTTGACGGTCAGTCCTGGCGCTTCTGCGAAAGGGCGGAGTCGACCGCGCGCTTGTAGTAGATGTAGTCCATCTCCGGCGCGGGCGCGCCCAGCCGCGTGGCGGCGGCGGAGACCTGGCCGCGGTGGTGCACCATGTGCCCCATCATGTGGGTGAGCACGTCGCGCACCCAGTTGCGCCGCTCCTTGCCGTCGGTGCCGCGGTAGGCGATCTCCGATTCGAAGAAGGTGTCCGGCTTGCTCTCCAGCCAGTGCTGCAGTTCGCGCATTTCCAGACGCAAGGCCTTCTTCAGATCGCGCCAGTCCGGATGGTGGATGGCCTTGAAATCCACAATCGGGCTTTCGCCCTGCAGACGCAGGCGCCACAACTGCCCCACCACCAGGATATGGTCGAGCGTGTGGTGGATGGTGGAAAAGAAGAGCCCTTGCGGTTCGCTCAGCGCCTTCGCCTCGAGGCGGTCCAGGCAGGCGAACAGCGCCTCGTTGGCCCAATGCTGATAGTCGGCCTGGTAGATGAAGTACTGCTTCCAGCTCAATGCGCTCATCGCTCCTCCT
>JAMLIQ010000178.1 GCA_023954095.1 Burkholderiaceae bacterium | reverse complement strand
AAAACGTCGGACGCGGTGAACATCACCATGCTGAAAAAGGCGCTGGACATGCAGCAAGCCACAGCCACCACCATGATCGACGCCATGGTGCAGGCCATGCCCCAGCCCGCGCTGGCCACCTCAGGCACGCTGGGGACGCAGGTCAATACCTTTGCCTGACGGCTACCCACTGCCCGCCTGCGGGTTTGCAGGTATCGCTACGCATGCTAGTATTACAAACGTAATAACATGCACGAGATTTGCTATGCACATGCTCAAACTCACCCAGATCGGTAACTCCGTGGGCGTCATCCTGCCCAAGGAGGCGTTGGCACGCATGAAACTGCAAAAGGGCGAAACCGTTTTTCTTACGGAATCGGCAGACGGCTTCATATTGACACCCTACGACCCAGCGTTGGAAGAAGAAATTACCGCAGGGCGCGAGTTCATGCGCGAATACCGCGACACCTTCCACCAGTTGGCCAAATGAGCTGGCGCTGGATCAGCAAACGAGCGCTGCTGCTCTTGCACGCCGAAAGCTTGGCCGAGCACGGCGGTGGCACGGGCATACGTGACGAAGGACTGCTGGACTCTGCCTTGGCACGCCCCCTCAACCTATCCGTTTACGGCGATCCTGACTTTGCCGCCCTGGCCGCCAGCTACGGTGCGGGCGTGGCCAAAAACCACCCGTTTGTAGACGGCAACAAGCGCGCCGCACTGCTGGCCACCGGCCTGTTTTTGTATGTCAACGGCTACAAGCTCACCGCCACCCAGGCCGAAACCACCCTCACCATGATCAGCCTCGCCGCAGGCGACCTGGCCGAAGACGACTTCGCCGCCTGGCTGCGCCAGCATGCCCAGCGCCGCGCCAAATAGGCGCCCTGCACCGGCTTGATTCACGCAGACCTGAGCGTGGGAGCCAACGTGGCGGCTGCTTTGCCGTTGCAGGCGTGCCAAGGCATCACTTTCCGTGGCGTTACCTTGATGGGTTCCAGCTTCTGGGTTGAGCATGGCGACCCCCTCATCACCGACGAACCCAGCGCAGTGAAAAAAATCCTGAACGGGCGTGACTTGACCGAAAAGCCAAGGCAGATGCACGCCATTGACTTCTACGGGCTTGAACAAAATGAGGCACGAGACCGCTTTCCAAACTGCTACCAAAGAGTACTTCTGGGCGTAAAGCCCGAAAGAGACCAGTCGCAGCGCGAGAGTTATCGCGAAAGATGGTGGCAATTCGCCGAAACACGACCAGCGATGCGCCAAGAGCGCCACACCCCGGATACCGAACGCAAGTGCCCAGCGTGCGGCAGCGCCATGGCGCTGCGCACCGCAAAGGCGGGCGCGCAGGCTGGCAAGCAGTTTTGGGTGTGCTCCACTTTCCCGAAGTGCCGCGTGATGCAAAACCTGCAGGTAGAGCAACTGCATTTTTTAGTAGCCAACCTCGGCGCGGAGGCGGCATTCATCCCAGTTCCTGCCTACGCGCACCCGCATGTTCTTTGCAATGTCGGCATATCTCCCAGCCCCCAACGGCCACCGACTGGCTGAACGGCTGTTTGCGGGGCATGGGCGGCGCGCAGACGGGGCCTTTGTGCGCTGACCACGCCCGCTTTTGCGATACCCTCACAGGCCACGGGCGCGGCGGCGTCCGCCTTCTTCAGAAAGCGACGAC
>JAMLIQ010000177.1 GCA_023954095.1 Burkholderiaceae bacterium | reverse complement strand
CGAGAAGGTCAATCCGCAAGTTTAAGCATACCCCCTCAGCGAAGAAGTAAGCACGTTGCTTTTTCGCTGGCGGGGTGCAAGAATTCAGCGCCAGAAGGCACGCCCTGCACCTGCCGCCTTCTTCACTGCAAGCCCGTACACGCCCTTCCAGCAGAACACCGGCCGCTCCTGCGCAGTGCGATGAATCTCTTTATCGCATCGGCAGTTTGGTTGATGGGGGAACATTTCCTGGGCGATGCATATCTAAAGTTATGCGAAAAAATGCCGTTCTCGATGCGGTAATGGGACAGACATGAATCAGAGCAAACGAAATCCGCAATGCAAGGTGTTGCTGGTCGACGATGACCGACTGGTTTTGGCGACGCTTACGAGCGGACTGGAAGAGGCCGGCTATGCGGTTCAAGCTTGCGCTTCCGCGGAGGAGGCGTGGCGCGTTATTGGCTTGGAGCGTCCGGATATAGCCGTGCTGGATGTGCGCATGCCGGGCCAGTCCGGCTTGGAGTTGGCCAAGCAGTTTCAGGAACATCCGGGCTTGCCGTTCATTTTTTTGACCGCATATGGAGACGAGGATATCGTTCGCGAGGCTATTGCGCATGGTGCGCTCGGCTATCTGGTGAAGCCCGTGGATATCCATCAGCTGATTCCAGCCATTGAAGCGGCCGTGGCACGTGCCGCCGATTTGTGGGGTCTGCGCAATACCGAACGGCAACTGCAGACTGCGCTCAATGAAAACCGCGAAGTGAGCATGGCGGTCGGACTCCTTGTGGAGCGTCGCAGGATCAGCCGACAGCAGGCGTTCGATGCGTTGCGTGCGACGGCGCGTACGCAACGCCGGAAAATCGGAGAAGTGGCCGAGGAAATCCTGTCGGCGGCCGAATTGCTCAATGTCGGCAAGCAGCAATAATGCTTCTTTCGAATTGCCCTCTCTTTCATGCTGCCGCATGAACAATAGAGGTTATCGATTCAAAGCGCCGTGCGGCCGCGCGCGGGGCGGCTGATACGGTAAGACAGTTGGGAGCGAGAGTGATCAGCACTCGCGCGCCGCAATCAGGATCAAGACTGAAGTCCAGTCACCGTACTGCAGCGGCTGACTTTTGTGCTGGCCTAACGCGCGCTCAAGCGGACATAAAGCACTGCGCTGCAGAATAGGACGAAAGAGAGCACAGTCTCGGCCAGTGCGAGCCAGGCTGACAGTTCCTGTTCGGTTGCGGCGCGCACGACCCCCTCGGTGAAATAGACCAAAGCCAGCAGCGTTACCCACTGGTGGGTATAGCGCCGTCCGCGCAATACCCCGAACAGGGGTGCCAGAAGGGGTAGCGCCTTCAGCGCCAGCCATGAGCCCCCGGGGCGCAGGGGCGCCCACCACAACTCCCAGCTCAGGCAAAGGAATATCAGGGCGATCAGGCTGAGCGCGGTGGCGAAATTGGAATAACGGGCGAGTGACGGCATGCTTGCTTCCGGTAGAATCGCGGCATTCTATCGGAACGGGATTATTGATGCGCCTGGCCGGTTCATTACCCGATTTCCTCAAGCGCTGCCTCACGCGATTCCGTGAGGAACGCTGTACCCAGGCTGCTGCCAGCCTGGCGTTCACCACGCTGCTGGCGCTGGTTCCGCTGTTGACTGTCGCACTGGTGCTGATTACCCATTTCGATCTCTTCTCCGGCTTGGGCACGGCGTTGCGCAATTTTCTGCTGGCCAAC
>JAMLIQ010000176.1 GCA_023954095.1 Burkholderiaceae bacterium | reverse complement strand
GGCACTTCGACATTGTCGAAGAACACCTCGTTGACTTCGCATTCGCCATCGAGCAGCTTGATGGGGCGCACGGTGACGCCCTTGGACTTCATGTCCAGCAGCAGGAAGCTGATACCGGTCTGCGGCTTGCCCTCGTTGCTGGTGCGTACGAGGTTGAACATCCAGTCGCCATACTGGCCCAGGGTGGTCCAGGTTTTCTGGCCGTTGACGATGTACTTGTCGCCCACGCGCTCGGCGCGGGTCTTGACGCTGGCCAGGTCCGAGCCGGAGCCCGGTTCGCTGTAGCCCTGGCTCCACCACACTTCGCCGCTGGCGATGCCGGGCAGGAAGCGCTTTTGCTGCTCGGCGTTGCCAAAGGCCATGATGACGGGGGCCACCATCACGGGGCCGAACGGGACGATGCGCGGCGCGCCCGCCAGGGCGCACTCTTCTTCAAACAGGTGCTTTTGCACGGCTGTCCAGCCGGGGCCGCCAAATTCCTTGGGCCAGCCAAAGGCCAGCCAGCCCTTTTTGCCGAGAATTTTGGCCCAGTTCTGCATGTCGCCGCGCGTCAGGCGCAGGGCGTTGTGCACCTTGTGGGCAATTTCCGGGGGCAGATGGCTGCCAACCCAGGCGCGAACTTCTTCGCGGAAGGCTTGTTCTTCGGGGGTGAATGCGAGATCCATGCGGTGCGTCTCCTAGTGAGGTTGTATTTGTAGCACGGTCGTTCGTTTTTAATCTGTCCAAATGGAGACATCTGTGCAGAGGCGCCTTCTTATTCCGCTACCGCTTCCGGCGGCAGGCCCAGCTCGGTGCACAGGCGCTGCACGGTGGCGCGCAGGGCTGCCACGTCAGTCTCCAGCGCATCCACACGCGCTTGCAGGCCCGGTGGGCTGCCTTCGGCGTTGTTGCCGATGTTGCTGGAATCCACGGGGCCGCACAGCAGGTGCGCCCAGCGCGGCTCGCGGGCGCCTGGTGCGCGGGGCAGCAGCACGGCGAGCGGCCCGCCCTTCTCGGCGCTGCGCTCCTGCAGTTCATCGAGAAAGGCTTCGACGGACGAGATATCGGCAAAGCGATACCAGCGCTCGGCGTTGATGCGCAGCTCGCCCGCCGTCTGCGGGCCGCGCAGCATCAGCAGGCCCAGCAGCACGGCCGATTGCTCGGGTACGCCCACGCCGCGCTGGAAGTTGTGTTCGTAGCGCGTGGTGCGGCTTCCGCTGGTTTCAAGCACCAGCGACAGCAGCTTGAGCGCATCGAGGGCCTCCTGCACCTGGGCGTCGCCCAGATTCATCACGGGGTCGCGCGTGGTTTTCTGGTTGCAGCCGGTCACCACCGCGTTCAGCGAGAGCGGGTAGCTGTCGGGCACGGTGCGGGCTTTTTCCATCAGGGTGGCCAGCACGCGGGCTTCGATGGCGGTCAGGGGGCGGGCGGTGGGATCGAACGGCATGGTGGAGATAATGGCGGCAAATGAAGAACATCGTGATTTTGATCTCCGGCGGCGGCTCCAACATGGCCGCCATCGTAAAAACCGCGCAGCAGGAAAATTGGGCGCAGCGCCATGGGGCCCGCGTCGCAGCGGTGCTGAGCAACAAGGCCGATGCCCAGGGGTTGGTGCTGGCCCGCGCGCAGGGCATTGCCACGGAGGTGCTGGACCACAAGGCGTTTGAGAGCCGCGAGGCCTTTGATGCCGCGCTGGCCGCGGCGATCGACCGCTACGAGCCCGCCTTGGTGGTGCTGGCCGGTTTCATGCGCATTCTCTCGAGCGGCTTTGTGGCGCACTACGCGGG
>JAMLIQ010000175.1 GCA_023954095.1 Burkholderiaceae bacterium | reverse complement strand
TTGGTGCTGGTTTCAGACTAAATGACCATACAATAGGAGTTGAACATGTACTGCTTGGATAAATTGGAACAACTTTCCAGTAGAATGGACCTGTTCCAACAAGAGTTCCGGGGTTATAAGTTGTACCTGCCTGATTTGGCGAAACAAGTGTAGTTCCGTCAACAGCATCAAAATATACATTATAACCTGTAGCTCCTGACATTGATGGCCATGAAAGTACCAATCCCGGATCCGGACAAATCAAACTTGCATTGGCAGGTGCAATTGGACTGCTGATACAATTCGGATCACCCAAAATAATACCGTAATCTTCTGCTTCTCCCCATCCTGATGTTGGACATGGTGTTGCTGCCGAACCATATTGAAGTGTAACACGCAATACAGTATTACCTGAAACTGCTGAAAGAGGTACAGTAAATGAATTAGATACCGCAAGCCCTGAGCCGGCAGTCGTATTAAGAATTTGTTCTCCTGCATCAAATGCTCCATCCTGATTAAAGTCTATCCATGCACCAACATACTCGGTGTAACCTCCACCATTCGTTACGCTGATTGTATAACTATTTCCCTGAATAAGGGTAGTTTGTATTGTGCTTGAATAATCAGTATAGCTTGGATTTGGAGCATAACCGGTAGTATTGTTAATTGTATTCAACGTTACATTGGAGATGTAATCATTATCATAAGATGTATATGAAGGAGTACAATAACATGCTGTAGGTCCATTCTGATTTACCTGAACAGGGGTAGATGCAGCTGAAGCTCCACCATTGGCACAGGTAACAACACACTGATACCAGGTTGTTACAGTTTGAGAAGTTGAATAGGTATTTGCATTGGTACCTACGTTTGTCCAGGGACCTGTAGCACTAACAGTAGATACCTGCCATTGGTATGAATAACCTGTTTCAATTGGATTATTCTGAAGACTCAATGTGATATTATCTGTTGAACATACATTCAAATCTGTTGACAAGGTGTTGCCCGGATTAGGCGTACCGGCACAGGCAGGAGCTGCAGTGATATCTATCAGATAATCTTCTGTCTCACCACTTACTGCATTGTCAGTACATGAGTTGATTGCTGCACTCACATTTCCACTTCTTACACGCATCAGGTGTACTCCCGGTGTTGAGCTCAAAGGAATAGTAATGTTACCGGTAAGTGTATTGGTAGAAACATCACCACCGGCTACACTTGACAATACAAGTTCTCCTGCATCTTCAAAACTTCCGTTATCGTTGTAATCAATCCACACTCCGAACCATTGGTAATAACCTCCTGACTGTGTAGGAGTTGATACTGAGAATGGATAAACTCCACCCTGAGTTACAGCAGCTGTCTGTGATGGGAAGAAACTGTAATAAGGATATGTGTATGGCACCGGATTGTAACATCCGCTGGTATTGTTGATACCTGCAAAAGTTACATTATTGATGTAAAGTCCAAGAGCACAGCCATCGCTTACTACTGCAGGTTCTACACAATAACAGTTGGTTGTATAATATACCATTACAGGTGTAGAAATACCTGTGTTGCCACTGCAGGTTACCAAACAACGATAATAAGTAGTTGCTGTTTGAGTTGCAGTTTGGGTTTCGGCTGTACCCAAATTTGTAGGTGTTGCAAAACCTGCATCAGGTGATGACTGCCACTGATATGTTACGCCTGTTCCCGGAGTAACATTTTCAAGACTCAGATTAATAGTGGTTGATGCACAAGCCAACGGTCTGTTAGATAATGTTGCACCCGGAGTTGGTGTACCTGAACATGGAGGTGC
>JAMLIQ010000174.1 GCA_023954095.1 Burkholderiaceae bacterium | reverse complement strand
TGCGTCATGTGGCTGATGCGCACCGGCGTGTTCTCGCGTGCGGCCATGCCGATCACGCCATGCCCCAGTGCAATTTCCGACCCCACGCCCGAGGTGGCATAGCCGCAACTCGCCACGGTGTAGAGACGCCGTTCCGGCGTATCGAGCATCAGCACCATGGCATGCTGAATGCCCAGGGCCTCGCACAGGCAGCGCAGGGCGGTTTGCAGCAGCTCGTCCAGACCAGCGCAGGCAGCTATGCGCTCGCTGCACTGGCGCAGGCGGTGCAGGAGCCCCGTGCGGCAGGGCGGGGGCGACAGGCCTTCGCCGTCAATGGCGTCGATGTGCTCCACCGCATAGACGTCCGAGCCCTTGAGACGGAATACCTCGGCCATGCCGCTGTGCGACGCGATGCCCGCCAGCCGCGCCTTCATGCTCTCGAACAGCGCGCCGTGGGTCTCGGTGCGCAGATAGCGCAGGTGCAGGCGATAAAAGCGAGCAGTCACCGGGTCGAGCACCAGGACCGAGGCCTGCGGGTTGGCAAGGATGTTCGCGCGGGTCTTGTTGAAGAACTGGAAGGACAAGGCCACATGCCCCTCGTCCACATAGACCACCTGCGAGATGTAGGCCACGTTGGGTGTGCCATCGCTGGCGCAGGTGGCCATCACGGCAGGGATGGCGCCTTCCAGGCAGGGGCGAATGGCGTGCAGCGACGGGGCGGTCATGGTGTGGTCTTCGGCACATCCAGGGGAATACCGGCCCGTGGCCCCGGTGTCTGGTCAAAGGCGCTCTCGGGCGTGAACTGCACGGCCACCACGTCTTCCAGTGGAGCCGAGAGCATGGCGGCCGCGAATTCCGGCCCGTAACCCACCTGGGCCAGTTCGCATTGCATCGAGGCCAGGTAGCGCTCCAGTTGCGGCTGGTCGGTGGGCGAAGCCGGGCGCAGCGAGGCCTGGCGCGCCTTGAGCTGCAGGGTGCGGTGCGTGGGCGGCTCGCTGAACACCACCGCAAGGCCCCCGCCGGCCTCGATGTCCTGCATGAGCTGGCGCGACTGGCTGCGCCGCAGGAACACGGTGACTTGTGTGCCGTCGGCGCTGATGGCGCTGCCCACGCCACGCATGATGCTGGGGCGCAGCGCAGCATCGCGCGAGGCCACGATCACCGACACCCCCCGGTCCACCATGGCGATGTGCTCCGGGCTGAGCAGGACGGGTGCACGCATGGGACTCAGGCCGCAAAGCGGCGGCGCGTCAGTGCCAACGCCACCCAGTAGGCCGCCATGGTGGTCGCCAGCATCACCAGGCCATGGCGCAGCGGGTGTGCGGGCCACTGGTCCATGAACAGCGGGCGCACCAGTTCCACGGCGTTGGTCAGCGGCAGCCAGTCGGAGATGGCGCGCACCAGCGGCGGGAGCTGCTCGCGCGGGAAGAAAACGCCCGACAAAAACATCATCGGCGTGAGCACCAGCGTGAAGTAATAGGTGAAAAAGTCGTAGCCCTTGGCCAGCGCATTGAAGATGAGGGCAATGCTGGAGAACATGATGCCCACGCACAGCAGCACCGGCCAGGCCACGAGCAGCTTGGGGCTGTGGCTGATGCCCAGGGCCAGCATCACGCCCAGGATGGCTGTCACGGTAAACAGCGCCTTGAATGCCGCCCACAGCATCTCGGCCAGCACCACATCGTCCAGCCCCACGGGCGTGTTCATGATGCCCTCCCAGGTCTTCTGCACATGCATGCGCGAGAAGGCCGAATACAGCGCCTCAAAGCTCGCGGCGTTCATGGCGCTCATGCAGATCGAGCCGCTGGCCAGGAACAGGATGTAGGGCACCTG
>JAMLIQ010000173.1 GCA_023954095.1 Burkholderiaceae bacterium | reverse complement strand
CGACGGCCGTGTGCTGGGTCAAGGTTTTACGCAGCAGGCAGGGGGGCCACATGCCGAAGTAATGGCGCTGCGCGACGCTGCGGCTGCCGGGCAGGACGTGCGCGGCGCCATTGCTTACGTGACGCTCGAGCCCTGCGCCCACCAGGGGCGCACCGGGCCTTGTTGCGATGCGCTTGTCGCTGCGGGCATTGGCAAAGTAGTAGCATCCCTGGAAGACCCCAACCCGCTGGTGGCAGGCCAGGGCTTTGCCCGACTGCGTGCGGCCGGGGTGGCCGTAGAGGTGGGGCCGGGTGCTGCCGCGTCACGGGAGTTGAACATGGGCTTTTTCAGCCGCATGGTGCGCGGCACACCCTGGGTGCGGGTCAAGGTGGCGGCCTCGGTCGATGGCACGACGGCGCTGCACAACGGCGCCAGCCAGTGGATTACATCCCCCGCAGCCCGGGCCGATGGCCATGCCTGGCGCGCCCGCGCTTGTGCGGTGCTGACAGGTATCGGCACGGTGCTGGCCGACAACCCGCGCCTGGACGTGCGCTCCGTAGCGACGCCGCGCCAACCCCAGGCGGTGGTGCTCGACAGCCATTTGCAGACCAATCCCGATGCTCATTTATTTATAGCTTCTCGCGCTTTCACCATCTACGCTGCAGGCCATTTTGACTCTGATTTTTTGGAACGAAAAACGGCACTCGAAGCGCGTGGGGCCACCGTGGTGCAACTGCCAGGCACCAACGGCCGGGTCGATTTGCCCGCCCTGCTGCGCGATCTGGGTGCACGCGGCATCAACGAGCTGCATGTGGAGGCAGGGCACCGCCTGAATGGTGCACTGCTCCAGGCGGGCCTGGTCGATGAGCTGCTGCTGTACCTGGCGCCGCAACTGCTGGGCCCCGGCCGCGGCATGGCCGACATGGTGCCGCTCGATGCTCTGGCCCAGGGGCTTGCCTTGGATTTCCACGCCGTTGACCGGGTAGGGCCAGACCTGCGCATCCTCGCCCGCGTCCAGGGCCGCGACACTTTTTGACGCATCGGCGCCGCGCAGAAACACTCCCAAACCCTGCCACAATCCATGCCATGTTTACTGGAATCATCACCGGCATGGGGCAGATTGCCGCCGTGCACACCCTGGGCGACTCGCCTGCACATGGCAAGCGCCTGGTCATTACTCCGCCTGCGGGCTATCTGGACGATGTTGGTTTGGGCGACAGCATTGCGCTCAACGGTGCCTGCATGACGGTCACCAGCATGGATGCCGCCCTGCCGCAGTTCACCATTGACATCTCAGCGGAATCGCTACAAAAGACCACGGGCCTCGACGCCCCCGGCCCCATCAACCTGGAAAAAGCCTTGCGCGCGCACGACCGCCTGGGGGGGCACATGGTGTCAGGCCATGTGGATGGCATCGGCGAAGTCACGCACTTTGCCCAAGTGGGCGAGAGTTGGGAACTGCGCGTGCTGGCCCCGCGTCACCTTGCACGCTACCTTGCCTACAAGGGTTCGATCACCATCAACGGCGTGAGCCTGACCGTCAACCGCATTGCAGACGTGGCACGAGGCTGCGAAGCCAGCATCAACCTGATTCCGCACACCGTGCAGAACACGGCGCTGGGCCACCTGCAAACCGGCTCCAAGGTGAACCTGGAAATCGATCTGATCGCACGCTACGTGGCTCGCATGATGGATGTGCCAGCGCCAGCACAATAGCCAGCTGTTTTAGCTGCAATGCAACCGGGAAACCTGCCCTGCTGTGCTGGCCTGCATACACCCCACGATGGCCGCTTGCGCGAAACCATCGCCATGAAAAGCGCGCAGCACGGCATCCACGGCGCCCGGCGCGCAGCTCACTAACAA
>JAMLIQ010000172.1 GCA_023954095.1 Burkholderiaceae bacterium | reverse complement strand
GCAAGACCTGACGCGCAGGCTCACGCAGGCCTGGGTCACGTTGGCGCGCTAAACCGAAGTGCTATTAAATAAATAGCTTATAGCGCTTGCTGGATAAGCGCCAGAGGCCAAAAACACCCTGGTTTTATCTTCAGCGCCGCAGCCAGGTCGGCACCTTGAAACGCACAATGGCCAGATATGCCGCCACATAGCTCACCACAAACAGCGCGCAAAACACCATCAGCACCGGCGTGCGGTTCCAGAAGAGCACCGCAGGCACCACGGTCAGCAAGGTAAAGCCCCACAGGTAGGGCGAAGTACGGTTGTTGCGCATCAGCATGCGGCGCGACTCATCGTCGTGGAACACGCTGCGCACAATGCGCCGGTAGATCAGCTGGTGAAAATGCAGCGCATCGGCCACCCCCGGAGACACACCGCGAACCAGCTTGCGGTAAATGGAAAAAATGGTTTCCCACACCGGGTAAATCAACAGCAGCAGCGGAAACCAGGGCGACACCAGCACATTGCGCTGCACCAGCGACACACTGGCCAGCGCAATGACCACGCCCCAGATATACGCACCGCCATCCCCTGCAAACAACATGCCGCGGGGGTAGTTCCACACCAGAAACCCCGCCGTGGCCGCCGCCGTGGACACCAGCAGCGCCGCCAGCGCCCGGTCGCCCACCTGCAGCGCCACATGGGCCAGCGCCAGGCACACAATCAGCGCGACCATGCCCGCCAGCCCGTTGTAGCCATCGATGATGTTGAACGCATGGGGCAGCCCCGCCACCGCCAGCAGTGCAATGGCAAACCCGATCCAGGGCGCATTGGCCAGCAGCATATCGGGCCAGGGCAGGTCCAGCCTCGGCACCGCCAGGCCCAGCAGGGCCACAGCCAGCACCCCCGAAGCCGCCGTGAAGGCCAGCCGGTAACGCACCGTCAGGCGCTGCGTCATATCCTCGGCAATGCCTCCGGCGGCCGAAGGCAGCAGCACCAGCAGCCACGCCCCCACCCAGGCCCGAAGCCCCAGCGACGCCGGATCGCCCTGCCAGGTCTGCACCATGCCCAATGTCCAGCTCGCTCCCAGCCCCAGCAGCACTGCAGCACCGCCGAGCCGGGGCACGTCCCCAAAATGGAAACGCTGCGGCATGCCGTTGCCATACACGGCGGCATGGCTGCGCATCCACCGCACGATGAAACCCGCAGCCAGCGCTGCCACGAAAAACGCCACGACGGACAAGAAGATCATGAGACGCCGATGGTAGCTGCAAGGCACCGCAAACCGGTACAGATCACGGAAACAGAGTGCTGGATCCCCAAAAACATCACATCACCGGGAGAGCGTGCGGTACAGGCGCATCACCCGCTCCACATACTGCTGCGTCTCGGGATAGGGAGGAATCCGTTTGCCGTACTTCATCACGGCCCCCTCTCCAGCGTTGTAGGCCGCCAGTGCCAGCTCCTTGTCCCCATCGAACAGGCGCAGCAGATCGGCCAGGTAGCGGCTGCCAATCTGCGCATTCACCTGGGGCACCATCACCGCCTTGCGCCCTTCCGCCGTGGAGTGGGCAGCCACCCCGTAGCGCTCCGCAGTGGCCGGCATCACCTGCATCAGTCCCAGTGCACCCTTGCGTGACACGGCCTCCGTGTTGAATGCCGACTCCGCTGCGGCCACCGCAATGACCAGTGCTGGATCAATCGCGGCAGACAGCGCTGCTGCTTCCAGATGGGGCTTGGCATCCTTGTAGCCAGGGAGCTTGAGCGCACCCACGCCCCGCTCCGGCGCCTGGCCCGCGCGTGCCAGCGGTGGCTGGTCAATCCAGACCAGCCCCCTGGTCTGCGGTGGAGCGGCGTTGCCCATGTGGACCACACCGTCGCGGTCCACAAACTGCCAGACGGCATCGGCC
>JAMLIQ010000171.1 GCA_023954095.1 Burkholderiaceae bacterium | reverse complement strand
GTGTTGTGTCATGCGCTCCAGCGCTTGGGTATCGACGGGCGCGCCGTCAAATCGCAGTTCTCCTGCCAGTCCACACATATGATTTCCCTCCAAGGATGGCACTGGCTCCGCACGCAGACCCGGGTCGGGAATGCACCCGACCGGATATTCCGGATGACGGGCAATGGCAGCGGACAACAGTGACAGGCGCACAGCCACAAGAGCGCGCAGTAACGGGCGTTACCGCATGGGGCTTGTATGCCCCATGAGAGCCGAAAAATCCCAATGAATAATTTCGGCCCCTTGGCACTCCTGGCGCAATAATCGTGCACACAGGGTTAAAAGATGGGCGAATTATAACATCAATAATTATGCATGTCAATCGACAATATCATATAAAAACAAAACACGTCATTTCCATAAAAATGCACAACCAACAAATTGAATATATTTATGCCAAATAAAAGCAATCAAAAAGCAGTATTTATTAGCCCATACAATGACCATGCCAATCACATTTGGGCTGCCAGAAAACCTGTCCCCTATAATGCCGCGACGCACCAACCACCGTGCCGCACCACGCATGCCGCTGCAATGCAGCGCTCACTCCCCCGGCCCGACTCCTTCTCGGATGCACAGACGGCCACCTACCTCCTTGCGCCCACGGCACCGCCTTGGCTGCGCCCTGTTTGCCCATGAACAACACCTCCCTCCAGAGCCCCTGGTTTTCCAACATCCGTGGCGACGTGCTGGCAGGCATCGTGGTCGCGCTGGCGCTCATTCCCGAGGCCATTGCCTTTTCCATCATTGCCGGGGTGGACCCCAAGGTGGGGCTGTATGCCTCGTTCAGCATGGCCGTGGTGATTGCCTTTGCAGGCGGGCGCCCCGGCATGATTTCAGCCGCCACCGGGGCCATGGCCCTGGTCATGGTGACGCTTGTCAAAGACCACGGCCTGCAGTACCTGCTGGTGGCCACCTTGCTCACCGGCGTGCTGCAGGTACTGGCCGGGGTGCTCAAGCTCGGCGCACTGATGCGGTTTGTTTCGCGCTCGGTCGTGACGGGCTTCGTGAATGCGCTGGCCATCCTGATCTTCATGGCGCAGCTGCCCGAACTGACGAACGTGGGCTGGCAGGTATACGCCATGACCGCCGCAGGGCTGGCCATCATTTACGGCTTTCCCTATCTTTCCAAAGCCATTCCGTCGCCCCTCGTCACCATCGTGGTGTTGACGGCCTTGTCCATGGCCCTGGGTCTGGACATCCGTACCGTGGGCGACATGGGCGAGTTGCCCAGCAGCCTGCCGGTGTTTCTGCTGCCTGATGTGCCCTTCACGCTGGAAACCCTGTGGATCGTGCTGCCCTACTCTGCCACGCTGGCGGTGGTGGGCCTGCTCGAATCCATGATGACGGCGTCCATCGTGGACGAACTGACCGACACCCCGAGCAACAAGAACCGCGAATGCGTGGGCCAGGGCGTGGCCAACCTTGCCACGGGATTCATTGGCGGTATGGCGGGCTGCGCGATGATCGGTCAGTCGGTCATCAACGTGAAGTCGGGCGGGCGCGGGCGCCTGTCCACCCTGGTGGCCGGTGTGCTGCTGCTGATCCTGGTGGTTTTCCTCGGCCCCTGGGTGCGGCAGATTCCGATGGCGGCGCTGGTGGCGGTCATGATCATGGTGAGCATCGGCACCTTCAGCTGGGACTCTGTGCGCAAGTTGCGCGAGCACCCACCGAGCTCCTCCATCGTGATGCTGGCCACCGTGGTGGTCACCATTACCACGCACGATCTGGCCCAGGGCGTGCTGGTGGGTGTGCTGTTGTCAGGCCTGTTTTTTGCCCACAAGGTGGGCCGCGTGCTGCGGGTGGACCGCAGCATTACGGACGACGGCAACCTGCGCACCTATACCGTGGTGGGCCAGGTGTTCTTCGCCTCGTCCGAGGCCTTCATGGAGGCTTTTGACTGGCGCGAAGTGGTCCCCCGGGTACGT
>JAMLIQ010000170.1 GCA_023954095.1 Burkholderiaceae bacterium | reverse complement strand
TCGCTGTGCCATGGGGTTGAGGTAGGTGACGAGGCCCTGGGCATCGGTGCAGACCACGGCATCGCCAATGGATTGCAGTGTCAGGCGCATCAGTTCCTTTTCCTGGAACAACTCGTCTTCCATGCGTTTGCGCTCGGTGATGTCCGTCATCTGCACAAAAATGCCGCGTACCGGGCCCCCTTCGGTCTCCCGGTCCGGCGTATAGGAGATATGGGTATGCCGCACCTGCCCTTCGGCATCGGTCAGGGTCCGCTCAAACAACTGCGGATGGCCTAACAAGGCCTGCTCCACATAGGGCCGGACAATGGCATAGTCTTTCTCGCCCAGGACTTCCCGGGCCGTGAGTCCGCGCAGCGCCTCGGGCGGACGCCCATACAGGACGTTGCTGGTTTTGTTGACAAAGCGGTGGCGCTGGTCGCTGTCCCAGTAGCTGACCATGGAAGGCAGGTTGTCCAGAATGGTGCGCAGATAGTGCTCGGCCTGCCGCAACTGGCTTGCCATGTGCTGGCGCTGCGCCAGTTCTCGAGCGAACAGGAGCGCCAAGCCCACGCAGCTGGCCATGAGGACCAGGGCAAAAACAGACAACTGCAGGGCATTCATCCGCCAGTCGGCCAGCATGGTTTCGGTCGATTGGGCGACATTCACCACCAGGGGATACGATCCTACGCGCCGGTACGCATAAAACCGCTCCACCTTGTCCAGGCTTGCCACACCCGTGAAGTTCCCGGCAGGCTTCGCCAGCAGATGCCCCATATTGTCCGTGCCCGCCAGAGATTTCCCCACATCAGCATCGCCATAGGGGTAGCGGCTGACGATGACGCCACTGTCAAGAATGAGGTTGACACCGCTGCTGGGCCCGAGTTTCAGCGATGCAAAGAGTTCGTTGAAATAGCTCAGGCTGATGGAACTGACAACCACCCCTGCGACCTGCCCATCACCGCCCCGGTAGGCCCGCGCCATGGGCAACATCCAGGTTTGCGTGACCCGGCCCAAGACGGGACGACCGATGACAAGCCCCGTCTGGGTGCCCTTCATCAATGCCAGAAAATAGTCACGGTCGGCGTAGTTGGCCTTGCGAGGCTGCAGCGCACTCGAATCCATGACGATGTCTCCCCGGCTGTCGATGACATAGACATCCATCAGCCCGGCAACCCGCAATGGGCGGTCAAACAGCATCTGGTGGCGTAACTCGTACGGCAATTCCATGATCCCAGGGCGTTCGAGCTTGACGACCACATTCTGCAAAGAGTGGTCCATTGCGCGCAACGTCCAGCCAACGGACTGCTCCAGCGCAATCACCAGATTGGTGTTGGTGCGCGCCGCAAAATCCCATTCATCGGACCGCATGGTCCAGATCGTGCGGGCCACCATGGCGCCAATTCCCATGCTCAGCAGCAAAGCCAGCCAGATCAGACGTTGGGAAAAGAAATGGCGCATGGAATTCATGGAAGGCAGCTTGTCCATTGTAGGTGGATGCAGTCGTTGGGATTACCGGCAAACCGGTACCGGAAGGCATCAATGCTCCACCACTCCAGCGCCGCGCACCTCGATGCGCACCTCGTCCAGCACCCGGCCCCGCACATCCGTCAGTTGCACCACATGGCGGCCCGGCCAGGGCAGCCAGGCCCATTGCGCGCCCCGGCCTGCGGGCCGGCCATCCATGCGCCAGCGCAGTGGCATGCCCGGCGCATGGCCGCCCGCCGCGAACTGCAGGCGCTGGCGCAGCGGGGGAATATCGGGGTCCAGCGCGATGATGGTGCCCGATACGGGGGTGGCAATGTGCACTGCAGAAAGAACCGCAGCCTTGTCTCCAGGGGCTGCTGCTGCGGCTTCATTTTTCATGTATTTTTGGCCTCTAGCGCCCATTCCATAGGCGCTATCAGCTACTACATCCATAGCAAACAGGGTTTGCTGCGTACCGGGCACAAACCATTCGCTGCGCGCTGCCTCCAGCGGCAGGGCGCTGCCGGGGGC
>JAMLIQ010000017.1 GCA_023954095.1 Burkholderiaceae bacterium | reverse complement strand
AATCTTGTCGCCCATGGCCGCAATCGAATGCGCCTTGGGGCCGATGAAGGCAATGCCCTCGTCCTCGCAGCGCTTGGCAAAGGCCTCGTTCTCGCTCAGGAAGCCGTAGCCAGGGTGCACGGCCTGCGCGCCGGTCTGCTTGCAGGCCTCAATGATCTTGTCGGCCAGCAGATAGGATTCACGCGAGGGCGCGGCGCCAATGCGCACGGCCTCGTCGGCCAGCTTGACGTGGCGGGCTTCCTTGTCGGCGTCGGAATAGACAGCGACGGTGGCAATGCCCATTTTCTTGGCCGTTGCAATCACCCTACACGCTATTTCGCCCCGGTTCGCGATCAGGATTTTGGTAAACATTCGTCGACTCCTTATGCGATGGGATGGCGTGTAGAAGCCCGCTGCGCGGGCTGCGGCACGCAATTTATAGAAACGTCCGATGCGGGGGCGTTTTGCTTCGCCTGGCCGTGTGCCAGGACACTGCGGTTGGCGATAAGAATCTTGGTGAACATCACACACTTCCTTCTTTTTCAATCACGAGAATACGGGCTTCGCCTTGGGGATGCGCAACGTGCTCGGTGCCCCGCTCGGCATAAAAAACATCACCCGTGTTGAGCAAGGCGATGTGCTCCTGACCCGCACTGCGGTAGTGCATCGCAACGGCGCCGTCCAGCACGGCGAAGACTTCGTCGCCGTCGTTGACATGCCACTTGTAGGGCTGATCGGTCCAGTGCAATTTGACGCTGATGCCTTGCATACTGGCGATAGGCAGACTGCCCCAAGCCTTTTCTGCAGTGAAAGCACTGCTGCGGATGTGCTTCATAACGGGATGTTCCCGTGCTTGCGCCACGGATTCTCCAGCTTCTTGTCGCGCAGCATGACGAGGCTGCGGCAGATGCGCTTGCGCGTCTCGTGCGGCAGGATCACGTCGTCGATGAAGCCGCGGGCGCCGGCCACAAACGGGTTGGCAAAACGCTCCTTGTACTCGGCCTCGCGGGCGGCGAGCTTGACGGGGTCGTTCTTGTCCTCGCGGAAGATGATTTCCACCGCGCCCTTGGCGCCCATCACGGCGATCTCGGCGTTGGGCCAGGCCAGGTTCACGTCGCCGCGCAGGTGCTTGGAGCTCATCACGTCGTAGGCGCCGCCGTAGGCCTTGCGCGTGATGACGGTAACCTTGGGCACGGTGCACTCGGCGTAGGCAAACAGCAGCTTGGCGCCGTGCTTGATGATGCCGCCGTACTCCTGACTGGTGCCGGGCATGAAGCCGGGCACGTCCACAAAGGTGACCACGGGGATATTGAAGGCATCACAGAAGCGCACGAAACGCGCGGCCTTGATGCTGCTCTTGATGTCCAGGCACCCGGCCAGCACCAGCGGCTGGTTGGCGACAATGCCCACGGTCTGGCCTTCCATGCGTGCCAGGCCGATGATGATGTTTTTGGCGTAGTCGGGCTGCAGTTCGAAGAAGTCGCCGTCGTCCACCACCTTGGTGATCAGCTCCTTCATGTCGTAGGGCTTGTTGGGGTTGTCCGGCACCAGGGTGTCAAGCGAGCGGTCGGCCCGATCGGCCGGGTCGTTGCTGGGACGCACGGGCGCCTTTTCGCGGTTGTTGAGCGGCAGGTAGTTGTACAGGCGGCGCAGCATCAGGAGCGCCTCGACGTCGTTCTCGAAGGCCATGTCGGCCACGCCGCTCTTGGTGGTGTGGGTGCCGGCGCCGCCCAGTTCCTCGGCCGTGACTTCTTCGTGCGTCACGGTCTTCACCACCTCGGGGCCGGTGACAAACATGTAGCTGCTGTCCTTGACCATGAAGATGAAGTCGGTCATGGCGGGCGAATACACGGCGCCGCCCGCGCAGGGGCCCATGATCATGCTGATCTGGGGCACCACGCCGCTGGCCATCACGTTGCGCTGGAACACGTCGGCGTAGCCGCCCAGGCTGGCCACGCCTTCCTGGATGCGCGCGCCGCCGGAGTCGTTCAGGCCGATCACGGGGGCACCCACCTTCATGGCCTGGTCCATGACCTTGCAGATCTTCTCGGCATGGGTCTCGGACAAGGCGCCGCCGAATACCGTGAAGTCCTGGCTGAAGACGAAGGCGAGACGCCCATTGATGAGGCCGTAGCCTGTGACCACGCCATCGCCCGGAATCTTGTTCGCTTCCATGCCGAAGTCGGTACAGCGGTGCTCGACGAACATGTCCCATTCCTCGAAGGTACCGTCGTCCATCAGCAGCTCGATACGCTCGCGCGCGGTGAGCTTGCCCTTGGCGTGCTGCGCATCGATGCGCTTCTGTCCGCCGCCCAGGCGCGCCAGCGCGCGCTTTTTCTCCAGTTGATCGAGGATGTCTTGCATGGTCGTCCTTTGAGTGAACTTGTGGGGTGTCTGCTATTTAATTGGTCGCTGAAAGCGCTTGCCCTGATTGCGCTGAAAGCAGATTCCTTGCCGCAGTGGAAGCCGCGATGCGCCCCGCTGCCACATCCTTCTGCAGGTGCGGCAACAGGTATTGCACCTGCGGGTGCGCGCGGAATGCCTGTTTGAGCCCGGCGTCGATGCGTTCCCACATCCAGGCCAGGGCCTGCTTTTCGCGCCGGGCGGCCAGGCGGCCATTGGCGGTTTGCAACCCGCGGTATTGCGTGACGGCATTCCAGAAGGCGTCCACGCCCTGCCCCAGCAGCGCGCTGATCTGCAGCACCTTGGGATGCCACTGGCTGGCGTCGTGGTGGCTGTGCTCCGGGTTGCCGTGCTGGCTGAGGATGCGCAGGCTGGACGTGATCTGCGCCTCGGCACGTGTGGCAGCCTTGGGATCGAGGTCGGCCTTGTTGATGACCACCAGGTCGGCAATCTCCATCACGCCCTTCTTGATGGCCTGCAGGTCGTCGCCTGCGTTGGGCAGCTGCAGCAGCACAAACATGTCCGTCATGCTGGCGGCAGCCGTCTCGGACTGGCCCACACCCACGGTCTCCACAATCACCACGTCGTAGCCGGCCGCCTCGCACACCAGCATGGCTTCGCGCGTCTTCTCGGCCACGCCGCCCAGGGTCCCGCTGCTGGGGCTGGGGCGGATGTAGGCCTGCTCGTGCACAGAGAGGTGTTCCATGCGCGTCTTGTCACCCAGGATGGAGCCGCCCGACACCGTGCTCGACGGGTCGATGGTCAGCACCGCCACGCGGTGGCCCTGGGCGATGAGGTACAGGCCCAGCGCCTCGATGAAGGTGGATTTGCCCACGCCCGGCACGCCGCTGATGCCAAGCCGAAACGCCTTGCCCGTGTGCGGCAGCAGCGCCGTCAGCAACTCGTCGCCCTGGGCGCGGTGGTCGGCGCGGGTGGATTCAAGCAGCGTGATGGCTTTGGCCATGGCGCGGCGCTGCGCTGCAGCACTGCCGTGCACAATGCCATCGAGCAAGGCCACAGGAATCACGCCACCGCCTTGCGAATTTGCTCCAGCACATCCTTGGCGCTGGCCGGAATCGGTGTGCCGGGGCCATAGATGCCCTTGACGCCCGATTCGTACAGAAATTCGTAATCCTGCGCCGGAATCACGCCGCCGACAAACACCACGATGTCATCGGCGCCCTGCGCCTTGAGCGAGGCGATGATGGCCGGCACCAGGGTCTTGTGGCCTGCGGCAAGGGTCGAGACACCCACGGCGTGCACATCGTTTTCAATCGCCTGGCGGGCGCATTCCTCGGGGGTCTGAAACAGCGGGCCGATGTCCACGTCAAAGCCCAGATCGGCAAAGGCCGTGGCCACCACCTTGGCGCCGCGGTCGTGGCCATCCTGGCCCAGTTTGGCGATCATTACGCGCGGGCGGCGGCCCTCCTGGCCGGCAAAGGCATTGATTTCGCCCTTGAGTTGGTCCCAGCCTTCAGCCGAATCATAAGCAGCAGCGTACACACCGGTCACCTTTTGCGTATCGGCGCGGTGGCGCCCGTAAACTTTTTCCAGCGCATCGCTCACCTCACCCACGGTGGCGCGCAGGCGCATGGCCTTGATGGACAGATCCAGCAGATTGCCTTCACCGCTCTCTGCTGCAGAAGTGAGAGCATCCAGCGCTTGCTGAACGAGCGCTGGATCGCGTTTTGCCCTGATATTTTTGAGTCGTTCAATCTGGCCATCGCGCACCTTGACGTTGTCGATCTGCAGGATATCGACCGGGTCTTCCTTGGCCAGCTTGTACTTGTTGACGCCGACAATCACGTCCTTGCCACTGTCGATGCGGGCTTGCTTCTCAGCCGCAGCGGCTTCGATCTTGAGCTTGGCCCAGCCGCTGTCCACAGCCTGCGTCATGCCGCCCATGGCTTCGACTTCCTCGATGATGGCCCAGGCGGCATCCGCCATATCCTGCGTCAGCTTTTCCATCATGTAGCTGCCGGCCCAGGGGTCGACCACGTTGGTGATGTGCGTTTCTTCCTGGATGATGAGCTGCGTGTTGCGGGCGATGCGCGAGCTGAACTCGGTGGGCAGCGCAATGGCTTCGTCGAGCGCATTGGTGTGCAGGCTTTGGGTGCCGCCAAACACGGCAGCCATGGCCTCGATGGTGGTGCGCACGATGTTGTTGTAGGGGTCCTGCTCGGTGAGCGACCAGCCCGATGTCTGGCAGTGGGTGCGCAGCATCAGGCTCTTGGGGTTCTTGGCGCCGGTTTCCTTCATGATGCGGCACCACAGCAGGCGGGCTGCGCGCATCTTGGCGACTTCCAGGTAGAAGTTCATCCCGATGGCCCAGAAGAAGGAGAGACGCCCGGCGAACTCGTCCACGTCCAGGCCGGAGGCGATGGCGGTCTTCACGTACTCCTTGCCGTCGGCCAGCGTGAAAGCCAGCTCCAGCGCCTGGTTGGCCCCGGCTTCCTGCATGTGGTAGCCGCTGATAGAGATGGAGTTGAACTTCGGCATGTTCCTGGCCGTGTAGCCAATGATGTCGCCGATGATCCGCATGCTGGGCTTGGGCGGGTAGATGTAGGTGTTGCGGACCATGAACTCCTTGAGGATGTCGTTCTGGATGGTCCCCGAGAGCTTGTCTTGCGACACGCCCTGCTCTTCCGCCGCCACCACGTAGCCCGCCAGCACCGGCAGCACGGCGCCGTTCATGGTCATGGAGACACTCACCTTGTCGAGCGGAATCTGGTCGAACAGGATCTTCATGTCCTCGACCGAGTCAATGGCGACGCCTGCCTTGCCCACATCGCCCGTCACGCGGGGGTGGTCCGAGTCATAGCCGCGGTGCGTGGCCAGGTCGAAGGCCACCGACACCCCCTGTCCGCCCGCAGCCAGCGCCTTGCGATAGAAAGCGTTGGATTCTTCCGCGGTCGAGAACCCGGCGTACTGCCGAATCGTCCAGGGGCGCACCGCGTACATGGTGGCCTGCGGGCCGCGCAGGTAGGGCTCGAAGCCGGGCAAGGTATTGGCGTACGGCAGGCTGGCCGTGTCTTCGGCGGTGTACAGCGGCTTGACCGTGATGCCGTCGGGCGTGACCCAGTTCAAGGCATTCACCTCGCCACCGGGGGCTGATTTGGCAGCGGCCTTGGCCCAGGCGTCCAGGCTGGCAGCAGCAAACTCTGGGGCGTTCTTGTTGTGCGGGTCACTCATGGCGGCAAATTCTCCGGCGGTTGGCATGGCTGGGTTTCAGGGCATTCCCTGTGCTGCCAGCGAGTTTACATCATTCATAATTATTCATTCAAAATATTCCATGCAGCTTACAATTGCGCCATGTCTGCTCTCACCCTTACCCCCCGTGCTCTGTATGAAGAAGTGGCCGAACTGCTGCGCCAGCGCATCTTCCGGCGCGAACTGGAGCCGGGGTGCTGGATCGACGAACTCAAGATTGCCGAGGAGTTCGGCATCAGCCGCACCCCCTTGCGCGAGGCCCTGAAGGTACTCGCCGCCGAGGGCCTGGTGACCATGAAGGTGCGCCGGGGCGCCTATGTGACCGAGATGTCCGAAAAGGACTTGCGCGACGTCTACCACCTGCTCAGCCTGCTCGAAAGCGATGCTGCCGGCGTGGTGGCGCGTACCGCCAGTGCCGAAGACCTGCGCATGCTCGAGCAACTGCACGCCGAACTGGAGGCGGCCAAGGGGGAGCGCGACCGGTTCTTTGCCGTCAACGAGCGTTTTCACATGCGCCTGCTGGAGCTGTCGGACAACCGCTGGCGCAGCCAGATGGTGGCCGACCTGCGCAAGGTGATGAAGCTCAACCGGCACAATTCGCTGCTCAAGCAGGGACGCATCGACGACTCGCTGCGCGAACACCGCGCCATCATGGCCGCGCTGCTGGCCCGCGACACGGCCGCGACGGTGCAGGCCATGCAAAGCCATTTCGCCAACGGCCTGGAAGCCGCCGCCTGAGTTCGCCCGCCGCGCCTGCGTGGCGGGAAAGCCCCGCAGGCATCGAAACAGGCTGAAACAACTGGCGAGAGCGCACGGCGTGCCCTATGCTACAGGCACCATCATTTAGTGCAGACCGCAAGGCCCATGAAGTCCCCTGAAGAAACCGTCGTATTCGGCACCGAAGACCTGCTGCTGAGCCTGTGCAATTCGGTCACACGCGTATTGACCGTCGCCACGCACAGCGAGATCCGTTACTCCGGCATGATCCAGCGCATCACGCGCACCTGCCTCAAACCCGACATCGGCTGTTTTGTCTTGTTTGACGGAGGGTTCTCGGGCCTGGTCATCATCAACTTCTCGGCCCAGGCGGCCATGGAGCTGTATTCCAACTACCTGCTGAACATGGGCATGCAGCAGAGCGACCTGGCGCGCTCCTACACGGCAGACGAGGTCAGCAACGTGATGGGCGAACTGATGAACCAGGTGGTGGGCGATTTCACCGGCAAGGTACACCGTGAACTGCACACCCACATCACCCAGAACCAGCCCAAGATGCTGGTGCTGAACAAGCAGGTGATGCTGAGCGTGGACGCCAACCTCGACCAGCCCGAGGCCCGGCGCGTCACCTTCTACACCGGGTCCAACAACATCTTCTACCTGGAGCTGGCCATCGACAAGACCGAGTTTGTCAAGCTCTATGACTTTGCACCCCAGGAGGTGCCCGACCCCGATGCGCTGATCGACCAGGCCCACCAGCGCGCCGCAGCCTCTGCCGCCGCGACGCCACCCTCGGCGGCGCCGTCTTCGGATACGGACGATCTGCTTCGGTCCCTGGGCATGTAGGCGATTGGGCTGCGAAAGCAGGCGGCCAGGCCGGTATGATTTAAGGGTTTTCCCGTGCATTGGTGCCCCTACCCATGCCTGACCCCTTTACCGCCCCGATGACCACGATCCCCACCGACATCGCCTCCGCGCAGACCCTTCCCCAGCTTTTTTCCCGCCGGGCGGCCCTGACCCCCGACGCGCCTGCGTATCGCCTGTTTGACTCCGCCACCCAGGCCTGGTCCGACCTGAGCTGGGCGCAGACCGCCGAACGCGTGGCCCCATGGACGCAGGCCCTGGCCGCCCTGCAGTTGCCCCCCGGCGCCCGGGTGGCCATTTTGCTGCCCAACGGCCTGCACGCCGTGTGCGCCGACCAATCCACCCTGGCTGCGGGCTGCGTACCGGTGCCGCTGCACGCCATCGACAACCCGGGCAGCATTGCCTACATCCTGCAGGACTGCGAAGCCTCGGTGCTCATCGTGGGCCAGGCGGCGCAGTGGGAGCAGATCCGTGCCGTGGGCACGCCCTTTCCATCCCTGCGGGCCGTGGTGGTCACGGACGAGTGCCCGGATCTGCAACCGCATGCCGCCAGCACGGACAGCCCGGCCCTGGGCTCCCTGGTCCAGTGGCTGGGCGGCGCGGGGCAACCGCTGACCGCTCCCCCGCCCGCCCCGCCGGGCGCCGATGACCTCGCCGCCATCGTCTACACCTCGGGCACCACCGGCAAGCCCAAGGGCGTCATGCTGACGCACCGCAACGTGGTCAGCGATGTGCAGGCCGTGCTTGAACGCATTGCACCCACCCAGGACGACGTTTTTCTGTCGTTCCTGCCGCTGTCGCACACCTTCGAGCGCACGGGGGGCTATTACCTGCCCGTGGCGGCGGGCTGCTGCGTGGCCTTTGCCCGGTCGGTGGCTTTGCTGGCCGACGACCTGAAAACCATTCGCCCCACGGTACTGGTCTCGGTGCCGCGCATTTACGAGCGCGTGCACGCCAAATTGCTCGAGACCCTGTCGCCCACGCCCTGGAAAATGCAGCTCTATGAAGCCGCGCAGTCCAAGGGCTGGCAGCGCTTTTGCCGTGCGCAGGGCCTGCCGCTGCATGAGGAAACCCAGGGCGGCTGGATGCACCTGCTGCCCTGGCCCGTGCTGCAGGCCCTGGTGGCCAAGCCGCTGCTGGCGCAGTTTGGCGGGCGCGTGCGCGTAGCGGTCAGCGGCGGTGCGCCGCTCTCGCCCACCATTGCCAAGTGCTTTCTGGGCCTGGGCCTGCCGCTGGTGCAGGGCTATGGCATGACGGAAACCTCGCCCGTGGTGTGCGTGAACACCGTGCACGACAACGACCCTGCCAGCGTGGGCCGTGCGCTGCCGGGCGTGGAAGTGCGCATTGGCGAGAACCGCGAGTTGCAGGTGCGCGGCCCCATCGTGATGAAAGGGTACTGGAAGCGCCCCGAAGACACCGCCAAAACCCTGGACGCCGAGGGCTGGCTGGGCACTGGCGACCAGGCCGACATCGTCGATGGCCGCATCTACATCCGGGGGCGCATCAAGGAGATCATCGTCACCTCGACCGGCGAGAAAATCCCGCCGGGCGACCTGGAGCTCGCCCTGCAGTCAGACCCGCTGCTCGAACAGACCTTGGTGGTGGGCGAGAACCGCCCCTTCATCGCCTGCGTGGCGGTGCTCAAGCGCGACGAATGGCTGCGCCTGGCCGAAGGCCTGGGCCTGGACGCGCAAGACCCGGACAGCCTCAACCGCCCTGCGGTGCACCGCGCCATCCTGGCGCGCATTGAAACCAGCACCGCCAGCTTTCCGCGCTACGCAGTACCCCGCACCGTGTACTGCACGCTGGAGCCTTGGACAACAGAAAACGGCTTCATGACGCCCACGCTCAAGCTCAAGCGCAACAACCTGATGGCCCACTTTGCGCAGGCCATCGAAGTCATGTACCAAAAGCCCGGCGGCCGCTGACGCGCACACGCCGTCTCGCCAGGCCGCATGAACTCAAGGCCTCATGCGGCCACCACCTCCCCCAGGCATTCCGTGGCGTAGGCCTGGCCAAACCGGTTGGCCAGAAATTCCTGCAGCGCCACGGCCTCCTGTCCGACAAAACCCTGCTGCGGCAACCTGCCCTGCACCACCAGGTCCAGTGCCGCGCAGATGCCCGCCGCCGTGGTGCGCTGGATGGCGCTCAGCCGGTGGCCTGCCACTTCAGTGCCCAGGATGCGGGCCGAGTAGGAATCCTGCACCAGGCGCCCGCTGCGCAGGCCCGAGGCGCTGACAAACACCACGATCACATCCTGTTCGGTGGTCGGGATGGCGGCCTCGAAAATTTCCTTGAGCAGATCGCGCCGGTCACGCAGGCGCAGGTCATTGAGCAGCAGCTTGAGAATGGCGCAATGGCCCGGATAGCGGATGGACTTGTAGTCCACCTGCCGCGCTGTGCCCGCCAGGGTTTCGGTCAGCGTGCCCAGGCCGCCCGAGGTGTTGAAGGCCTCGTACTCCACTCCGTCGAGCGCAAAGGTTTCCAGGCCGTCCAGCGCCGCCACGGTCGTGGGCTGGCCGTCCACAATGGCCTCGCAGGGGTTGCAGTATTCGTTGATCAGGCCCTCGGTGCTCCAGGTCAGGTTGTAGCGCAGCGCCCCCTGCGGGTAACGCGGCAAGGCACCCACCCGCATGTGCAGGCTGTGCAAGTCATCGAAGCGGCGTGCCAGGTCGTGCCCGACGATGCCGATGAACCCCGGCGCCAGCCCGCACTGGGGCATGAGCACGCTGCGCGCACCCTGGGCCAGGGCACGGATGGCCTGGGTGCTCTGCACGTCTTCCGTCAAATCAAAATAGTGCACACCCGCCTGCACACATTGCGTGGCCACACCCACGGCGCAGTGGAACGGCAAGGCATTGAGCACGGCGTAGCGGCCGACGATGGCGGTCTGCAATGCCGCATCGTCGGGGGTGATCTGTGTGGAGACACCCAGCGCGGCCATGGCCTTCAGGCGCGCCGCATCGCGGTCGGCCACCAGAACGTCGTAGTCGCCGCTGCGCGACAGCAGCAACGCCATGGCAAAGCCAATGTGGCCTGCACCCAGGATGGTGATGGAACGGCGGGTCGTGGTCATGGTGTGTCTCCTTGTGGTGGTGGTGTTGGTGCTGTGGTTCAGCCCACCTGATGCTACGGTGCAGTGCTGTCAATGTGTAGCGTGTAAATCGTCGAATAACTTGCTAATATTCGTCAAAATAACGAAACCTATCGACACAAGCCATGAACACCTCCCTGGACGCCACCGACCGCCAGCTTCTGAGCCTGCTCCAGGCCAACGCACGCGAAAGCACGTCCACACTGGCGCGGCGCCTGGGCCTGGCGCGCACCACGGTGGTGGCGCGCATTGCGCGGCTGGAGCGCACGGGTGTGGTGGCGGGCTATGGCGTGCGCCTGGGGGCGCCCCTGGACAGCGCCGCCGTGCGCGCCTGGTGCAGCCTGAGCGTGCTGCCGCAAACTGCGCCCGCCGTGCTGCGCGCCCTGGCTGCCATGCCCGAGGTGGAGGAAGTGTCGGCGGTGAGCGGCCAGTTCGATTACCTGGCTTTCTTGCGCTGCGCCAGCCACGAGCGGCTGGACAGCCTGCTCGACCAGATCGGCCAGATGGAGGGCGTGCACAAAACGCAGACCAGCATCGTGCTCAGCCGCAAGATCGACCGGCGCAGTGTGTGATGAATGCTATTGATTCAATAGCTACTAGCGCTTATCAGTAAAGCGTTAGAGGCCAATTTTATATATATTCAGGCTTCGAACTGCGCTGCGTTCTTGCCCTGGATGGGCGCATAAAAAGCCTTGATGCGCACCATGTCCTGCGCAATGTCGCCCGTGGGTTCAAAGGCTGGCCCCAGGCCGCCCACCTTGCGGCCATAGTCCACAAAAGCCAGCATGATGGGTACACCCGCCTGCTGCGCAATGAAATAGAAACCCGTCTTCCAGTGCCGCGTCCTGCCGCGCGTGCCCTCGGGCGGAATGATGAGCTGCATGGGGCCGTCGGCGTCGCGCATGGCCTGCGCCGAGGTGGCCACCAGGTTGCCGGCCTGTCCCCGGTTCACCGGAACCCCGCCCAGCCAGCGCATCAAGCCGCCAAAGGGCCTCCTGAACAGGCTTTGCTTGCCCATCCAGTACACCCGCAGGCGCAGGGCAAAGGCCAGCATCAGGGTGTAGGGCAGATCCCAATTGCTGGTGTGGGGGGCCGCAATCAGCACGCTTTTGGCCGCATGGGGCGGCAGCGTGCCCTCGATCTTCCAGCCGGTGCCCTTGAGAATGGCGATGGAAAGCCCGCGCAGCAGGCTGTTGACGACGGGAGTATCAAAAATGGTGTGGTGGTGCATGGCTGGCGCAGTCAAAGCTCGCACCAAAATTCTTTGATACTTCTTGCTACAAACGGCCCGCAAGTGTAGCAAGGCGGCGCCCTCGGGCCGCTGCGTGCAGCGGCCCGAGAGGCCAGGGGTCAGGAAGCCGACAGCACGACTTCCACGCGGCGGGCCTGGGCATTGCTGCCGCTGGCTTGCGTTTCTTCCGGCTTCTTGAGTTCGACCCGGTCTTCGGCCACGCCCAGGGCCTTGAGCGCCTCGCGCACCGCCAGGGCACGGCTCTTGGCCAGCTCGGCGTTCATTGCCGCATCACCCGTCGCATCGTGAAAGCCCGACACCACGGCCATGCGGCCCTCGGCCACGCCCTTGACCACATCGGCCAGCGCTTCGTTGGCACCGGCGGCGAGGTCTGCCTTGCCCGTGGCAAAGAAGAACATCACGACACCACCCTCCACACGCACGCTGGCAGCATCTTCTTCCACCGCGGCGGCTGCGGGCGCCTGCGCTGCCACCGCCGCTGGCGCGGGTGCAGAGGCCATACCGCGCTTGTAGACGGCCACGCCCACCACGGTGGACACGACCAGCGCGATCAACGCAAACAGAAAACCCAGGGCGAAGCGTTCTTGGCTACCGTCGTCGGAACTGCTGAAGGACATCTTTGAAACTCCGGAAAAATGGGGTGAAATAAGGGAAAACCCACCATTGTAGAGTCCGCAATGTCCGAATTTTCTGCCCCCACGCGCGACCCGGCGCCCCTGCTCGAAAGAGCCCTGCACGAATGGGGCGGCCAGTGTGATCTGTGGGTTTTTGGCTATGCCTCGCTGATCTGGCGCCCCGAGTTCGACTTCGCCGAGCGGCGCGACGCCCGCGTGCACGGCTGGCACCGCGCGCTCAAGATGTGGAGCCACATCAACCGGGGCACGCCCCAGTGTCCCGGCCTGGTATTCGGCATGCTCTCGGGCGGCAGCTGCCGGGGCATGGTGTTCCGCGTGCCGCAGCCGCATGCCCGCCAGGTGCTGGTGAACCTGTGGCAGCGCGAGATGCCCGTGGCCGTGTACGACCCGCGCTGGCTGACCTGCCACACGCCGCAGGGGCCGGTGCAGGCGCTGGCCTTCACGCTCTCGCGCAGCAGCCCCAGCTACACCGGCGAACTGCACCCGGACGAATACCGCCGCATCTTCGCACAGGCCAGTGGCCGCTATGGCAGCACGCACGACTACGCACGCGACACCCTGCACGGCCTGCGCCAGGTGGGTATCCACGACCAGGCATTGGCACGCCTGCTGCAGTTCTCCGGCCCGCCGCCCCGCCTTGGCGGCCCGGGCACAATGACACCATGAGCAGCCCCCACACCTCCATCGCCGACCTGCGCAAAAGCTACGAGCGCGCCGAACTCAACGAAGACGCATCGCACGCCGCCCCGCTGCAGCAGTTTGACCAGTGGCTCCAGGAAGCCATCCGTTCCCAGGTCCCCGAACCCAACGCCATGACCGTGGCCACCGTAGACTGCGATCTGCGGCCCAGCACCCGCGTGGTGCTCATCAAAGGGTATGACGAGCGCGGCATCGTCTGGTACACCAACTACGAAAGCCGCAAGGGCCGCCAGCTGGCGGGCAACCCCTTTGCGGCGCTGCAGTTCCATTGGATAGAACTCGAGCGCGTGGTGCGCATCGAAGGCACCGTGGAAAAGGTCAGCGACGCGGAGAGCGACGAGTACTTTGCCAGCCGCCCGCTCGATTCGCGCATCGGCGCCTGGGCCAGCCCGCAAAGCCAGGTGATTTCGGGCCGGGGCGTGCTGGTGGCCAATGCCGCCAGATTTGGCGCGCAATTCATGCTCAGCCCCCCTCGCCCGCCCCACTGGGGCGGCTACCGCCTCCAACCCGAGCAATGGGAGTTCTGGCAGGGGCGCAAAAGCCGCCTGCACGACCGGCTGCGCTATCGGCGCGATGGAACCGAATGGATACGTGAACGCCTGGCGCCGTAAGCAGGCTATCGGACTTGCCGAACAGGTCAAAGGGGCATTTTTGCACCCCTAAACTTTGGCGCATTCTTTTGTACACACCACAAGGAGACAACGCCATGCAGACCGAAACAAACGCCACGCAAGCTGCCGCAAACAGCCTTCAGGGCAAAACCCTGTTCATCACCGGTGCCTCGCGCGGTATTGGCCTGGCGATTGCCAGGCGCGCTGCGGCCGACGGCGCCAACATCGTCATCGTGGCCAAGACCACCGACACCAACCCCAAGCTGCCCGGCACCATCTACAGCGCTGCCGCCGAGATCGAGGCCGCGGGCGGGCGCGCCCTGCCGCTGGCCGTGGACATCCGCGACGAGGCCGCCGTGCTGGCCGCCGTGGCCACAGCGGCGGAAACCTTTGGCGGCATCGACATCCTGGTCAACAACGCCAGCGCCATCAGCCTGACCGGCACCGAAGCCACGCCCATGAAGCGCTTTGACCTGATGCACGGCGTCAACGCCCGTGGCACCTACCTGTGCACCATGGCCTGCCTGCCGGAGCTGAAAAAATCGGCCGCTGCCGGGCGCAACCCGCAGGTGCTGACCATGTCGCCCCCGCTGTCCATGCAGACGCACTGGTTCCAGCCCCACACGGCCTACACCATGGCCAAGTACGGCATGAGCATGTGCACGCTCGGCCACGCGGGCGAGTTCAAGCGCTTTGGCATCAGCGTGAACAGCCTGTGGCCGCGCACCGCCATTGCCACGGCCGCCATGCAGATGATTCCCGGCGTGGACATTGCGCTGTGCCGCACGCCCGAGATCATGGCCGACGCCGCCTGGCACATCCTGACCAATACCTCCGGCGCCACGGGCAACTTCTACATCGATGATGCAGTGCTGCAGGCACATGGCGTGACCGGCCTCGACCGCTACGCCGTCACGCCGGGCAATACCCGTTTTCTGCCCGATCTGTTTGTGGATTGACGGCGCGGCCGTCACACCGCCACAAACCGCGCCACCAGATACATCACCACGGGCAGCGTGACCAGAGCCATCGCAGTTGATACTGCAATGCTCGCAGTCACCTCGGCCTCGGCCACGTCGTAGCGCTGGGCGAACAAAAACACGTTTGCGCCGATGGGCAGCGAAGCCGTGACGACCAGCACCGCCAGCGCAGGCCCCCCAAAACCCCAAAGCAGGCCCAGCACGGCCAGCACCAGCGGGAACAGCAGGCTTTTGATCAATGCCACGCGCAGCGCAGGCCACAAGCCCGTGCCGATTTTGGAGAACGCCAGCGTAACGCCCACCAGCAGCAGTGCCAGCGGCCCCAGCGCCTGACCGAGCAGTTGCAGGGGTTTGTCGACCACGGCGGGCAGCACCAGCCCGGTTTGCGCAAACAGCAGCCCGGCGATGATGGGCAGCGGCACTGGGTGCAGGATGCCGTTCTTGACCGCCTGCAGCACTGTGCGCAGCATGTGCGGTGGGGGCTCGCCCGGCGTGTGGGCGCGCTCGCGTGCGGCGGCCAGCTCAAACACCACGGTGGCGCCGGTCAGCAGCACCAGGGCATGCACCGAGATCAGGGTGAAGAGTGTGACCAGGCCCGCCTCGCCAAAGGCCAGCCCGATGAGCGGCACGCCGATCATGATGGTGTTTCCAAAGGTATAGGCCAGAGCCCGCGCTGCCGCCAGCGGGGTAAAGCCCTGCAGCGCCAGCGTGGTACCAAAGACCAGGGCGGCGGCAGCGAAATAGATGCCGACCGGCCCGAAATCAAGCGTTTCGATGTGCACCGTGCTCATGGTGCGAAACAGCAGTGCAGGCGTCAGCACCATGAAAACCAGGTTGGACAGGTCTTTCACCGCCGCCGCCCGAATCCACGCGGCGCGCGCAGCGACAAAACCCAGTGCAATGAACAGGACGACCGGAACCAGGGAGGCAAAAACAGGAGAGTTCAAGGTACGCAGGCCGACGGGCGGCAAAGAAATGGGCCTGGCATATGCAGCGCATTCGGCCAAGATACTATGTTTTTGATAGCTTGAAGCGCTTTAACTCAAGGCGCTGGAGGCCATTTTCCCTTAAAACTCAAACCAGTGTCGGCCCTAGGTTGAATCGACATTCAAAGCCTGGGAAGTAAAGCTGAGAAGATCGGGAGCAAGGAGAGACGAGCCCGAATGCCCCGCCCAAGCCGCTACGAACTGACTGACACCCAATGGAGCCGCCTGCACGATCTGCTGCCTGGCAAGGCAGGAGACCCCGGACGCAGCGGTAGCGACAACCGGCTGTTCGTCAACGCCGTGCTGTGGGTGTTGCGCTCAGGTGCCCGCTGGAGTGATCTGCCCGAGCGCTACGGCAAATACAAAAGCGTGCACAAACGCTTCACGCGCTGGGCCGCTGCCGGAGTATGGGACAAAGTCTTTGCGGTGCTGGTCAAGGATCGTGGCAACGAGTACCTGCTCATCGACAGCACCATCGTGCGAGCCCATCAGCAGGCCGTCACTGGAAAAGGGGGCTCCGGAATTCGGCTGTGGGGCGTTCCCGAGGAGGTTTGAGCACCAAGATCCATATGGCCTGCGACGGACATGGCCGACCCCTGAAACTGATCCTGACACCTGGGCAGGTCAACGACATTACCCAGGCGCCAGCGCTGCTACAGGGCTTCGCTCCCACGCACATACTAGCCGACAAGGGTTATGACAGCCGGGCCTTGGTGCAACAGATTGAGGCCATGGGGGCCACGGCGGTGATCCCGCCGCGCAGTTGCCAGCAACCCAGGCCCTTTGATGCAAGGGTTTATCGGGCGCGCAACGCCATCGAGCGTTGCTTTGGACGGCTCAAGCAGTACAGGCGCATCGCCACGCGCTATGACCGCAAGGATGACAACTTCAGAGCCTTCCTGCTCATCGCTGCCACCCTCGCCTGGGTGACTGAATGAATGTCGATTCAGCCTAGGGTCGTGCAGCACTCCGGCCGCAATACAGCCACATCCCGGCACCGGCCAGAACCATGGGCAGGCACAGCCACTGACCCATGCTCATGCCCAGGGACAACAGCCCTAAAAAGCTGTCGGGCTCGCGAAAATACTCGGCAATGAAACGCAGCACGCCATACCCCACCAGGAATGCAGCGGCCACCTGGCCCTGCGGGCGTTCACGGCGGGCGTAGAGCCACAAGAGAACGAACAGCAGCAATCCTTCCAGCAGAAACTGGTAAATCTGCGAGGGATGCCGTGGCTGCAAAGAACCGCTGTGTGCAAAGACCATGCCCCAGGGCAGATCGGGGCTGGCAAAACGCCCCCAAAGCTCCCCATTGATGAAGTTGCCCACCCGCCCTGCCGCCAGGCCCGTGGGAACACAAGGCGCCACAAAATCCGCCACCTGCATCCAGGGACGCTTGCGTGAATGGGCGAACCACAGCATGGAGGCAATCACGCCCAGCAAGCCGCCGTGAAAGCTCATGCCCCCCTGCCATACCGCAAAAATCTCCAGGGGATGGGCCGCGTAGTAGCCCGGCTTGTAGAAAAGGCAGTAACCCAGGCGCCCGCCCAGAATCACGCCCACCACACCGAGGAAAAGAATGTCCTCCACATCCTTGCGCGTCCACGCGCCGGGGCCGGTGATGGACACGAAGGGCTCGTGGCGCAGGCGCTGCAGCCCCAGGAACATGAACAGCCCGAAGGCAGCGAGGTAGGTCAGGCCGTACCAGTGGATGGCAACAGGGCCCAGTTGCAAGGCGACGGGATCAATGTGGGGGTATGTCAGCATGTTGGGCGGTATTGTGCCCGCGCCTGGGCGATACTGGTGCCTGCAACCGAGGAAACACCATGCAAGGCCACCCCGAAGTCATCACTTATTTCAAGGAACTGCTGCGCGGCGAACTGGCCGCGCGCGACCAGTATTTCATCCACTCGCGCATCTATGAAGACCTGGGCCTTGCCCGCCTGTATGCCCGCATGGACCATGAAATGCAGGAGGAGACGCAGCATGCCGATGCCCTGCTGCGTCGCATCCTGTTCCTGGGCGGTACGCCCGACATGCGGCCGCGAGAGTTTGCCTTTGGCCGCACCGTGCCCGAGATGCTGCAAAAAGACCTGGCACTGGAGTACGAGGTGCGTGCCGCCCTGCAAAAAGGCATGGCGCTGTGCGAGAGCGTGGGCGACTACGTGGGCCGTGACCTGCTGCTGGCCCAATTGCGCGACACCGAGGAAGACCACGCCTACTGGCTGGAAAAGCAATTGGGCCTGATCGAGAAGATCGGGCTGGAGAACTACCTGCAGAGCCAGACCGGCACGGCGCCCTGACCGGTTTGACAACGGCCAAAATATCAGCCAAATTGGCCTCCAACGCTTTCCCCATAAGCGCAAAAGCTATATATAAGATAGCAAAATGCCGTCTCAGCATTCGCTGAAACGGCATTTTTCTTGATGGGCCTGGATGCGCCGAATCAGTCGTCCAGCAGCGACAAATCGCGCACTGCGCCTTTGTCTGCCGACATCACCAGCTTGGCATAGGCCTTGAGTGCGGCGGACACCTTGCGGGGCCGCGGCTGGGCAGGCTTCCAGCCCTTGGCGTCCTGCTCGGCACGGCGTTGGGCCAGTTCTTCGTCGGACACCAGCACGTTGATGCTGCGGTTCGGGATATCGATGCGGATGCGGTCACCATTGCGCACCAGGCCGATGGCGCCACCCGCAGCAGCCTCCGGCGACGCGTGGCCGATGGACAGGCCCGAGGTTCCGCCGGAGAAGCGCCCATCGGTCAGCAGCGCACAAGCCTTGCCCAGGCCTTTGGACTTGATGTAGCTCGTGGGGTAAAGCATTTCCTGCATGCCGGGGCCGCCTTTGGGGCCTTCGTAACGCACGATGACGATGTCGCCCGCCTTGACCTTGTCGTCCAGAATATCGGCCACCGCTTCGTCTTGCGATTCGGTCACATGGGCCGGTCCCTCAAACACCATCAGCGTGTCATCCACCCCGGCGGTCTTGACTACACACCCCTTGAGCGCGATGTTGCCCACCAGCACAGCCAGACCGCCTTCCTGCGAAAAGGCGTGCTCAACGGAACGAATACAGCCTTCGGCGCGGTCCAGGTCCAGGCTGGGCCAGCGGGTGCTCTGGCTGAAGGCTGTCTGGGTGGGGATGCCGGCCGGTCCCGCCCGATAGAAGGTCTTGACGGCTTCTGACGGATTGCGGGCGATGTCCCACTCGTCCAGCGCATCTTTCAGGGTTTTGGCGTGCACCGTAGGCGTATCGGTGTGCAGCTTGCCCGCACGGTCGAGCTCACCCAGAATGGCCATGATGCCGCCCGCGCGGTGTACGTCTTCGATGTGGTACTTGTCCGTGTTGGGCGCTACCTTGCACAGCTGCGGCACGACGCGCGAGAGGCGGTCAATGTCGGCCATGGTGAAGTCGATCCCGGCCTCTTGCGCAATCGCCAGAATGTGCAGGATGGTGTTCGTCGACCCACCCATGGCGATGTCCAGCGTCATGGCATTCTCAAACGCCTTGAAACCCATGGAGCGCGGCAGGATGCTGCTGTCGTCCTTCTCGTAGTACCGCTTGCACAGGTCCACCACCAGGCGGCCCGCACGCTTGAACAGCTCCTCCCGGTCCGAGTGCGTTGCCAGCGTGGTGCCGTTGCCGGGCAGCGAGAGGCCCAGGGCCTCAGTCAGGCAGTTCATGGAGTTGGCGGTGAACATGCCCGAGCAGGAGCCGCAGGTGGGGCAGGCAGAGCGCTCCACCTCGGCCACGTCGGCATCCGATGCCGTGTCATCGGCCGCCATGACCATGGCATCGATCAGATCGAGCTTCTTGAATGTCAGGGAGTGTGTGCCCGGCGTAGCCAGCTTGACCTTGCCCGCCTCCATGGGGCCGCCCGACACAAAGACGACCGGAATATTGATGCGCATGGCTGCCATGAGCATTCCGGGGGTGATCTTGTCACAGTTGGAGATGCACACCATCGCATCGGCGCAGTGGGCATTGACCATGTACTCGACCGAGTCGGCAATGATGTCGCGGCTGGGCAGCGAATACAGCATGCCGTCATGGCCCATCGCGATACCGTCGTCCACGGCAATGGTGTTGAATTCCTTGGCTACGCCGCCTGCCGCCTCGATCTCGCGCGCCACCAACTGCCCCATATCCTTGAGGTGCACGTGGCCAGGCACGAACTGGGTGAAGGAATTGACCACTGCGATGATGGGCTTTTGAAAATCATCGTCCTTCATGCCGGTGGCACGCCAGAGCGCGCGCGCACCGGCCATATTGCGACCGGCAGTAGAGGTTTTGGAACGGTAGGCGGGCATTTGTCGAATCGTCCGTGGGCAGATAATAGAAAGGTGTGTTTTGATTATGTCGCACGCGCTTGATTGCAGCCCTGCACACGATAGCCCGGCACAACTGCAACAGGGTCATGCCAGTCGCAGACAGGATTGCCATGCACAGCATCGTCTGCGCGCGCCAGCAACGCAGGCGACAGACACAATTCAGCGCGGCTTGCGCGGGCGCATCCCCATCGCTTCCTTGTGCTTGTCGATACGATCCTTCTTGCGCTGATCCATTTTCTCCATGGCCTTGCGCTTGGTGTAGCCAGTGGAATCCGCCCAGGCCCACCACAGAATGGTCAGGCCAAATGGTGTCAGCACCCACCACCACGACCACGCAGCGACAGGGCCGATTTCAAGGTATTTGAGCAGTGCCAGAATGATTCCCAAGCCAAGCATGTACATGATAATCCTCAACAGATGCCGCAATAGTATGGTCGCCGTCAACCTGAGTCATTACAATCGCGTTGCATCAATGTAACCCAACCTAGAGGAAAGACCACGATGAAGCGCACACTGATTACCCTCGCTATGACGCTGGCTGTTGCCGCTCCCGCCCTGGCCGATGAGGCGCTGGCCAAGTCCAAGAACTGCATGGCCTGCCACGCAGTGGACAAGAAGCTCGTGGGCCCCGCCTACAAGGATGTTGCCAAGAAGTATGCCGGCCAGAAAGATGCTGAAGCAACCCTGATCACGCATGTGTTGAAGGGCAGCAAGGGCGTCTGGGGCCCAGTTCCCATGCCTGCCAATGCCCAGGTCAACGAAGCCGAGGCCAAGAAGCTGGTCGACTGGGTTCTGTCGCTCAAGTAATCGGGTCTCCCGCCCGGGCTTGCCGACCGCGTTGGCAAGCAAGACAAGCCGCCGCAATCCTGCCCAGGACGCGGCGGTTTTTGTTTGGGCGGTCCAGATGCAGAAAGGGGTGCCTCAAGGCACCCCTTTCTTTGATTCGGTACACAAGCGATGCGTCCAGCCCAGCGCTGCTGGCGCCTTCTGGATCAACTGGGTCCGATTTTGTGGCCACGCCACGTCGCTGCGCGACATGAGTGTCCCCAAATCCCGCAAGCGCTTTGCGCTGGCGCCTTGCGGCGCCTTCTGGATCAATTGGTTTCAGCCAATTGATCCAGAATTGCGGGGTTTTCCAGCGTGCTGGTGTCCTGGGTGATGGCTTCGCCTTTGGCGATGGAACGAAGCAGGCGGCGCATGATCTTGCCGCTGCGGGTCTTGGGCAGGTTGTCGCCGAAACGAATGTCCTTGGGCTTGGCGATGGGACCGATCTCCTTGGCCACCCAGTCGCGCAGTTCCTTGGCGATCTGTTTGGCCTCCTCGCCCGTGGGACGGCTGCGCTTGAGAACGACAAAGGCGCAGATGGCCTCGCCGGTGACATCGTCCGGGCGGCCCACCACGGCGGCCTCAGCCACCAGATCGGTCTTGGCCACCAAGGCGGATTCGATTTCCATGGTGCCCATGCGGTGA
Source organism: Burkholderiaceae bacterium (assembly GCA_023954095.1). GTDB lineage: Bacteria > Pseudomonadota > Gammaproteobacteria > Burkholderiales > Burkholderiaceae_C > Simplicispira. The sequence goes on along the minus strand of JAMLIQ010000017.1, from coordinate 20,077 downwards.
CCCGAGACATTGAGCACGTCGTCGATACGGCCGGTGATACGGAAATAACCCCGATCGGCGCTGCGCACCGCGCCGTCCCCTGCGAGGTAAATCTTGCCCCCCATCTCGTCCGGGAAGTAGCTCTTCTTGAAACGCTCCGGGTCACCCCAGATGGTGCGGATCATGCTTGGCCAGGGGCGCTTGATGACCAGCATACCGCCGGAGCCATTGGGGATGTCGTTGCCGGTTTCATCCACGATGGCGGCCATGATGCCAGGCAGCGGCAGCGTGCAGCTGCCGGGCACGAGCGGCGTGGCGCCGGGCAGCGGGGTAATGACGTGACCGCCATTTTCGGTCTGCCAGAAAGTGTCCACCACCGGGCAGCGCTCGCCACCCACGTTTTTGTAATACCACATCCAGGCTTCGGGGTTGATGGGCTCGCCCACGCTGCCCAGGATACGCAGGCTCGATAGATCCGAGCGGTCCGGGTGCACGGCCGGGTCGGCTTCGGCCGCCTTGATGAGAGAGCGGATGGCCGTGGGCGCGGTGTAGAACACGGTGCACTTGTGGCGCTCGATCATCTGCCAGAAGCGTCCGGCGTTCGGGTAGGTGGGAATACCTTCAAAAATGATCTGCGTGGCACCTGCGGCCAAGGGACCATAGGCCACATAGGTATGGCCGGTGATCCAGCCGATATCGGCCGTACACCAGAACACGTCGCTGGGCTGAATGTCGAAGGTCCATTCCATCGTCGCCTTGGCCCACATCAGGTAACCCGCCGTGCTGTGCTGCACGCCCTTGGGCTTGCCGGTGGAGCCCGACGTATAGAGGATGAACAGCGGATGTTCGGCACCCACCGCTACGGGCTCGCAGCTGTCGGACTGGCCTTCGAGCGCCTGGGCAAACGTCAGGTCGCGGCCTGCCACCATGTTGCAGGGTGTCTTGGTGCGCTCGTAGACCAGCACATTGCGCAGGCTGTCGCATCCGCCCATGGCCAGGGCCTCGTCAATGATGGACTTGAGGGGCAGTTCCTTGCCTCCACGCAGCTGGTAGTTGGCCGTGACGATGGCCACAGCGCCGGCATCCTGCACACGCTCGTGCACCGCCTTGGCCGAAAAGCCGCCAAACACCACACTGTGCGTGGCGCCAATGCGGGCGCAGGCCTGCATGGCCACCACACCTTCAATGGTCATGGGCATGTAGACCAGCACACGGTCACCCTTGCCCACGCCCAGCGCAGTGAGCGCGTTGGCAAAGCGGCTGACGCGCGCCAGCAGCTCCTTGTAGGTCACACGGGTCACCGCGCCATCGTCGGCTTCGAAAATGATGGCCACCTTGTTCTCGGCGGCCGTACCGATGTGGCGGTCCAGGCAGTTGGCCGAGGCATTGAGCTCGCCGTCTGCATACCACTTGTAGAACGGTGCGTTGGATTCGTCCAGGGTCTGCGTGAACGGTTTGGTCCACTGCAGGTGCTCACGGCCCAGGCGCGCCCAGAAGCCCTCGTAGTCCGCAGCAGCCTCGGCGCACAGCGCCTCGTAAGCGGGCATGCCACTCACGCGGGCGGCCTGTACAACGGCGTCCGCAGGTGGAAAAACGCGGTTCTCCACCAGGGTGGATTCGATGGCATTCGATGGCGCGCTCATGGTTGTGTCTCCTGAAAGTCGGTGAATGTTCACCCGACACTGTCCATGCACGCACTTACATGCTACTGACTGGGCTGGTACGCTCCCGTTTCACTGTCGGCCTGGCTGCCAGGTTGCTGGTGGTTCAGGCTGCCAGCAGCCGCGCACGCGCGGCGTCGTATTCGCTGCGCAGCCGCTGCACCAGCGCCGCGGTGCTGGTCACGGCCTGCACAGCCCCAATGCCCTGGCCGCAGCCCCAGATATCCTTCCAGGCCTTGGTGGAGTTGCCGCCAAAGTTCATTTTGCTCGGATCGGACTCGGGCAGGTTGTCGGGGTCCATGCCGGCGGCGCGGATCGACGGGGCCAGGTAGTTGCCATGCACGCCGGTGAACAGGTTGCTGTAGACGATGTCGTCCGAGCTCCCCTCCACAATCGCCTGCTTGTAGGCGTCGCTGGCGCGGGCTTCCTCGGTGGCGATGAAGGCCGAACCGATATAGCCAAAGTCTGCCCCCATGGCCTGCGCTGCCAGCACGGCATCGCCCGTGGCAATGGCGCCGCTGAGCGCGAGCGGCCCATCGAACCAGGCGCGGATTTCCTGCACCAGAGCGAAGGGGCTCTTCACCCCGGCATGGCCACCTGCGCCCGCAGCCACCGCAATCAGGCCATCGGCTCCTTTCTCGATGGCCTTGTGCGCAAACTTGTTGTTGATGATGTCGTGCAGCACGATGCCGCCCCAGGCATGCACGGCCTGGTTCACGTCCTCGCGGGCCCCCAGGCTGGTGATGACGATCGGCACCTTGTACTTGGCGCAGACCTGCATGTCGTGCTCCAGCCGGTCATTGCTTTTGTGCACGATCTGATTGATGGCGAACGGCGCAGCAGGTTGCTCGGGATGGGCCTTGTCCCAGGCCGCGAGGGTTTCTGTAATCTCGGCCAGCCATTCGTCCAACTGCTCGGCGGGGCGGGCATTGAGTGCGGGCATGGAGCCCACGATCCCGGCCTTGCACTGTTCGATGACCAGCTTGGGGTTGCTGACGATGAACAGGGGCGAGCCGATGACAGGGAGCGTGAGCTTTTGCAGAACCGGGGGCAGCGTGGACATGGCAATTTTCTCGGAATCGAAAATATGAATCAAATCAGCCTCAAACGCTTTATGCACAAGCGCTTTTAGCTACCATTTATGTAGCATCTGAGAACCTGCCCTGCAGGCTCTCATCACGGCAAGGCTCAGAACGATTCCAGCGCAAGGCCGGTCACACTGGCCGCGCCGTCCACAATGCTGTCGCGCAGACCCGGCGCCTTGACGAGGACGTGTTCGGCATAGAACTGCGCCGTGGTGATTTTTGCGCGCATGAAGGCTTCATCCTGTCCCGTGCGCAACAGTTCCTGCGCCACCAGCAGCGATCGACCCAGTTGCCACCCCGCCACCAGGTTGCCTGCCAGCATCAGGTAGGGCACGCTGCCGGCAAACACGGCATTGGGCGAGGCCTTGGCGCCACCGCACACAAAATCGACCACGTCCAGGTAGGCCTTGCGCGCCGCTTCCAGACGGGCGGCCATGGAGAGTGCCGCAGCGGTGCCGCTGGCACGCAACTGGCCTTCCGTTGCTTCAATCTGCGCGGCGATGGCACGGGCCGACTGGCCGCCATCGCGCGCCGTCTTGCGGCCCACGAGGTCGTTGGCCTGGATGGCGGTGGTGCCTTCGTAGATGGTCAGAATCTTGGCGTCGCGGTAATACTGCGCTGCACCCGTTTCCTCGATGAAACCCATGCCACCGTGCACCTGCACGCCCAGGCTCGCTACCTCGATGCTCATCTCGGTGCTGTAGCCCTTGACCAGCGGCACCATGAATTCATAGAACGTGGCGTTGTCCTTGCGCACCTGCGCATCGGGGTGGTGGTGCGCCGCATCATAGGCCGCCGCCGCCACGGCGGCCATGGCACGGCAGCCCTCGGTGGTGGCGCGCATGGTCATGAGCATGCGACGCACATCCGGGTGATGGATGATGGCGGCGCTGGCGTTGATGCTGCCGTCCACCGGGCGGCTCTGCACGCGGTCCTTGGCGTACTGCACGGCCTTCTGGTAGGCGCGCTCGGCGATGGCGATGCCCTGGATGCCCACGCCGTAGCGCGCGGCGTTCATCATGATGAACATGTACTCGAGGCCCCGGTTCTCCTGACCCACGAGGTAGCCCACGGCGCCGCCGTGGTCGCCAAACTGCAGCACGGCCGTGGGGCTGGCCTTGATGCCCAGCTTGTGCTCGATGCTCACGCAATGCGCGTCGTTGCGCGCGCCCAGGCTGCCGTCCGGGTTCACCAGGAATTTGGGCACGACAAACAGGCTGATGCCCTTGACGCCCTCGGGCGCGCCCTGCACGCGGGCCAGCACGAGGTGGACGATGTTCTCGGCCATGTCGTGTTCACCCCAGGTGATGAAAATCTTGGTGCCGAACACCTTGTAGGAGCCATCGGGCTGGGGTTCGGCCTTGGTGCGCACCAGCGCCAGATCAGACCCGGCCTGCGGCTCGGTCAGGTTCATCGTGCCGGTCCATTGGCCGGAAATGAGTTTTTCGAGATAGGTCGCCTTGAGCTCGTCGCTACCGGCTGTGAGCAGCGCCTCAATGGCGCCATCGGTCAGCAACGGGCACAGTGCAAAACTCATATTGGCGCTGTTGAGCATTTCCATGCAGGCCGCGCCAATGGTCTTGGGCAGGCCTTGACCGCCAAAATCCTGGGGATGCTGCAGCCCCTGCCAGCCGCCTTCGGTCAGCTGGCGGAAAGCATCCTTGAAACCCGGGGTGGCCGTGACCACACCGTCCTTCCAGGACGAGGGGTTCTTGTCGCCTTCAAAGTTCAATGGAGCCAGTACGCCTTCTGTGAACTTGGCGCACTCTTCCAGCACAGCCTGCGCAGTGTCAAAGCCTGCGTCTTCAAAGCCGGGAATCCGTGCGATCTGTTCAATGTTGGCCAGGTGCTGCATGCTGAACAGCATGTCTTTGACGGGGGCGGTGTAGCTCATGGGAATTGCGTGCTCAGAAAATCAATGAAGCGATTGGTACAGGGGGTACAGGTCGGACTCCTCACGACGAATACGGTCGCCGAGCAGCAGCCCAATCTCATGCAAGGCCGGACGGACTTGCGCAAAGTCGATGGCGTCATCAGGGGTAGCGACGCAGGTTTCCACAAACCGGACGGCGGCATCACCGATGCCACGCATTTCGCTCTTGTAGGCATTGACCCGTTGGAAGTCCGCCGGATTCCCCCGCGCCTTCAGTTCTTGGCGCAAATAGGTATACATCCGGACGGCTTCTTCCAGCAGATGCGGAACCAGGAGCGACTTGAACTCGTGCAATGCACGCTTGAAAGCAAGCGCATCATCAGCATCAGACGTCTGCTTGAGTGCGCCAAACGCCTGCAGCAACAGCCGATGCTCCCCTTTGAGTTGATCGACCAGAGCGGAATGGTGCTGAATCCCTGCCGACATAGCTCTTCCTCCGAGGAAAATGCATGCGCTCAGCGCGGCGAACAGGCCCCACGCCGGGACCCGTTGCACATGCCGTGAAGTCTTTTTACAGGGCCTTGACCAGTTCCGGCACAGCCACGAACAGGTCAGCCTCCAAACCATAGTCGGCCACGCTGAAGATGGGCGCTTCGGGGTCCTTGTTGATCGCCACGATCACCTTGGAGTCCTTCATGCCGGCCAGATGCTGGATGGCACCCGAAATACCTGCAGCGATGTAGAGCTGGGGAGCCACGATCTTGCCGGTCTGGCCCACCTGCAGGTCGTTGGGGGCGTAGCCCGCATCGACCGCAGCGCGGCTGGCGCCAATGGCAGCGCCCAGCTTGTCAGCCAGCGGGGTCATCACTTCATTGAACTTCTCGGCACTGCCCAGGGCACGACCGCCCGAGACGATGATCTTGGCGGCAGTCAGCTCGGGGCGATCGCTCTTGGTGACTTCGCGGCCCACAAAGCTGCTCTTGCCTGAATCGGCCACAGCAGCGAGCGTTTCCACAGCAGCGCTTCCGCCGGCGGCAGCAGCGGCATCAAAACCGGTGGTACGCACGGTGATGACCTTGGTGGCGTCCAGGCTCTGCACGGTAGCAATGGCGTTGCCGGCGTAGATGGGGCGCTCGAACGTATCGGGGCTGTCCACCTTGCTGATTTCACTGATCTGGGCTACGTCAAGCTTGGCAGCCACACGCGGCGCCACATTCTTGCCCGCAGCGGTGGCGGGGAACAGGATGTGGCTGTAGTTGCCGGCGACAGCCAGCACCTGGGCGGCCACGTTCTCGGCCAGGCCTTGTTCGAGGGCTGCGCTGTCGGCGTGCAGCACCTTGGCAACGCCTGCCACCTGGGCGGCGGCGGCAGCAGCGGCAGCAGCATTGTGTCCGGCCACAAGCACATGCACGTCACCACCGCACTGCACGGCGGCGGTGATGGTGTTGAGCGTAGCGCCCTTGATGCTGGCGTTGTCGTGTTCTGCGATAACGAGTGCGGTCATTGGTTGTTCTCCTTAGATGACTTTGGCTTCGTTCTTGAGCTTTTCGACCAGGGTGGCCACATCGGGCACCTTGATGCCGGCGCCGCGTTTGGCAGGCTCGGACACCTTGAGGGTCTTGAGGCGCGGAGCAACATCGACGCCCAGGTCCTCGGGCTTGACGATGTCGAGCGGCTTCTTCTTCGCCTTCATGATGTTGGGCAAGGTAACGTAGCGCGGTTCGTTCAGGCGCAGATCGGTCGTGACCACGGCGGGCAGCGAAAGCTGCAGGGTTTCCAGGCCGCCATCGACCTCACGGGTGACACTGGCCTTGTCGCCGCTGATCTCGACCTTGGAGGCAAACGTGGCCTGGGGCAGATCGGCCAGGGCGGCCAGCATCTGGCCGGTCTGGTTGGCATCGTCGTCAATGGCCTGCTTGCCCAGAATGACGAGTTGGGGCTGCTCCTTGTCCACCAGGGCCTTGAGCAGCTTGGCCACGGCCAGGGGCTGCAGTTCCTCGGTGGTTTCGACCAGGATGGCGCGATCGGCGCCAATCGCCATGGCAGTGCGCAGGGTTTCCTGGCACTGGGTCACGCCGCAGGACACAGCAATGACTTCGGTGACCACGCCTTTTTCTTTCAGGCGCACGGCCTCTTCGACGGCGATTTCGTCAAAGGGATTCATGCTCATCTTCACGTTGGCGATGTCCACACCCGTGCCATCCGACTTCACACGGACTTTCACGTTGTAATCCACCACGCGCTTGACAGGGACCAAAACCTTCATTGCTGCGGCTCCTAAAGTTGATTGAATTGACGTTTACGTAAACCAGAACATTCTATGCCGCAGTGCAGCGAAGACACAAAAACCATCGCCAGACCAGAGCACCATAAAAACGAACGATCGTGCTTTTTGTTGATTATAGGCCAGCACCACCCCGGTTTGTCCAGCACTTTCGCACCAGCATCACCCCGACAATGGCTGGCCCGGGGTAACCAGAGAGGCTTGTGCCGGTGTCGCGCCTGCGACGTGCAACACGCGCTGCGGAAAGGGAATTTCAATGCCATGCGCCCGCAAAGAGCGCAGGATGGACAGGTTGATCTGCGAACGCAGGCCCAACTGGCCATTCTCCGGGTCGGCGATCCAGAACCCCACGGTGAACTCCAGTCCGTCGGCGCCAAAAGCCGAGAGGGCCACGCTGGGAGCCGGGTCGCGCAAGACACGTTCGCTCTCCAGCGTCGCCTGGGCAAGCAGGGGCATTACCACATCCACGTCGCTGTCATATCCCACGCTGACCACGGTGGAAATCCAGACACGGGAGTCGGCCAGGGAAAGATTCTCGACCCGGTTGGTAATGATCAGTTCGTTGGGCACGATGGATTCGCGCCCGGACAGCGACCGGATGACGGTGTAACGCGCCTTGATATCCGTGACGCGGCCCTCAAACCCGTCCACGCGCACGTTGTCACCGATGCGCATGCTGCGCTCGGCCAGGATGACAAAGCCGCTCACATAGTTGGCGGCCAGCTTCTGCAAGCCCAGGCCCACACCCACACCGATAGCGCCACCGAGCACGGACAAGGCCGTCAGATCGATGCCCACAGCGGACAAGGCCACGATCAGGCCCACAAACATCAGCAGAGCGCGCACAGCATTGCTCGCTGCCTTGCGCAACGACAGTTCGCCGCCCGTGGCCGAGCGCAGCAGCCGGGTTTCGATGGCCGACGAAAGCCACAGGGACAGCAAAAGCACGGCACCTGCCGTGAGCGTCCCCTCGATGAGGGTACGCACGGACAGTGTCGTGCTGCCGACCGTCCACTTGACCTCATCCAACTCCTGCAGCACCAGAGGCAGCAGGCCCGTCACCCATAGCACCATGGCCATCCAGACCAGCCAGGAAATGCTGCGCTCGATGGGGCGTACCCAGCCCGCCTGCGGAAACGCCTCCTGCAGCACCTTCACCCCGATGCGGATCACCACCAATGCCGCCAGCACCGGGATGGCCACGGCAAACGCCGCCAGCGGCACCCATTGCTGCAGCAGAGTGCGCGCCACATAGGCAGACGCCAGCCACACCAGGGGAAACAGAACCCCATCCACCACACGGCGGCCAAACAGAATGGAACTGGCATCGTTGGGGCGCACACCCCGGCGCAACAAGCCTCCCAGGGCCCAGGCCAGCAGTGCGCACAGCGCCAGCACGCCCAGTTCGATCAGCACAGTCGGCTGCGTGAAAGCCAACAGCCACGCATCCACCCCGCCCGACAGCACAGGCTGCCCCTTGCCGAACATCAGCACTTCCAGCCCGGCTTGCGTTTCTCGGCAAAGGCGCGGGCCCCCTCCTGGGCGGCTTCGTCCATCATGTTGACCGCCATGGTCTGACCCGCGAGCTGATAGGCAGCGTCCAGGCCCAGTTCACGCTGGCGGTACACCAGGGCCTTGCCCATGGCCACGGCGACGCGGGGCTTCTCCAGGATGGACTGCACCAGCTTTTCCACCTCGGCGTCGAGCGCCTCCAGGGGCACCACGCGGTTGAGCAGCCCTTCGCGCAGGGCTGTGGTGGCGTCAATGAAATCACCGGTAAGCAGCATTTCCATGGCGCGCTTGGCAGGCACATTGCGCACCAGGGGCACGCTGGGCGTCGCGCAGAACAGGCCATAGTGGATGCCGCTGGTGGCAAAAGTGGCATTGTCGGCCGCCACCGCCAGGTCACACTGCGCCACCAATTGGCAACCAGCCGCCGTGGCCATGCCGTGCACGCGCGCAATCACCGGCACATCGAGTTTTTGCAGCGACAGCATCATGCGGCTGCACTGGGCAAAAAGCTGCTGGTACCAGGCCAGATCGGGGTGGGCCGCCATGTCCTTGAGGTTGTGGCCGGCACAAAAGGCCTTGCCCGCACCCGCCAGCACCACCACGCGCACACCGTCATCGCCCACCAACGCATCCAGGGTCTGCTGCAGAGCAGCCAGCATGCCGGTGCCCAGGGCATTGAATCGTGCGGGGTCGTTCAGGGTCAGGGTGACCACGCCGCGCGCATCGCGCGCCACGGCCAGCGGCATTGCATCGGTCATTACAGAATCTCCCAAGAGTTACAGGTCGGCCAGCACACGCACATGGGCCTCCACGCTGCGCGCCAGGGCGTTCATCACATAGCCCCCCTCCAGGCAGGAGACGATGCGCCCATGGCAGAAACGTCGCGCCACGTCCTTGATGCGCTGCGTGATCCAGGTGTAGTCCTGCTCAGTCAGGCCCAGCTGCCCCATATCGTCGTCACGGTGCGCGTCAAAACCGGCGCTGATGAAAATCATCTCGGGCTTGAAGGCCTCCAGGCGCGGGATCCACATCATCTCGATCATTTCGCGGATATCCATGCCACGCGTATAGGCCGCCACAGGAACATTGACCATGTTGGCAGCGGGCGTCTGGTCACCGCTGTAGGGATAGAACGGGTGCTGGAAGAAACTGACCATGAGCGCACGTTCATCACCGGCCAGGATGTCCTCGGTACCGTTGCCGTGGTGCACGTCAAAATCCACCACCGCCACACGCTGCAGGTTGTAGCGCTGCAGCGCGTACTTGGCAGCCACTGCCACGTTGTTGAAGAAACAAAAGCCCATGGCCTTGTCGCGCATGGCGTGGTGGCCCGGCGGGCGCACCGCGCAGAAGGCATTCTCCAGCTCCCCGGCGATCACGGCATCGGTAGCGGCGAGGGCTGCCCCGGCCGAGCGCAGCGCGGCGGCCCAGGTGTGCACGTTCATGGAGGTATCAGGGTCCACCTGCGTATAGGCCGGGCCGCCTGCCTCGACTTCCTCGCGCAGCCAGTCCGTCAGGCCGCGCATGGCAGCGATGTGCAGACGGCCATGGGCCAGTTCGATATCGGCCAGCGCGGCCTCGGGCGCCTCATAGCGTTCCAGGGCATCGACGACGCCCGTCACCAGCAGGCGGTCTTCGATGGCATCGAGCCGGCCCGGACATTCGGGGTGGCCTGGGCCCATTTCATGTTTCCAGCAGTCGCGGTGGGAAAAATAACCCGTCTTGCCCATTGCCTTGTCTCCACGCATCAGAATTTGGGATAACGTCACACCATGCCAACCCAGCACAAAATCAAATCCATTCTGGATCAGCTTAACACGGTGATCGTGGGCAAAAGCGCCCGTGTACAGGACTGTGTGGCCTGTTTATTGGCGGGCGGCCACCTGCTGATCGAGGACGTGCCCGGCGTAGGCAAGACCACGCTGGCACACGCCCTGGCCCACACCTTTGGCCTGCAGTTTTCACGCGTGCAGTTCACGGCCGATCTGATGCCCAGCGACCTCATCGGCGTTTCGGTCTACGAGCGCGGCAAAGAGGCTTTCATGTTCCACCCCGGGCCGGTGTTTGCCCAGGTGCTGCTGGCCGACGAGATCAACCGCGCCAGCCCCAAAACGCAAAGCGCCCTGCTCGAAGCCATGGAAGAAAAGCAGGTATCGGTCGAAGGCGCCACACGCGCACTGCCCGAGCCTTTCTTCGTGATCGCCACGCAGAACCCGCACGACCAGTTGGGCACCTATGCGTTGCCCGAGTCGCAACTCGACCGCTTCCTCATGCGCATCTCGCTGGGCTACCCCGACCGAGCGGCCGAGCGCCAGCTGCTCTCGGGCGACGACCGGCGAGCCATGGCCAGCACCATGCTGCCGCTGCTCTCGGCCGACGATCTGGCCAGCCTGCAGCAGCAGGTGCTGGCCGTGCATGCAGCCGACCCACTGCTCGACTATGTGCAGGACCTGATCGCTGCCACGCGCTCGGGGCGCTGGTTTCTGCAGGGGCTCTCGCCGCGTGCCGGCATTGCCCTGGTGCGCGCTGCCAAGGCGCAGGCCCTGATCAGCGGGCGCGATTACGTCGCGCCCGACGACGTGCAGGCCATCATCGCGCAGACCATCGCCCACCGCCTGGTGCCCGTCGGTGACGCCGGGCGCGGCGCCGTGGAGCAGGTGCAGGCCATGGTTCAGTCCGTCGCACTGCCTTGAGGGCGGCTGCACTCTCCGCCGCGCCGCACGCCATGGATCGCGCAGCACCGCACCGCCCCTGGTGGCCTGACGCCCTGAACCCGATGGTCGGCGTGCGCAAGCGCTTCACGCGCTGGTGGCAGGCCCGCCTGCCCCTGTCCGATACCACGGTGCTCACGCAGCGCAATGTGTTCATCCTGCCCACGGGGGCGGGCTGGATGCTGGCGCTGACCCTGCTGGTGTTGCTCGTGGCGTCGATCAACTTCCAGCTCAACCTGGGCTATCTGCTCACCTTTTTGCTAGCAGGCAGTGCGGTGGTAGGCATGCACATCTGCCATGCCACGCTGCGCGGCCTGAGCTTGCACCTCAAGCCGCCCGAGCCGCATTTCCTGGGCCAAAGCACGGCACTGGAGGTGCAGCTGTCCAGTGAACGCACCACGCAGCGCCACAGCATTGCGCTGGCGGTGCATGGCAGCGGGCACTGGGTCTGGACCGATGTCCCCGCCCAGGGCACCGCCACTGTGCAGGTGGCCTTTGCCGCACCCCACCGGGGCCTGCACCGCGTTCCGCCTCTGACGGCAGAGACCCGTTTTCCCCTGGGCACCTTCCGGGTCTGGACCGTATGGCGCCCCGCCGCCGAGGTGCTGGTCTACCCCGCGCCCGAGCCCGGCGCACCGCCGCTGCCCCCCGGCGAGCCGCGCGCAGGCGGCACGGGCAGCGCCCCCCAGCAAGGCACCGGCGAGTTCGAAGGCGTGCGCGCCTACCGCCGGGGCGATCCGCTGCAACTGGTGGTATGGAAGAAGGCCGCGCAGGCCCTGGCCAGCGGCTCCGACGCCCTGGTCAGCCGCGACGCCCAGCAGGCCCAGCGCCATGAACTCTGGCTGGACGTCGCCCACACCGGCCTGGCCGACCCGGAGGCGCGCCTCTCGCGGCTGACCGCCTGGGTGCTGCAGGCCGATCGGCTGGGGCTGGACTATGGCCTGCGCCTGCCAGGACAGGAAATCGCCCAGGGCAATGGCCCCGCCCAGCGCAGGCGCTGCCTGGAGGCCCTGGCGCTATGCTGAGAAAAATATCCATAAAATATGGCTGTAGCGCTCATGAATCAAGCGCAAGCAGCTATGCTATTTGTAGTGCGCCGGGGATGGCATGAGCCTGCGCCAAACCCTTGCTGCACTGCCCCGCGATGCCCGGGACACCCTGTTCCTGCTCGCCGTCATTGCCTGGGTGATTGCACCGCAGACCGATGTGCTGCCGCCCTGGACCACGGCGCTGGCCGCCAGCCTGCTGCTGTGGCGCGGCTGGCTGGCCTGGACGCTGCGCCCCCTGCCCCGCGCCTGGCTGCTGCGCATCTTGCTGGTGCTCGCCGTGGCGGGCACGGTGCTCACGCACCGCACCATCCTGGGCCGTGACGCGGGCGTCACCCTCATCGTCGTGCTGCTGGCCCTCAAGACACTGGAAGCCCGCGCCCAGCGCGATGCGATGGTCATCTTCTTCCTGTGCTTCTTCACGATGCTCAGCAACTTTTTTTACTCGCAGTCACTGCTGACCGCCTTCGCCATGCTGGTGGCGCTGCTCGGCCTGCTGACGGCCCTGGTCAACGCGCACATGCCGGTGGGCCGGCCGCCGCTCCTGCAGTCGCTGCGCACGGCGGCCACCATGGCGCTGCTGGGCGCGCCCATCATGGCGGCGCTGTTCATGTTTTTCCCGCGCATGGCGCCGCTGTGGGGTGTGCCGGGCGACACCCTGTCCGGGCGCACCGGCCTGTCGGGCAACATGAAGGTGGGCTCCATCGCCGAACTGGCCCTGGACGACCGCATCGCCCTGCGTGTGCGCTTTGACGACCCGAACATCAATCTGCCCCAGTCGGTGCTGTATTTCCGCGGCCCCGTACTGTCGAGCTTTGATGGGCGCGAGTGGCTGGCCGACCCGGTGCGCGAGGACAGCACCCTCTCCGACCGCATGGGCCTGCCCGCGCAACTGCAGGTGCAAGGGGCGCCGCTGCGCTACGAAATCACGCTGGAGGCCCACCAGCGCCCCTGGCTGCTGCTGCTCGAAGCAGCGCCGGGCAAGCCCGAGGTGGCCGGCATGAACACCTTCATGACGCAGGACCTGCAGTGGGTGGCCTCGCGGCCCATCACCGACATCGTGCGCCTGCGCGCCGAAAGCTACCCGCAATTCAGCCACGGCCCGCGCACCGCGACCCCGGCCCTGCGCGCCATGAAAGCGCTGCCGCCCGGCCTGAACCCGCGCACCATGGCGCTGGCGCAGCAAATGCGCGCCGACCCGGCCCTGGCGGCGGGCGGCACGCAGGCCCTGGTCGACGCCACCCTGCGGCGCCTGCGCACTGGAGGCTACGAATACACGCTTGAGCCCGGCGTGTACGGCGAGCACACGGCCGACGAGTTCTGGTTCGACCGCAAGGCCGGTTTTTGCGAGCACATCGCCTCGGCCTTTGTCGTGCTGATGCGCGCCATGGACGTCCCGGCACGCATCGTCACCGGCTACCAGGGCGGCGAGAGCAACCCGGTCGATGGCTACTGGACCGTGCGCCAGAGCGACGCCCATGCCTGGACCGAAGTCTGGATCGAAGGGCGTGGCTGGGTGCGCGTGGACCCCACGGGCGCCGTCTCCCCCGGGCGCATCGGCCAGTTCCAGCGCCTGCAAGCCCCCCGCAGCGCGATGGCCAATGCGGTAGGCACGATGATGAGCCCCGACACCGTGCAGCGCCTGCGCGCCGTGTGGGAAGCGGCCAACAACCGCTGGAACCAATGGGTGTTGAACTACACGCAAAGCCGCCAGCTCGACCTGCTGCGCGCCCTGGGCTTTGACGCCCCCGACTGGCAGGACCTGGCCCGCGTGCTGGCCGCACTGGTCGTCGCCACCGCAGCCGCCGGTGCTGCCTGGACACTGTGGGAGCGCCTGCAGCACGACCCCTGGCTGCGCCTGCTGGCCCGCGCCCGCGCCCGCCTGGAGCGCAGCGGCCTGCCCACCACCGCCAGCATGCCGCCCCGCACCCTGGCCGCCCAGGCCCAGGCCCGCTTTGGCGCCGATGCCACGGACGCCGCCGCCTGGCTGCTGCGCCTGGAGCAGTTGCGCTACGCCCCTCCCTCGACATCCCGGGTGCAGGCCCTGGGCCAGCTGCGGCGCGACCTGCGCCGCCTGCGCTGGCCTGCCCCACGCCGTCCCTCATGATGCAGAAATTCCTCTCTATAGCTCTCATTTCAATAGCTGCTACCGCCCTGTCCACGGGCGCAATCGCCAAAAATCCCTCAAAAAAACCGGCTGCAGCAAACCGCACCGCCGAGCCGACCGGCACGCCCTACGCCCGCCGCGCCGACGCCATGCGGTTTGCCGACGACCTGGCCGAGCGCCGTGACCTCGACCGCGAATGGGTACGCCAGGCCATCGGCCAGGCGCGTTTTCTGGCGCAGGTGCCGCGCCTGGTGCTGCCGCCCGCCCAAGGCACAGCCAAGAACTGGCAGGCCTACCGCAGCCGGTTCATCGAGCCGGTGCGCATCCGCGCCGGGGTGCGCTTCTGGCAGGACCACGGCGCTGCGCTGGCGCGCGCCGAGCGCGAATACGGCGTGCCCGCCGAGATCATCGTCGGCATCATTGGCGTCGAGACCATCTACGGCCAGCACATGGGCAACATCCGGGTAATGGATGCGCTGGCCACGCTGGCCTTCGACTTTCCTGCAGAACACCCGCGCGCCCAGGAACGCGCAGCATTCTTCCAGCGCGAACTCGAGCAGTTCCTGAGCCTCATGCACCGCACCAACACCGACCCCTTCGAGCCCCGGGGCAGCTATGCCGGTGCCATGGGCCTGGGCCAGTTCATGCCCTCGAGCTGGGCGCGGTACGCCGTGGACTTCGACCGGGACGGCCACATCGACCTGTATGGCAGTGCGCAGGACGCCATCGGCTCGGTAGCCAACTACTTCATCGCGCACGGCTGGACACCCGGCATGCCCACGCACTTTGGCGTGCGGCCCGAGGGCAGCGCCGCACAAACCGACGAACTGCTGGCGCCCGACATCCTGCCCACCTTCAGCGCCGCCAGCATGCAGGCCCGGGGCGCCGTGCTGGACGAGGCCGGCGCCCGCTACACCGGCCCGCTGGCCCTGGTCGAACTGCAGAACGGCGACAACCCGCCCAGCTACGTCGCGGGCACCGAGAACTTCTACGCCATCACGCGCTACAACTGGTCGAGCTACTACGCCATGGCCGTGATCGGGCTGGGCCAGGCCGTGGCTGCTGCGCGCCGTTGACTCCCCACGCGCCGTGACCGACCCGCACCTGCCCGCACTGCCTGCCACAGCGCCCGGCCTGTACCGCCACTACAAAGGCGGCTGGTACGAGGTGGTGGCCACCGCGCGCTGCAGCGAAACCCTGCAAGGCATGACGTTGTACCGCCCGCTCTACGGCGCAGGCCTGACCGACGGCGCGTTGTGGGTACGGCCCGCCGCCATGTTCCATGAAACGGGGCTCTTCGGCGGCAAGATGCAGCCACGCTTCATGCGCCACGACCCGGCCCAGGTGGCACTGACCGGCCTGCCCACCGCGCGGGCACTCATTGCCCATCTGCGCGCCTTGGCACAGCGGCACGGCGGCATCGTGCTGGACCAGGCCTTGCGCGCGCCACCGCCCGAGCCCACCACCTGCTGCGGACGCGGCTGCAACGGTTGCGTCTGGGAAGGCTATTACATCGCCCTGCACCATTGGCGCGGCGACGCCATCGCCTTCCTGCAGCGCAGCGGGGCCGCCTGCGCGGGCTGCGGAATGGGACAACTGGGGCATACCCTGATCCTTTGAGCCGCCCGCGCGCCGCCAAAACCGGCACCATGCGGGAATAGGAGACCCTGTATGCCCATGCCCCAGCTGTCCGGCCTGGACGCGACCTTTCTCTACCTGGAGACGCCCCAGATGCCGATGCATGTAGGCGCCATGCACCTGCTCGAACTCCCCGAGGGCTATCGGGGCAGGTATGTCACCCAGCTGCGGCGGTTGTATGCAGCGCGCCTGCCCGCCCTGCCCGCGCTGCGCAGGCGCCTGTGGTGGATGCCCTTGAACCTGGCCAACCCGGTCTGGGTGGACGCCGCGCCCGACCTGTCGTACCACATCGTCGAACACCGGCTGCCGCGCCCTGCAGCAGGCAGTCCACGGCGCGATGCGCGCACGCTGCTGGAAGAAAAAATCTCGCTGCTGCACCCGCAACTGCTCGACCGCAGCAGGCCGCTGTGGCGCATGCACGTCATCGAAGGCCTGCCGCGCAGCGCCCGTGGGCTCAGGCAGGTGGGGGTGTACTCGCAGTTGCACCATGCCGCCGTGGACGGCCAGGCGGCCGTTGCCCTGGGCAATGTGCTGTTCGACCTCACGCCCGAACCGCGCGAGATCGAGATACGGCCATCCCGACGCCGCAAGACTTTCCGCATCGGCATGGTCGAAATGCTGCGCGGCGCCCTGGGCAACGAGGCCAGCCAGGTGGCACACCTGGTGCGCCGCCTGCCCGCCACGCTGGGTACCCTGGTCGGCACGGCCCGGGGCGCACTCACCCGCCAGAACCTGCTCGGCCAAGGTTCGGGCAACGTCACGCTGGCGCCGGCCACGCCGATGAACGTCACGGTGGGCACCACGCGGGCCTTCGCCTCGGCCAGCGTGCCACTGCCCGAGCTCAAGGCCCTGGCACGCGCGCACGGTGCAACGCTGAACGACATGGTGCTCATGCTGTGCGCGGGGGCCCTGCGCACCTATCTGCAACACCACCAGAAGCTGCCGCGCAAGAGCCTGGTGGCTGCGGTGCCGGTCTCGCTGCGCCCGCAGGGCGACACCCGCCCGGACAACCAGGCCTCGATGAGCCTGATCAGCCTGGGCACCCACCTGGCCGATCCGGGCAAGCGCCTGGCACACATCCGCACCGCCAGCGCCGCGATGAAAACCACCATGGGACGCATGAAAAGCATCCTGCCGACCGATTTTCCGTCCCTCGGCATGCCCTGGCTGATCGAGGCAGCGGCCGCGCTGTATGGCAAGGCCCGCGTGGCCGACCGCCTTGCGCAGGTCGCCAACGTCGTCATCTCCAACGTGCCCGGCCCGCAGATCCCGATCTATCTGGCGGGGGCACGCGTGCGGGCCAACTGCCCCACCAGCATCGTGGTGCACGGCCTGGCCCTGAACATCACGGTACAGAGCTTTGACGAACACATGGATTTCGGTCTCATGGCCGACGCCGCAGCGCTGCCCGACGTGAAGACCCTGGCAATGGCGGTGGACACCGCCCTGGACGAACTGCGCGGCCTGCCCGCCACGCCAGCAGCCCCTGCACCCTCTGCCGTCACCGCCAAAGTGTCGCGCAAGCGACCCGCTTCCCGGGTAAATGCCACCCGCAAGGGCGTTTGAAGCCGATACCATCCGCCAATGGCCTCCACATCAGAACGTGTTCCCATGCCTGTACAGACCCGCCGCAAGACCGACATCGCCCCCACCGAAGAACCCGGCCTGGACCTGATGCCGCCCGGCCTGAAACTGATGCTGCTGGAGGCCCGCGCGCCGTGGGAAGCCATGGCCATGGCTGCCGTCTCGCCCTGGCTCTCGCGCATGCCTTCGGGGGATGGCCATGCGGTACTGGTCTGCCCCGGCCTGGGCGCGTCCGACCTCACCACGGTCGCCTTGCGCCGCTTTCTGCAACGGCTGGGCTACCAGGCCCATGGATGGAAACAGGGTCTCAACCTGGGCCCCCGCGACGGCGTGCTCGAAGGCTGCCGTGAGCGCATCCAGGCACTGCACCGGGAGCATGGCGGCAAGATCAGCCTGATCGGCTGGAGCCTGGGCGGTATTTATGTCCGGGAGATGGCCAAGGAAATGCCAGAGCTGGTGCGCGGCGTCATCACCCTGGGCACGCCCTTCACAGGCCACCCCAAAGCGACCAATGCCTGGCGCTTCTACCAGATGGTCAGCGGCCAGCAGGCGCACGACGAGGAACTGCTGGCCGAAGTGCGCAAACCCCCACCGGTACCCACCACGTCCATCTACAGCAAGACGGACGGTATCGTGGCCTGGCAGTGCAGCATCAATCCCTTGCGGCATGCCCACACGGAAAACATCGAGGTGCATTCCAGCCACATCGGCATGGGCATGAACCCGATGGCCATGTACGCCATTGCCGACCGGCTGCGCCAGGACCCGGCACACTGGAAGCGCTTTGATGTGCAGGGTGCACGCCGCTGGTTCTTCAAGGTGGCGCACCAGCCCGAGGCCGTCACACGGTGGTATTGATTCGGAACACCCCCCTGTGTCGCTTCGCGCCTTCCCCCTCTCCTGCGGGAGGGAGGACGATGCCAGCGCGGCGGATCGTGCGCAGGCCATGGGCCGGTAATTGACGCAACTGCCGCCTCCCCATGCACATTCAGGCCCATGGGCTGCGCATCGCGGTGGAGGACCAGGGCCCGCGCACCGGTCCGGTGGTGCTGCTCATCATGGGTCTGGGCATGCAGCTCATCGCCTGGCCGCAGCCTCTGGTGCAGTCACTGCAGGACCAGGGGTTTCGGGTGGTGCGTTTCGACAACCGCGACATCGGCCTGAGCCAGGGTTTCGACGACGCCGGCGTGCCTTCCATGGCCCTGGCTGCGCTGCGTTACGCACTGCACCTTCCGGTGCATTCACCGTACCGCCTGGCCGACATGGCGCAGGACGCCGTTGCGGTGCTCGATGCGCTCGGCATTGCGCAAGCCCATGTGTGCGGCGCATCGATGGGCGGCATGATCGCGCAGCACCTCGCAGCCCAGGCGCCGCAGCGTGTGGCCAGCCTGACGCTGATGATGACCACCAGTGGCGCACGTGCGCTCCCCCGGCCTTCCTGGGCCGTGCAACGCACGCTTCTGTCACGCCCCCGGGGCCCGGGCACCAGCGCAGCGGTGGACTGGATCGTGCACATGCTGCGCACCATCGGCAGCCCGGGCTACCCGCCCGATCTCCAGGCCCTGCGGGCCCGTGCCCTCGAATCCGTGCAGCGCGCCTGGCACCCGGCGGGTTCGGCGCGCCAGTTGCTGGCCATCGTGGCCGACGGCGACCGCACGCCCTTGCTCCAGCGCATCACCGCACCCACGCGCATCGTGCACGGCATGGCCGACCCGCTGGTGCCCCTGGCCTGCGGCCAGCATCTGGCACAGCACATTGCCCGCGCAGAAACCGACTTCATTCCCGGCCTGGGGCACGACCTGCCCGACGCCTTGCTGGAGCGGTTTGCGCAAGGCATTGCACACAATGCCGGCCGCGGGCCCAGCGCGCTCTCAGGACTCTGGCGAGACTAAAAAAGCTCTTGCTGGGGCCGCAGCGACGATGGTGTGAAGCGGGACACATCCAGCGCATGGCGTTCGCGCTGGTAGCCCAGGCGGTCGCAGCATTTCACAAAACGCTGGTGCAGCAGTTGGGCCCAGATGCCCTGGCCCCGCATACGGGTGGCGAAATCGGCATCGTAGTCCTTGCCCCCGCGCATGTCCTGCATGCGCGCCATCACGCGTGCTGCGCGGTCGGGGTAGTGCAGCGCCAGCCACTGGCGAAACATCGGCGCCAGCTCCCAGGGCAGGCGCAGCACCTGGTAGAAAGCGCGGCGCGCACCGGCATCAAAGGCAGCCGCAAGCACCTGCTCCATGTCGTCGTTGAGGAACGGAATCTGCGGCGACACGCTCACGCCCACCGGCACCCCCGCCTCAGCCAGCGTGCGGATGGTGCGCAGGCGCCGGTGCGGGGCGGCAGCGCGGGGTTCCAGAATGCGTGCCAGCCTTGCATCGAGCGTGGTGAGAGTGACGTACACCGCAGCAAGGTTCCGCGCACCCATCGGCGCCAGCACATCCAGGTCGCGCTCGACACCACTGCCCTTGGTGACGATGGCCAAGGGGTGCGATGCCGCGCTCAGCACCTCCAGCACCGCACGCGTGAGCCGCAACTCGCGCTCGATGGGCTGGTAGGCGTCGGTCACAGTCCCCACGGCGATCAAGCCGGGCGCATAGCGCGGC
>JAMLIQ010000169.1 GCA_023954095.1 Burkholderiaceae bacterium | reverse complement strand
CGGCGCATGATGTCCTGCCCCGTGCGCGTGGAGCCGGTGAACACCAGCTTGGCGATGCCCGGGTGCTCGGCCATGGCCTGGCCGACCTCGGCCTCACCCACCACGCTGTTGACCAGGCCGGCGGGCAGCACGGCGGCCATGATCTGCACCAGGCGCAGCGTGGACAGCGGCGTGAACGGCGAGGGCTTGATGACCACGGCGTTGCCCGCGCGCAGCGCCGGCATGATGTGCCACACGGCGATCATCAGCGGCCAGTTCCACGGCGTGATCGATCCGACCACGCCCAGCGGCTTGCGGTGCAGCTCAATGCGCTTTCCTTCGCGCGCCTCAATCACCTCGACCGGGATCTCCAGCGCGGCGGCGGCGCGCGTCCAGGCCACGGCGCCGCCCACTTCCATCTGCGCCAGCGCCAGGGGCTTGCCCTGCTCGCGCACGACAAGGTCAGCCAGCTCGGCCGCGTGCTGTTCGATGGCCACGGCCACGCGCTCCAGCGCGGCGCTGCGCTCGGCGTGGCTGCTGTGCTGCCAGGTGGCGAAGGCCTGGGCGGCGGCATCGACCGCCTGGTCAAGCTGGGCCACGGTGGCAGCGGGGCTTTCAGTGAAGGCCTGGCCGGTGGACGGGTCAACGATGGGAATCGGGCGGGCAGCGCCTGCAACGTTCTGGCTGCCGATGGTGAAAGCGAAGTCGAGCATGGTTTGTCTCCTGGGGTGCGGGTGAAAAAGCCACGCGGGCGCTGCTTTCCCGCGCCCGGTTCTGCGCCGGGCTGCAAGAAACGCCACCCGCGCAAGGCGGGGAAAAAATCAGGCGGCAGCGGCCCGCGCCCGCAGCGCGCGGATGCCTTCCGAGAAGCGCTGCAGCGTGGGCGTGCTGTCGCCCGGCGGCACCATGAACTCGATGAGCTGGAAGCGCCCGCGCTCGGCGAAGGCGGCGTCCAGCGCGGCCTTGAACTCCTTGCGGGTGGTGACGCGGTGGCCGCGCCCGCCCAGCACGTTGGCCATGTCGGCGAAGCGCCAGTCGCCCAGCGCCGCGCACTGCGATTCGTTCTGGAAGGCGCGGATCATTTCCCAGCTCTGGTTGTTGAGCAGGATGACGATCGGGTCCAGCCCCAGGCGCGGGCAGTTGCCCAGCTCCCAGCCGGTCATCTGGAAGGCGCCGTCGCCCACCAGAATCAAACTGCGCTCACCCGTGGCCACCTGGGCGCCAATACCGGCGGGCACGCCGAACCCCATGGTGGCGTAGTAGCCGGGCGCCACCAGCGGCGTGGGCAGCAGCTCCATCGCGGCAAACAGGCAGTCGCCCATGTCGGAGACGATGTTCATCGGCCCGTGCGCGAGGATGCGGTCGTTGATGGCGCGGCTCAGATCGCCCGCGCACAGCGGCGCGTCGTCGGCCACCAGGCCGCGCGGATATTCGGGCTGCGGCGGCAGGCTGCGCCGCGCGCCGCTGGCGGGCGGGATGCGTTCGAGCAGCGCCTCGACCAGCGCGGCCAGCGGAATGTCGTGGTACACATGGTGGCCCACGCGCACCTCGCGGTGGGCGGCAATGAGTGCGCGGCGGAAGTCCATGCGCTGGGCGCTCACGCCAAAGTTGCTGTCCGACAGGATGGCGCCCAGCATCACGGGCAGGTCCGAGTCGTCGAGCAGCGCCGTGGTCTCGGGCGCGCCCGCCACACCCAGGTAGGTGCCGTGCAGATCAACGCCGTCTTCGGCCAGCAGGCCGCGGCCCATGAAGGTGGTGAGCACGGGCAGCTGCAGGCGGCGCGCCAGCTCGGCCACGCGGGCTTCCACGCCAAAGCGGCGCACTTCCACATCGACCACCATCACCGGGTTTTTGGCGGCGTGGATGCGCGCGAGCCATTCGTCGGCGGCCTCGGCCACGGCCTCGGCGTTGAAGCTGCGCGGCGGCAGCACGGGCACCTCGCGCATGGGCTGCAGCGTCATGTCGCGCGGGATTTCAATCAGCACGGGCTGCGAGTATTCCCGGCAGTTGCGCAGCACGCGGGC
>JAMLIQ010000168.1 GCA_023954095.1 Burkholderiaceae bacterium | reverse complement strand
GAGACGCACGGCCAGCGACAGGTGCAGCAGTGCCAGCGGCACGTAGAACACCGGATGGTAGGGCACCGTCACGCGCAGCACGGCAGGGAAGATGATGGGCGCGTGGCCGAAGACCATGGAGAAGACGAAGCCCAGCATCAGCGCGTGCAGGGCCGCGTCGTAGGCCAGACTGCCCGGCGCCAGCCCCTTGGCAAGCATGATCCCACCCGCCAGCGCCAGCCAGGCATAACCGGAGAGCAGGCAGACGGCGATGAAGCGCGTCAATCCCTTGTCCTTGACCGTGCGACGCGCGATGTCCTGGCGCAGCAGCCACAGCGCCAGAGCCAGCAGCGCCGCGCCAAATACCTGGGCCTGGAAGATCATTCCAAAAGTCAGCCCCGCCAGCACGGCGACAAAAACGCGCTGCGCCACCGGTGAGGGCGGCAGGAAGCGCGACAGTTCCAGGCGCTCTCCGGCGATGGTCAGGACGAGGAAGCCCGCCCACCACGGCACCACGGCGAACACCGACGCACCGCCCAGCCAGAGCAGGTTGCCCAGCAGCCAGCTGGCCGCGCCCGCCGCCAGGGTGAATGTGAACAGCGCGCGCTGGCGCCGAAACACCGAGAGCGAGGCGAGGGTCAGCACCGCGCTGCCTGCTGCAAGCAGCGCCTGGCCTGCCATCGCAGGTGTGCCAACGATCAACAGAAACCCCCCCGCCCCTGACGCGAGTGGGCCGAGGTAGGCCCAGCGCCGCGCCAGCGCCACGGCGCGCTCGAGGCCGATCACCGTGCCGAAAAAACCGCTGACCATGAGTGGGCCATGGAGGGCGGCCAGTTCCGTTGCGGGCAGCGGCACCGCCCAGCCCAGCCGCAGCAGGCCGGCGCCCACGCCGATGATGAGGCTGGCGAACCCCAGCACCAGCAGCGGAATGCGGTAGGGGGGGCGGACGTCTGCCATGCGACCGTCTCAGGAGGCCTTGGTGATGCGGACCTTCCACACTTCCGGTCCGGTTTCGAGGTAGTCCCATGCGAAGACCGGACCGAGCTCGGCCTGGAACTGGTAGTAGAGCGGCTTCGGATCGTGGTCGTTCACCAGCAGGAAGGCATCGCCCGCCGGCAGCTTGTTGAAGGCGTCGAAGATCATCGGATGGCGTTCGCGCGGAATGATGGTGCGCACGTCGATGGTGGTTTCTGCGGTTTGCGTGGTCATGGTGGTTTCTCCAGTCAGGGTTGAGATGGCTTGGCGGGCCTTCAGGACCAGCCGAAGCGCTGCCTGGCGTGTTCCGACATCAAGGCCGGGCTCCAGGGAGGATCCCACACCAGTTGCACGTCGACTTCGGCGGCTTCCGGCGCGATGTCGCGAATCGCCTCGCGTGCATCCTCGGTAATCATGGAACCCATGGGGCAGGCCGGCGTCGTCATGGTCATGGAAACGCACACCCGATGCGGTGCGATCTCGATGCCATACACCAGGCCCAGGTCGACGACATTCATGCCCACTTCGGGATCGATGACGCCGCGCAGGGCGGCGCGCACCATTTCTTCGGTGGGCATGACGGCTGACGGATCCGTTTTCATGGTTTTCCTATAAGAAGTACAGAAGATACATCTTCAATATACCACCGGTTTCGGCGATAATCAACATCGCAGATACATCTTCCAATTGCGAGGATTCCTCATCTCATGCGGCTGACCACCTTCTCCGACTACACCCTGCGCGTGCTGATGTACTTGGGCGTGCGGCCCGGCGAACTCGTCACCATTGCCGAGATCGCCGCAGCCTATGGTATCTCGGAAAACCACCTCATGAAGGTGGTGCATTTCCTCGGCCGCCAGGGCTATGTCGAAACCGTGCGCGGCAAGGGCGGCGGCCTGCGCCTGGTCATGGATCCGGGGGAAATCGGCGTAGGCGAAGTGGTGCGCGGCACCGAGGAGAACCTGGCCCTGGTCGAGTGCTTCGATGCGGACCTGAACCAGTGCAACATCGAGCCGGCCTGCCTGCTCAAGGGCGTGTTCAAGAAGGCGTCCAACGCCTTCTTCGCGGAACTGGACCGCTACACGCTGGCCGA
>JAMLIQ010000167.1 GCA_023954095.1 Burkholderiaceae bacterium | reverse complement strand
ATCGAGGGGTTGGATACGCTGCCCTACTCCGTCAACCTTTGGCGTGCCGAACTGGTCTTCCTTGGCGGCATGGGCCTGATCGTGCTGGCAGTGGCTATCCTGCCGCTGCTCGGCGTCGGCGGGCGGCAGCTTTTTTCGGCGGAATCGCCCGGTCCCATCAAGGAAACCAAGCTGACGCCGCGCATGGCGCAGACGGCCAAGGGACTCTGGCTGGTCTACCTTGCCCTGGCCATCGCCTGCACGCTCGGCTATGTCTGGGCCGGCATGGGCTGGAGCGATGCCTTCATCCACATGTTCACCACGCTTGGCCTGGGCGGCTTTTCCAGCCACGATGCCTCTTACGCCTATTTCAACTCGCCGCATGTCGAGGCAGTGGCCATCGTTTTCATGACGCTTGCCGGCATGAACTTCGCTACTCACTTCATGGCGGTTCGTCGCGGCAGCCTGGGCTTTTACTGGGCCGATCCGGAGATCCGCTGGTACGTCAGCGTGATGTACGCCAGCGTGCTGGGCATCGCCGCCTATCTCTGGCTGGCCGGCACCTATCCGGATTTCCTTACGGCGCTGCGCTATGCCGCCTTCAATGTGGTGTCCATTGCCACCACCACCGGGTATGCCAACACCGATTACGCGCAGTGGCCCTTTTTTGCCCCGCTGTGGATGCTGTTCCTGTGCAGCTTCGTCACCTGCGCCGGTTCGACCGGCGGCGGCATCAAGATGATGCGCGCCATCATCGTTTTCCGGCAGGTGATGCGCGAGATCGTTAGGACGGTGCATCCGAACGCGGTGCGTGCGGTCAAGCTGTCGGGGGCCCCGTTGCCGAACAAGATCATCTTTGCCGTGCTGGCTTTCTGCTTTGCCTACATGGTGATCATCGTTTCACTGACCTTGCTGATGGTCTTTTCCGGCCTGGATGTGGTCACGGGCTTTTCGGCCGTGGTGGCGAGCTTCAACAACACCGGCCCCGGCTTGGGCGAAGTTGGTCCGGCCACCACCTACAAGTCGCTGACCGACTTTCAGACCTGGGTGTGCAGCGTCGCCATGCTGCTCGGCCGACTGGAGATCTTCACGCTGCTGGTGGTGTTTTCTCCTACCTTCTGGAGAAAGTAGGGCAGGATGGAACGACTGCTCGCCGTCATCCACAACTTTTCGCGCATCGTATTGGTGTTCGCACTGGCGTTATTGCTGCCAATCGGCGTTTCATTGTGGATCGGCGACGGCGCATACGGCGCTTTCGACGAAGCCATTCTCGGAACCCTGGTTGTCGGCGGCCTCGTCATGCAGGCAACGCAGCGCTACCGTCGCGAATTGCGCGCCAATGACGGCGTACTGCTGGTGGTGATGTGCTGGCTGTTGCTGCCGGCCATCGCCGCTGTGCCCCTGCTGCTGGGGATACCCGGGCTGCACGTCGCCGACGCGTACTTCGAGGCGGTGTCGGGCCTGACCGCAACCGGCGCGACAGTGATTTCGGGATTGGATAAGTTGCCGCCCTCGCTCAACCTGTGGCGTACCGAGCTGCACTGGATCGGCGGCCTGGGCATCATCGTGCTGGCGGTGGCGATCCTGCCGCTGCTCGGCGTCGGCGGCAGGCAGCTGATGAAGGCCGAAGTGCCCGGCCCGGTCAAGGATTCCGGCATCACGCCGCGTGTGACGGAGACCGCCAAGGGGTTCTGGGTCATCTACATCGTGCTGACCGCGCTCTGCACCGTCGCCTACGGGTTGTTCGGCATGAGCTGGCTGGATGCGCTGACCCATGCCTTCAGCACGGTGGCGCTGGGCGGATTCTCCAGCCATGATGCCAGCCTGGGTTTCTTCAATTCACCCATGCTGGAGGCAATCACCGTCGTCTTTGCCCTGTTTTCGGGCATGAGCTATGTGACGCATTTTGCCGCCCTTTCCGGCCGCAGCCTTCGTCCCTACTGGCGCGACGGGGAGGTGCCCTTCTATCTTGGGGTGCTCGGCGCCAGCGTGCTGCTGATTGCGACCTATCTCTGGCACGACAATTATTACGCCGAGTTCACCACCGCGTTGCGTTATGCCGCCTTCAATACGGTGTCGGTGGCGACCACGCTGGGTTATGCGTCCACGGATTACTCGAAATGGCCCTTCTTCGCCCCGCTGTGGATGCTGTTCCTGTGCAGC
>JAMLIQ010000166.1 GCA_023954095.1 Burkholderiaceae bacterium | reverse complement strand
AGCCATCACCGGCAGCAGGTTGAGGAAAGAGGCGTCCGATTCGTCGGCCTCGACCACGATGTGGTCGCCGCTGCCCAGTTTGGCATTCGCCCCGGCGCTGTTGAGGCGTCCGCCGATCACAAAGGTGGGATCCAGCCCCGCCTCGGCCAGCACGCTGGTGACCAGGCTGGTGGTGGTGGTCTTGCCGTGCGTTCCGGCAATGGCAATGCCCTGCTTGAGCCGCATGAGTTCGGCCAGCATGAGGGCGCGCGGCACCACAGGGATCTTCTTTTCACGGGCAGCCAGCACCTCGGGGTTGTCCGCTGTGACGGCGGTGGACGTGACCACGGCGTCGGCCCCTGCGATATGGTCTGCCGCATGGCCCAGGTGCGTGGCAATGCCCAGGGCCTGCAGACGATGCAGCGTGGGGCTGTCCGACAGGTCAGAGCCCGAGATCCGGTAGCCCAGGTTGAACAGCACCTCGGCGATGCCGCTCATGCCCGCGCCGCCCAGGCCGACAAAGTGGATGTGGCGGATTGCGTGTTTCATGCTGCTACTTCCTCACACGCGGTCACCACCTCGCGGGTGGCATGGGTTTTTTGCATGTTTTTGGCCTTTTGCGCTTTATCCATCAGCGCTGTACGCTCTGTATTTTGTAGCATCTGCGCCAGCCACTGGGGCGAAAGGTCGCGCTGCTGCACCAGCCAGCCCCCCCCGGCCTGCACCAGGAACTGGGCGTTGGTCGTCTGGTGGTCATCCACAGCGGCCGGGAACGGAACAAACACAGCGGCTGCGCCCACGGCGGCAATTTCGGTCACGGTGCTGGCCCCCGCGCGGCAGACGATGATGTCGGCCTGGGCAAAGGCGCTGGCCGTGTCGTCAATGAACGGCGTCAGCTCGGCCTGCACCCCGGCCGCGTCGTAGTGGGCGCGCAACGCATCGATCTGCGCCGCGCCGCTCTGGTGTGTGACCACGGGGCGCTGGTCTTGCGGAATCAACGCCAGCGCCTGCGGAACGATCTCGTTGAGCGCGCGCGCACCCAGGCTGCCGCCCACCACCAGCAGGCGCAACGGCCCGGTGCGTCCGGCAAATCGTTCGGCCGGGTCGCCCTGCTGCGTGAACGCGGTGCGCAGCGGATTGCCCACCCATTGCGCCTTCTTCAACACCTGCGGGAACGCAGTGAACACCCGGTCGGCCACACCGGCCAGCACCTTGTTGGCCATGCCAGCGACGGAATTCTGCTCGTGCAGCACCAGGGGCTTGCCCGCCAGCACGGCCATCATGCCGCCGGGGAAACTGATGTAGCCGCCCAGGCCCACCACCACGTCGGGCCGCACGCGCCGCACCACCTGCCAGGCCTGCCAGAAGGCGCGCAGCAGGCGCAGCGGCAGCAGGGCCAGTGTGGCCAGGCCCTTGCCGCGCACCCCCGAGAAATCAATGGTTTCCAGCGTGAACCCTTGCGCAGGCACCAGGCGGGCCTCCATGCTGCCCGGCGCGCCCAGCCAGTGCACACGCCAGCCGCGCGCGCGCAGTTCTTCGGCCACGGCCAGGCCCGGAAAGATGTGCCCCCCCGTGCCACCGGCCATGATGAGGGCGGTCTTGGACATGGCGCTGCTCATGCCGATCCTCCCCGCTTGCGCGTGGTGGGCAGCTTGCCGCTGCCCCGCATCGGCACCTGCGTGCCGACAGCGCTGGCGCGCTGGCGCAATTTGTTTTGCTGAAACAAATGACTCATGCGCGTTCCCCCCGCTTGCGCGTGGTGGGCAGCTTGCCGCTGCCCCGCATGAGTAATTTGTTTTCGTAGTCCACGCGCAGCACCACGGCGAGGGCCACCAGGTTCATCAGAATGGCCGAGCCGCCGTAGCTCATCAGCGGCAGGGTCAGCCCCTTGGTGGGCAGAGCGCCCAGGTTCACCCCCATGTTGATGAAGGCCTGGAAGCCCATCCAGATCGCCACACCCTGGGCAACCAGGCCGGAAAACACCCGGTCCAGGGCAATGGCCTGTCGGCCGATGTGCATGATGCGGCGTGTCATCCACAGGAACAGCACGATCAGCACCAGCACGCCCACCAGGCCAAACTCCTCCCCGATCACTGCGAGCAGGAAGTCGGTATGCGCCTCGGGCAGCCAGTGCAGTTTTTCGACACTGCCGCCCAGGCCGACGCCAAAGACCTCGCCGCGCCCGATGGCTATCAGCGAATGCGACAGCTGGTAGCCCTTGCCCAGGGCGTGCTGT
>JAMLIQ010000165.1 GCA_023954095.1 Burkholderiaceae bacterium | reverse complement strand
TTCTGGGCGGCCGACTACACGCCACTACACTCCGCCGCCGGCGGCCACCAAAAAAATGACCACTCTGTGACGGCGAACGAGCGCGACTGCACAGCAAGCACAATGCACAAGTGGGTGGCATTGCATTGAATATGCGATTGCGCGTGGTAGATGCTCGTCGCTGTTGTGTCCTGCCCTGTTATTGTGGTGGCACGTCTGTGAGAGGAGAGTGAGAGGAGAGGAGGAGAGGAGGGGAGAGGAGAGGCACCACTACTCCTCCGCACAGGCACAGTGCAGACCACAATGGCAGCAGCAGCAGCAGCGGCAGCAGCAGCTGGTGCGACAGCCTCAGCTGGTGGTAGCAGATGCTTGTCTGGCAGCGGGACTGGTGTCGCAGGGGATCGCGTGTACCTTCCCATACAGCAGGGGTCTTGCTGGTGGATGCTGGGACCCTGGGAAGCAATATCAGTGCCAAGTGGCGGCTCCGTGTGCGTGCCCGTGCCTGCAGGTGAAGCCATCGCCTGACCTCGCTGTGGCATGCCGTGCTGGTGTCGCGTTTGCAATCTTGGCAGGCGTATGCAAGCTCAAGGTGGAGGATGCCGACGGCTCCGCCCGCGATGAGGCGCTGAAGAGCGTAAGCGGCAACGCCTTCCTCTCCTCGACGATTGCACAGTTGGGTGGCCGCGCCATGCTCCCCACCGGCGTCAGCATCGCTGTCAGCGCCTCTGCTCCCACGCACACCAAGCCTGAGGCGGAGGCTCTTGGATGTGTGCCGAGCTGGTAGCAGGAGGACAACGAGGATGAAGTGGCGACGGTCCATCTGCATCTCTTTGAGACAGGTCACACTCACTGACATCGGAGCGCTACCTAAAGCAGTACCTGCTCATGGCCTGCAACCGCTACTACTATGATGCATTCGTGCACGCCGCACTTGAGCGCACGCCATTCTCACTTGACGCATGCGCTTGCTGGCACAAAAGTTGGTGCGCCGGCAGCCGCTGGCCACGGCCGCAGCGGTGCGTGCCTCGACGATGACAAGGATGCCGCCAGCTCGACACCGAGCCACTCCAGCATAATCGGCTGCATCAGCGAAGGTGGCCCTGACCCCTGTGACAGCATTGTGGCAGACGCCGCCGTCTCTGCAGCATGGCTCCTTGCGACAGTCCGCCGCTGTCTGACGACGGCAGGGACAGCGAGTTAGAGGACGAAGCGATGGCAGCGGCAACAGCGACAGCGACAGCGACAGCGACGCATCGGGCGTAAGCGCAGGCGCCTCCTTGCCATCGGTGTCCTCGGCTGCAGGTTTCACACGACCGCGCGCGCTGGCAGGCACCAAACGCGCACGCCGGCAGGGCGCGTTGCGCACACTGGCACCCCTCCTACCTGGCGCCCACCGGCCGCTACACGTGGCATGGCACGGCGCAAGCAAGCAGGAACCTTCAGCAACCCCCTTTGCACCTTGCCACGCCTTTGCTAATGAGCGTAGACCTTAATATTGCGTCGCGCGGGGCCGCGAGGCCCCGCGCGGAAAAAATCTCCACCACCCCCGCCGCCCCACTACACTCGGCGCCGGGCAACTACACAGCAAAGGCCCGATTCACTACACAGTTGGGAGCCGGCAGTGCTGTGTAATTCGGTGAAGCCTAGCGGCTGCCGGCTACGGATACGGCAGGTATCCGTGCCGCACGGACAGTGCGGTGTGGATACCGCATTTCCCCCCAAAGCTGCCCACGCGGCGCAGCACAACAGGGTGGTGCCAGGCACCAAAATTACGAGGCAGTCGCTCATTGGGGATTGGCTGGTTGTAGCCGGTGCGCTGTTGTTATCGGGCAAAGCTGCAGTTTGCCGCACGGTGCAGACCAGGGGTCCCCCCTCCCCTCCCCCTCCTCATGGTGCGAATGCAGCTATGGCTGCGCCGCCTGGTGACGCGCTGGAGCGGCGGCGGCGGTGGTGGCGACACGCTGCTGGAGGATGTTGCGCTCATTGGCATGCGCGCCGCTGAGCTGCTCACGCGGTGCGTCGTGCGGGTGTGCCCCCGCGACCTCCACCACCTCCCCAACCCATCCTCCCACCGCTGCCGGTGCTGCCCTGCTGTGCATGTGCAGAGGGCTAGGCCCCATTCTCATTGTGCTGGCGGTGTCCCTCATCTCCCTTGTCACTTACACCTACTTTGAGGGCATCATGCCTGCGCTGGGGGTGCCAGCCTTTTCAGTTTCGGTACGTGGCCTGGCATGGCACGCACATGCACGCATGGCTGCATGTGCCTGCAGGCAGC
>JAMLIQ010000164.1 GCA_023954095.1 Burkholderiaceae bacterium | reverse complement strand
GCTGGACCCCGCCATCGACAACGCCGTGCTGGCGCGCATGCTGCGCCGGGCGATCGAATACGTGCCATCGCTGGCCGAGCGCAACGCCATCCGCACCTGGACGGGTTTTCGCGCAGCCACGCCCGATGGCTTGCCCATCATCGGACGCCACCCAGAGCGCGAGCACCTGTGGCTGGCGGTGGGGCACGAGGGCCTGGGCGTGACCACGGCACCCGCGACCGCCGCGCTGATCGCATCCAGCATGCTGGGCACGGCGGCGCCGATCGACCCGACACCCTACGCACCGACCCGGTTTGTGCAGGAACGTGCCGCATGAAGAACACAACAGCAATGGTCGAAGTACAGGTGGGCGGCGCGCGGGTGCGCATCCCCGCAGGCAGCAGCGTGGCTGCCGCCCTCGCGCAGCAACCGCCGGGCTGCACGCGCCTGTCGGTCAGCGGCCAATGGCGCGCACCGCTGTGCGGCATGGGCGTTTGCCACGAATGCCGCGTACTGGTCAATGGCCGCGAGTGCCTGGCCTGCCAGACGGTGTGTGAAAACGGCATGCACATCGCCACCAGCACCGCGCGCACGGGAGGTGCCGCATGACACCGATATCCCAGGCGCGTTGCGATCTTCTCATCGTTGGCGCGGGCCCTGCCGGCATGGCGGCGGCGCTGGCTGCCGCACCGAGCGGCATGCGCATCGTGGTGGTGGACGACAACCCCGCGCCCGGCGGGCAGATCTGGCGCGATGGCCCTGGCGTGCAACTGCCTACGCTGGCACGCCAGTACCGCGAAGGCCTCGCGCACCACGCCAACATCGAAGTGCTCGGCGGCACCCGCGTCGTGGGCCTGGGCGCCCGGGCCCGCGCAGGCGATGCGCCCGCACTGATGCTGGAAAACGCCACGCACGGCTGGACGCAGCACACAGGCCGCACCATTCTCTGCACCGGTGCGCGCGAACTGCTGCTGCCCTTCCCCGGCTGGACGCTGCCGGGCGCCACCGGCGCAGGGGGCCTGCAGGCACTCATCAAAGGCGGGGTGGATGTGCGCGGCCAGCGCATCGTCATAGCGGGCACCGGCCCCTTGTTGCTGGCCGCCGCTGCCACCGCACGCAAGGCGGGCGCGCATGTGCTGCGCGTGGCCGAGCACACACCCTGGCGCGACCTGGCCGTGTTTGCGGCGCAGCTTGTCCGCTGGCCTGCCAAGGCACTCCAGGCAACCCGCCTGCTGCACCCCGGCCTGCGCGCCAACGCCCATGTGCTCGAAGCCTTGGGCAGCACCCAGGTGGAAGCTGTGCGCCTGCGGCGCGGCAACGGCACGGAACAGCTGGACTGCGATCGCATCGCCTGCGGCTTTGGCCTGGTGCCCCACACGCATCTGGGCCAGATGCTGGGCTGCACCCTGGGCGAGCGCGGCGGCCTGCAAGTCGATGCGCTGATGCAAACGACCGTACCCGGTGTGTACGCCGCTGGCGAATGCACCGGCTTTGGCGGCAGCGAGCGCGCACTGGTGCAAGGTGCCATTGCAGGTAATGCTGCGGCAGGCCATACCGAAGCTGCACAGGCCCTGCAAGGCACGCTGGCGCGCTGGAATGCGTTTGCCGATGCGCTGCACCGCCACTTCCCGGTGCGCGCACAAGTGCTGGCCGCCCTGCCCCGCGCCGACACCCTGGTCTGCCGCTGCGAAGATGTGGCGCACGGTGCGCTGCAACAGCGCAGCAGCTGGATCGACGCCAAGCTGCACACCCGCTGCGGCATGGGCGCCTGCCAGGGCCGCATCTGTGGCGCGGCGGCGCAGGTGCTGTACGGCTGGACACCGCAGCCCGCGCGGCACCTTCTTTCTCCCGCCCGCATCGCCACGCTGGCCGACACCGGCAGCGCGTCTTCTCACGAAAGCATTCTTCCGACATGACATCCGCGTCCGCCGATTCCCCCGCCATGGTGCAGGTCCCCGAAGCGCAGCTCACGGACATCGTCCGCCGCGCGCTGGTCCGCATGGGCCTGAGTGATGCCCATGTGCAAGCCATTGCCAAAGTCATCGTGGCAGGCCAGCGCGATGCTTGCCAGTCGCACGGGGTGTACCGGCTGATCAGTTGTGCCGACGCCGTGCGCGCTGGCAAAGTGCGCCTCGATGTGGAACCCGCGGTCACGGCCACCGGCAGCCCCATCGTGCAGGTCGATGCGCAGTTTGGTTTCTCGCCGCTGGCTTTCGAGCGCGGCCTGCCCGCCCTGGTGGAAACGACGCAACGCCACGGCCTGGGCGCGCTCGTCATTCGCCATTGCTTCCACTTTTCA
>JAMLIQ010000163.1 GCA_023954095.1 Burkholderiaceae bacterium | reverse complement strand
GGCTTCAAGGCGGTCCCAGGGATCCCGGCATGCGGCCACGGCGGCTTCCACCGCGCAGGCCACCTCGCGCATGCCGATTGAATGGGCAGCGATGAAAAGATCCTCCTTCGAGGCAAAGTGGTGGTACACCGAGCCGGGCTGAAGGCCCGCGGCCTGGGCGATGTCGCGGATGGAGGTGCGGGCAAAGCCCTTGCGGCTGAATTCGCGCACTGCCACCGCCAGCAGGTGCTGGCGCGCCAGCGGGGGCGTTTCCCCTTCCGGGGCGCCGCCGCGGCGCGCCGCGATGCGCGCCAGCGCCGTTTTTTGCGAGGCGGTGAGGCGCGGCACCCCCGGTTTCTTCAATGCTGCCGCCCGCTTCGCGGTGGTCTCGAGGTGATGGCGTTGCCAGATCCAGCGCACGCCGGCGGCCGAGACCTTGATCCCCCTGTCGGTCATGGCCGCGGCCACGCGCGCCTGCCCCCATTCGGGATGATCGTGGGCGTGGCGCAGCACGACGCGCTCGACTTCCCGGCGGCGGGCGGCGGTAGGCAGGGGCTTCGGCATGCAGGTACTCTAGCAAATTACTAACTAGCCGAACAGACGTTTGACAAAGTCAGTAAGCGCGGCGTATGGTGTGTTCCACGCGGCGGCCATCGCGCCGCTGTCGACAATCACAACAAGGAGGAGAAAATGCAGATCCGCAAGCTCGCCCTATTGCTGTCCTCACTGTGCGTCGCCGGCGCGGCCCTGGCCGACATCACCGTCGGCGTCAGCGTTTCCGCCACAGGCCCAGCCGCTTCGCTGGGCATACCGGAGAAGAACACCTTCGCGTTGCTGCCGCACACCATCGCTGGCGAAAAGGTGAAGTGGGTGGTGCTCGACGATGCCACCGACACGACGACGGCCGTGAAGAATGCGCGCAAGTTCGTTTCGGAGGAAAAGGCCGACGTATTGATCGCCGCCAGCGCCACGCCGACCTCCATGGCCATTCTGGAAGTGGCCTTCGAGACGAAGACGCCGCAGATCGCCATGGCGCCCCTGCCTCCTGCGGGGGAAAAGGCCGGCTGGATTTTCACCACGCCGCAGAATTTCGGTTTGATGGCCGTCGCCATCGCCGAACACATGGTAGCCAATGGCGTGAAGACGATCGGCTTCATCGGCTATGCCGACCCGTACGGCGAGCTCTGGCTCAAGGCCATCACCGGCGCAGCGGAAGGCAAGGGCATCAAGCTCACCGCCGTCGAGCGCTATCAGCGCAACGACACCAGCGTCACCGGCCAGGCGCTGAAGATCATGGCGGCCAATCCGGATGCGGTGCTGATCGCCGGGTCGGGCACGCCGGCCGTGCTGCCGCAGGCTACGCTGGTCGAGCGCGGCTACAAGGGCAGGTACTACCAGACGCACGGCATCGCCAACCGCGATTTCCTGCGCGTCGGCGGCAAAAACGTCGAGGGCACCATCTTCCCGGTCGGCCCCATGCTGCTGGCCGAACAGTTGCCGGATTCGCATCCTTCCAAGAAACCGGCGCTCGACTACATCAAACTCTACGAGGGCGCCCACGGCCCGAACAGCCGCAGCACCTTCGGTGCGCATGGCTACGACGCCTACCTGCTGCTCACTCGTGCCGTGCCGGAAGCCATGAAGAAGGCCAAGCCGGGCACGCCGGAGTTCCGCATGGCGCTGCGCGATGCACTGGAGAACGTCAAGGAGTTGCCCGCCACCCACGGCGTTTTCAACATGTCGCCGACCAACCATAATGGCTTCGATGCTCGTGCCGCGGTTATGGCGACGGTGGCCAACGGCGATTGGAAACTGCTGAAGTGAGCGCCGTCCGCCGGGCCGCCCCAAGGACGGCGCAGCCAGCACACGGAGCTGCAAAGCGGCGAACGACCGTCACCCCCTCCCGCGGGGAGGGGGGCGGGGGGAAGGCAGTCCAATGACCAAGCCGCCCTTCGCCAGCCTGCGCTTTGCGCCGGCCGCGGTGGAGGTCGAGCGGCGCGATGACGGAGTGCGGGTGCTGCGTTCGCCGCAGCCCCTCCAGTCCTACGCGCGCTGCCTCGGCGAGCACCTCGAGCGCTGGGCGCGCGAAGCGCCCGACCGCTGTTTTCTCGCCGAACGCACCGGCGCCGCATGGCGGCGGCTGACTTACCGCGAGGCGCTGGCCAAGGCGCGTGCCATTGGCGCTGCGCTGCTGGCGCGCGGCCTGTCGGCGGAGCGCCCCGCACTGGTGCTCTCCGACAACGCCATCGATCACGCGCTGCTGATGCTCGGCGCCATGCATGTCGGCGTGCCGGTGGCGCCCGTCTCCCCGGCC